>JAKQCM010000128.1 GCA_029559155.1 Chloroflexota bacterium
GCGCTGGCGACGGCGCGCATGTAAGGATTTTCCAGGAGTATGGTTAGCCAGGGAGGACACGGCCGTTCCTGCCTGTTGCTTACCCACCGCCAGAACAAAGTTCCACTCACAGCTGCCGCCAAAGGGGCGGCTACAATTAACGTGATAGTTTTTCGATTCATGGTTGGCTCCCCTGCTACAATACCGGCCAGTTACACAACTGCCCGATATGCAACCTAGTAATAGTTGTTTGCATTATAACTAATAGTAATTTCACAAACAACTATCAAAATTACTTTTGTGCAAGATTCCCGGCCTCACCGCCGCTAAAAGGAGAAAATCATGACCGCCAAATTTGGACTGATCCTGTGTATCTTGTTGGGACTGGGAGGGTGCGGCCTGGTTCGGCCGGAGATAAGCGCGACTGCGCCACAAGAAATCACTGTTTTTGCCGCCTCATCGCTTACGGAAGCGTTCCAGGAGGCGGCCAAAGCGTTTGAGGCGCAGCATCCGGATATCCGGGTGGCGCTGAATTTTGCCGGGTCTTCGCAGTTGGCGGCTCAACTCAGCGAGGGCATTGCAGCGGATGTGTTTGCTTCGGCGAACGAGGCGCAAATGCAGGCGGTCATCGATATGGGCCGCATTCAGGCGGGAACTGAGACGATCTTTGTTTCCAATCGTCTGGCAGTTATCGTGCCGGCAAACAATCCGGCCAACGTGTTTGCGTTGGAAGACCTGGCCAAGCCGGGCGTGAAGCTGATTCTGGCGGTGGCGGGTGTGCCGGTGCGCGACTATACCGACCAGATTGTCGGGCGAATGCCGGCGGATTTTCAGGCGTCATTTTACGCCAACCTGGTGTCCGAAGAGGATAATGTGCGGCAGGTGGCGGCAAAAGTTGCCTTGGGAGAAGCTGACGCAGGCATCGTGTACACATCGGATGTGACGCCAGAGATTGCCAATCGGGTTTTACAGATCACCGTTCCTGACGCCCAAAACGTGGTTGCTGCTTACCCGATTGCGCCGCTGGCTGACGCGCCCCATCCGGCGGCGGCGCAGCAATTCATCGACTTTATCCTCAGCCCGGAAGGCCAGATGATTTTCTTGCGCTGGGGTTTTAATCCGCCGCCGGGAAACTGAACCAGATTGGGTCAATCTTCTTGCAGATTAAAAAATTAATCCGGTAATCGAGAGACATGTCATGCTGAGAGCCTGTGCTGAGCTTGCCGAAGCATCCTCCGAAGCATCCCATTTGCTTGAAATGACCGAGTGATAGGGATTCTTCGCTCCGAAGATTCCGCTCAGAATGACCAGTTCATTACCTGATTGTTTTCTTAAAGACCAACAAGATTGACCCAATCTGATACAATCGGAGGCGTAGGAAAATGGGCTGTTGGCTTGAATTGCGCCTTTGGAATATGTTGTGAAACAAACTTTGGCAGACCTACCATTGGAAAATATCTCCACTATCAAACCTGCGCGGTCCGGCTGGCACAATTTGCTGCGATATATTCTTGGCCGGGGGGCGTTGTCTTTGCTGGCGGTGGTAACGGCCGTTTACATCATTATTCTCGTGGCCAATTACGGAGGCTTTATTGATGAGATCGTTAAAAGCCGCATTGAGCTGACGTTGGGCGGCATGGTGCGTGAAGGTTGGCTGCGCGACGTGCCGGAAGAGGAGCGGACGCTTGTTTATGAACAGACACGGGCGGCCATGCAGGAGGCGGCGGGTCTAAACAGGCCATTCCCGCTGCGCACGCTGAACTGGTTGGTGGACGGCCTGACGCTGAATTGGGGGCAGGCTGACCATCCGCAGGCGTATGGCCTCAGTGGCAATTCGGCCGGCGTGCGGCAAATTATTCTGGATCATTTATCGCGGACGTTGTTTGTCTTTGGCGCGGCTTATCTGGTGCTGTTTGTGCTGGCTATTTTTTTGGCGCTGACGCTGAACCGGTATTACGGCCGTTGGTTCGACAAACTATTCGTTCTGCTCTCGCCGCTCTCTTCCGCCCCGGCATGGGTGTATGGCGTGATTCTCAGTGTGCTGTTTTTGCGGCTTTTCACTTTTTCGACTGGCGGCGCATTCGACGCCTGGCCGGAAGAGTTTCAGGTGTCATATGTGCCGCTTTTGCTGCGCCGGATGTTTCTGCCCTTCCTGGCAATTTTGATCAGCGGCCTGTTTTTGACCGTCAATGCCTGGCGGTCTTATTTTCTGGTTTATTCGAACGAGGATTATGTGGATGTGGCCAGGGCGAAAGGGTTGTCTAACCGGCAAATTGAGCGGCGATACATTTTGCGCCCGGCCTTGCCCGGTCTGCTGACCAGCTTTGCCTTGATGACGGTTGTGCTGTGGCAGGAAGTCATTGTGCTGGAAGCCATTTTTAACGTGGCCGGGATCGGGCAAGTGTTTGTGAATGCGTTGCGGGTTTCGGACACGCCGGTTATTGTGGGGCTGGCGGTGATATTTGCCTATTTGCTGGCCCTGACGGTGCTGCTTTTGGACATTGCCTATGCGTTTGTGGACCCCAGGCTGTCGGTGGGGAGTCGGGAGAAGACTGGCAATTTGGTGATTGGGCAGGGGGAGGGGCACGGCCGTTTCCGTCCTCATATTCACCTGCCGCGCCTCAAATTTCCCACCCTGCCCAGGCTCAATCGCTGGTCGGTGCGCTCTGTGTTGGCGGCTGTGGGGCGGCAGGCGCAAGGTTTGGGGCGCATTTTGCGCGAATTGGGGCGATACCCGACGGCCGTTTTCGGGTTAATCGTCATCGCTATCTTTGTCGGTATCGCCATCTACACCGTCATCGCCATTCCCTACGACCAGGCCATCGCCGATTGGCGCGGCGATAACAACGTCTGGGCGCGTAATCCCGAAGATGCGCAGCCCGCCTGGGTTAATTTTTTCCGCCGCGACAAACTGCCCGAAACGATGATCATGAACAGCCAGGACCCGGCCATCCAAAAACAAGTGCGCGTCGTCTCCGACAGCCAGACAGAGATTAGCTATACCTTTGCCTTTGATTACCCTTACAGCCATTTTCCCCAGGAATTGGCTGTTTACTTTACTTCGCAGTACAACGAAAAACTGCCCTATGTGACCATGACCTGGATCAATCCCGCCGGACAGGAAACCGAAATCGCCAGTCTGTCCGGCGAGGACGGGTCTGCCTTTTATTTTTCTCGTGACAAACGGTTGCAGCGCCGGCTGCGAGCCGATTATCCCCAAGAAGCATTATTCCTGGACCGCGACGCGGAAGAAGCGGTTATCTTGCAAGGCCCGTATCAGCTGCGGTTTGATGTGCTGGTTTTTGAAGAGGAGGCGGTGGTAGACGCCGAATTTGTCTTGTTTGGCCAGGTGCATGGCCTGGCCGGGACAGACGCCAACCGGCGTGATTTGTCTTTGGCCTTGTTATGGGGAACGCCGGTGGCGCTGGCCTTTGGTCTGGTTGCGGCCGTTGTCACGTCTATTGCCAGCATGTTCCTGGCGGCTGTTGGGGTTTGGTATGGCGGCTGGGTGGACCGGTTGGTGCAGTTCCTTACCGAAATCAACCTGCTGCTCCCTTTCCTGGCTGTGAGCCTGATGGTGTATACGTTATATTCCAAAAGTATCTGGACCATTCTGGGCGTGACCATTCTGTTGAACATTTTCAGCCATTCGATCAAGACCTATCGCGCCGTCTTTTTGCAAATCAAAGAGTCGCCTTACATGGAAGCGGCGCAGGCTTACGGGGCCAGCGACGGCCGTTTGGTGACGCGATACCTGACCCCGCGTGTCTTGCCCATTTTGCTGCCTAAACTGATTATTTTGGTGCCGAGCTTCGTTTTTTTGGAAGCGACGCTGGCTTATCTGGGCGTAAGTGATCCGCGCCTGCCGACATGGGGCAAACTGGTGGCCGACGCGCTTGCTTCAGGCGTCTACCGCGAGGCGTATCATTTGGTGTTGGCGCCATTTCTTTTGCTGTTTCTGGTGGGGTTTGCTTTTGCCATGGTGGGGTTGGCTCTGGAACGAATTTTCGACCCGCGTTTGCGGGAACGATAAGCTGCCGGACTGTTTGGTGGCGTGTTCGTTCTGTCTGAGTCTGGGCTATGTGTTTTTGGCCGGTTAAACGGCCGTTTCGCGCCCCCTGGAAAACGTCCACCCATACCTTCTCAATCACATACGCTGTGGTCGGACCTTCCCCGTACGTCAATATCCCACGGTAACTAGTCAATTTCTTGGTTTGGTTGAACTTTTTCATAGTACAATGACTTTGGACACGTGATGGGTTTACCGCCGTGTAATAATCAAGGCTTGAGATGAAAAGATTTTTTCTTACCTCCCCAATACTCCTGGCCGTAAGTTATCTGCTTTTCGGTGTATTTTGGATTGTTATAACAGACCAACTGCTGGCTGCGCGGATAGTCGATGCCAACACAATATCCTATTGGCAAACTCTGAAAGGCTGGGTGTTTGTGATTGGAAGCACCCTGTTGTTGTATTACCTTTTGCACGTCAGCGCCAGGGAGCACCGCGCCACGCAACGGGTCCTCCAGAGGCAAGAACACGAGTATCGTTTCCTGTTTGAGAACAATCCCTTGCCCATGTGGCTTTATGATGAGGCCACACTTGTTTTTTTGGCGGTGAACGAAGCTGCCATTGACCATTACGGTTATACCCGGGCTGAGTTTTTAAAGATGACTTTGAAAGATATTCGCCCAGCGGAGGATATTCCCCGTTTGTTGGCCGATATCGCTGCGACCACGCGGCCACTGAACAATGCGGGCGAATGGCGGCACATGCGCCGCGACGGCACGATTTTCCCGGTCGAGATTGTGTCTCATACATTGGATTACCAGAATCGAAAAGTGCGCCTGGTCGTTGTGCATGATCTCACGGAACAAAAACGGAGCCAGATTGAATTGCAAGCCAGCGAGGAGCGTTTTCGGTTGTTGGCCGAAAATGCGCCCGATTTTATTTACCGGTACCGGCTGCTGCCGACGCCGGGGTATGAATATGTATGTCCGGCGGCTACGGCCATGACCGGCTATACGCCCGACGAGTTTTACGAGGACGTCGGGCTGGATTACAAGCTGGTGCATCCTGAAGATCGCCATTTATTGGACAAGATCCGACGGGGTGATGCCACGCATGATGAGTCGGTAGTGTTGCGTTGGGTGCGTAGAGATGGCGTGACGTTGTGGATTGAACAGCGCACGGTGTTGATTTTTGATGAGGAGGACGGCCGTTTAACGGCCGTTGAAGGCATTGCCCGCGATGTGACGGAGAAAGTATTAACCCGTCAGGAACTGCAAGCCAGCGAAGCCCGCTTCCGCACGGCAATTGATCAAGCGCCGTTTCCTATCATCATCCACGCCGAAGATGGCGAAATTCTGATTATTAACCAGACTTGGGCCGAATTTACCGGCTACGATCTGGCCGATTTAAAGACTATCTCCGACTGGACAGAAAGAGCTTATGGCGAAAGGCAAGCCCCGATCGAAGAGGGCATCGACCGTCTGTACGCGCTGAACGAACGTGTGTCCGAAGGTGAATTTACCATTACTTGCCAGGATGGCTCGCAGCGCATCTGGGATTTCAGCACCTCGCCGTTGGGCCGTTTGCCAGACGGCCGTCGCACCGTTATTAGCATGGCGATGGATGTGACCGACAAGAAGCTGGCCGAATCCAATTTGCAGGCCGTGGCCGCCGAGTTAAACGGGTACTTCACCAATTCCCTGGATTTGTTGTGCATCACCGACGCCGCCGGTAATTTTCGGCGGTTAAACAAACAGTGGGAGGAAACATTGGGGTTCCCGTTGGACGAGATGATCGGACAACCGTTCATGCAATATATCCATCCTGAGGACAAAAGTAAAACCGAAACGGCCGTTGAGCATCTACTCAATCATGGACAGGTGGTCAATTTCGTGAATCGGTACCGGCATCGGGAAGGCAGCTACCGTTGGATCGAGTGGCGCGCCTCCCAAATTGGCGAGATAACCTATGCTGCGGCGCGAGATATTACCGACCGCATCCAGAATGAGCAGCAGCTCCGGCTGCAAAGCACTGCGCTGGAGTCGGCGGCCAATGCCATTGTGATATTCGATGGTGACGGCCGTATCGAATGGGTCAACCCTGCGTTTACGGCCGTCACCGGCTTCAGCAGGGAAGAAGCCCTGGGACAAATGTTATACACCCTGCTGCCATCCGATACCCACAATCAGGCATTTTACGAAGCATTATCCCAAACCCTCACCGCGCTACAATCCTGGCACGGCGAAATTGTCAACCAGCGCAAAGATGGCGCCTCCTACATTGAGGAAACCTCCATCACCCCAGTTCGAGACGATTCGGGTCAGATTGTTCATTTTGTGGCCATCAAACAAGATGTTACCCAGCGACGAAAAGAAGAAAGCGAGCGCGAACAGTTGCTGAGCCAGGTACGCATGCAGGCGGAACAGATGAGCCAGATCATGCAGAGCGTGCCGGAAGGCATTCTTCTGCTTAATGGGCAAAATCGCCTTTTGCTGGCCAATTCGCAGGGTCAGGAATACCTGGCGCTGCTGGGCGGCGAGGGAATTGGCGATGTTCTGACACATCTGGGGGTGCTGTCTTTGGAGGCTTTGCAAACCTCGCCGTTATCCGGCAGCGGTCATGAAGTGGTGGCAGATGACGGCCGTATCTTCATCGCCGCCGCCCGTCCCATCGAAAAAAATACCCCCAACACCGAAGGATGGGTGCTGGTCCTGCGTGAAGTAACCAGAGAACGCCTGGTTCAGCAGCAGCTTCAGCAGCAAGAAAAACTGGCCGCCATTGGTCAACTGGCTGCCGGCATTGCCCACGATTTTAATAATATCTTGGCCGTAATCATTCTCTATGCCGAGCTGTTGCAGAAGGCCTCTTACCCCTCCGCAGACACCCAAACCCGCCTGACAACCATCATCGAGCAAGCCAACAGGGCCGCAGCGCTGATTCAACAAATTCTAGATTTCAGCCGCCAATCTGTCATGGAGCGACGACCGGTTGATTTGCTGCCCCTGCTTGAAGAACAATTTCAGCTCATGCAGCGTATGCTGCCGGAATATATTGAGGTCCGCTTCCAAGCCGAACCAGGCCAATTTATCGTTCAGGCCGATCCGACCCGAATCCAACAATCGATTATGAACCTGGCAGTGAATGCCCGCGATGCCATGACAAACGGCGGGAAATTATCGTTCGATCTGTCCAGATTGACCGTGCTAAAAGCGAAAAATTCACCGGTTCCGAACATGGCTGCGGGAAATTGGGTGCGAATTAGCATTCGTGATACAGGTCACGGCATCAGCCAGGACATTCTCTCGCATATTTTTGATCCATTTTTCACCACCAAAAAACAGGGCGAAGGAACAGGCTTGGGGTTGGCCCAGGTGCACGGCATCATCGCCCAACATGATGGTCATATTGTTGTCGACAGCGAGGTGGGCGCGGGCACAACGTTTACCATTTATTTGCCCGCCCTAACAATCCCAGTTGACCAGCTAATTGTGCAATCAGACGCCGATCTTCCCAGAGGTGACGGGGAGTTGATCCTGATTGTGGAGGATCAGGAATTACTGCGCGAGGTCATGTCTCAGAGTTTGGAGATGTGGCAATATCGCACCCTCAGCGCCGACAACGGGTTAGATGCTTTAGCTCTCCTTGAAAAGCTGCAAGAACCTGTCGCACTCATTTTCTGTGATGTTATCATGCCGCGCATGGGTGGTATTGCCCTGCTGCAGAATCTCGCCCAGCGGAACAGGGACATTCCAGTGGTACTCATGTCGGGACACCCGCTGGATGTTGACATGACTCTTTTAGAAGACCTTGGTGTTATCGCTGTTCTGAAAAAGCCGATTCAATTTGAACATCTGGTTCATACAGTGGCTACCATTTTGGGGAAGTATTGACTGGAGACCACATGATTGAGATTTTACCAATTTCGGAGAGGCGCTCTTCGGCCTTGCGCCAGACGTGTGCCCCTAGAAAATTTCCCGGAAGGTAACTGATCCGAATCATCAGCGAAGGCGAACTGGGCCTGTCCACTGGCCTGTGGCTTTACCTGCTGTACATTCTGGTTACGCAAATGCTCATGCTGCTGTCCGTTTTGGGTCGCGCCATTGCGCCGCGGCAGATAGCCGGGCCGCTGGAGAAAGGGCAGGCCTGGTTAGAGCGCAACAATCGTGTGATAATCTAAGTGTGTCGCTGCTGTTTGGACTTTAGTTCTCGTATAAAGCGATGATAGGATTGCCTGGATGACAGTTTCCAAAGAACCCATTCCCCTTAGAATACATCTAACCGCGCCGCGGGCTATGGCCGCCGCCGGAATCCTGTTTGCACTGCTGTTTGCGGTCAGCGTCATTTTGATGCGCCTGGCTGTCCCTGAAACCCTTTCCGGCGACACATCCTGGGTAGAGCAAGGCGCCAGATGGATTACGCTTTCTCTCCTGCTCATGCCTTTTGCCGGTATTACGTTTTTGTGGTTTATGGGTGTCATTCGCGATCGTCTTAGCGAGGTCGAAGAACATTTCTTATCGACCGTGTTTTTGGGCAGCGGCCTCTTATTCCTGGCGATGGTTTTTGTTGCCATGGCCATCGCCGGCGGTATTGTGAACAGCGTCAGTATTCAGGGCAGTCAGAATTTCCAGCCAGACCTCATCGTTTTCGGCCGCGCCGTTATGCTGCAAATTAGCAATGTCTATGCGCTGCGCATGGCCGGCACGTTTATGATTTCCTTAGGGACGATCTGGCTGCGCGCCAACCTGATGCCGCGTTGGCTGGTGGTGGTGACGTATTTGGTGGCGCTGATCTTGCTGGTGGTTATAAACCTTACTTTGTGGACAGCTTTGATTTTTCCGGCATGGGTATTTTTCGTCAGCGTTTTTATTCTGCTAAACAATTTACGCAGACCGGTGCAGGCCTGAGCGTTGGTCTGAACTAGGTGCTGCCGAACCCATCAGGGGAAAAACTTAAATCGAAGCGCAGGCTAAAACCAGCCGGTTTGGTTAGCCAATTTCTGGAAGTCCGTCGAAAAAATCGACGACGCCGGTTTCCAACGAATATTCTGCCCCCACGACGACTAACCCATCCTCTTGGATCAACTGCTCCAAAATTCGCGAGCCATGCCGAAGATGATTGGCGGCGGCGCGGATGTTGGCCCGAACGGCCTGCCGCACCAGCGTCTCCCGGTTTTGCCGCAGGTCGGTTTCTAGCAGTTCTTCCAGCGACGGCCGTATCCGATCCACGATCGAGCGCAGGTTTGGCGAGCGACTTTGCGATGGTCGTTCCAATTCATCCAGAGTGGCTAAAATCGCGCCGCACATCGAATGACCTAAGACGACTGCCAGCCGCGTGCCAAATTTTTCGGCCGCAAATTCCACGCTGCCCACTTGTGATGGCGCCACAACATTACCGGCCACCCGGATGACAAACAAATCGCCCAACCCCTGGTCGAAGACAATCTCGGCGGGGACGCGCGAGTCCGAACATCCCAAAATAATGGCGAATGGTTCCTGGCCGGACACTAGCTCACGGCGGCGCGCCGCGCCGGTGGTGGGTCCGCCCTCCTGAATATCGGCGATGAAACGATGGTTGCCTTCTTGCAATCTTTCCAATGCTGCTAACGCTGAGATCATGATATTTTCTCCATAAAAAGATGATCGTTTGCCATGCCATCACCTGCCAGGTTTCTGCCCGCCATTTCTCCAGCTTGCGATTGGTCTCGACGTAATTGATCGCTGTTTGGCCGTGTGAACAAAGCGCAAGGCAAGTGTTGATGCGGTACCAGTTTACTTGCAAACGCGTCGGGGTAAAACGGCCGTAACAGTTTTGTAACATTTGGCGGGCGCTCCCAGGCTCATGCGCCAGCGCAAAGCGCCATCTCCGTCTGGCTGAAGGACAACCAGCGCATATTGCAGAGAAGCCGAAACCCGAGACTTGGTTGGCTGGCAGATGAGAGATAGGAAACATTCATTACCGGATGCCGCCCTGCGTCTGGTCAATTCGCCAATCTGGTCTACAATCCTGCCCGTGAAAATTAAATCGTTGACTTCCTCGCCGCTGCTTCTTTATTTGCTGGCGCTGTTCACTTTTTTGGCGGTTTCAGGCTTGGTGGCCTGTCATCCGGTTTCTGCTTCCAACGAGAACCAACCCCCGACGGCCGTTCCTACCCAGGCCTCACCCACAGCCACCGCTACCCAGCTGCCACAGGCAACGTTTACCCCGCCGCCCACGCCCACGGCCGCCCCAACGGCCGTGTCCACCCTCGTTCCCACACCGCCGCCGCCACAGTTTACCAACCTGCGCGACGACGCCTGGGCGCAAACGGCCGTGACCTACAACGCCGAATTTTTCCTCCCCGAACCGGCCAACACCGGCCTGTGGCAGTTTGCCGCCAACACCTTCATTCATCCTCTGGCGCTGGTGGCGCACCAGGAAACCGCCTATTTGCTCGATGCCGGCCGCGTGCTTGCTTTCAATCTGGCCCAGCCCGCGCCGCCGGAGCAGCTTCTCGCGCCCGGCGATGTTGTGGATGGCGTGATGGTGATCGAGCCGCTGGACATTTATGCCGCCCCCGATGGCTTGCTGGCGCTGGATCGCGCCGGTGATGTTTACCGCCGCGATTGGCTGAGCCAGACCTGGACTTTGGAACGCGACGACCGGCCGATTCGGGACACATCCAGCCATTATTATGTGGCGCTGGATGGGCTGGGCGACGGCCGTTACCTTCTGGAAACCAGTTACAAATATGTGATGCAGGTTGTGGATGGCGTGCAGCAGTCGTTGTGGATGCTGCCGGAAGCCCGCGCCGTGGACGTTTCCGCCGCCAGCAGCCCTGCCGCCGCCGAAAATGTGTACGTTTTGCTGCAAGAGATGGATACCCAGGCGGGCAGCCTGCATCTTTACCGCGACACGGCCAGCTTGCCCACGTTTCGTTCCCCAGACATGATCTCCCAGCCACGCCAGGTTGTAGCCGCGGCCACGGCCGTTTACGTGTTAGACAGCGACGGCCGTCGCCTGCTCGTTCTGTCGCCCGATTCCGGCCAGCTGCGCCAGCTTTGGCAGCTCCCGGCCGAAGTCAGCGCCGTGGCCCTGACAGAAGCAGGCGATCTGCTTTTTGCCGGCCGCGACCGTCTCTATTTTGCCAACCGGCCAGAACGGCTGGCAGCCATCACCGGCGGCGCGCCCCTGCCCAACCCGCAGCCCCACGATCCCGCCTTCCTGGCCAGCATCAGCGGCTTTGTCTCGCCGATTGGCCCCAACATTTCCACCCGCGATCTGCAAATGCCCGGCGCGCCCCGCCATTACCGCCTCGGCGTCCACCAGGGAGCCGATTTCTATTGGAGCGTCGGCTCGCCGGTGTATGCTGCCGCCGCCGGCACCGTCATTCGCGCCATGCATGATTACGCGCCGCCATTCCCGGCCGATTTTTTCAACTGGCAGGCAGAGGCCCAGCAGTTGGGCTATACCTCAGAAGCCGGGCTGGATTTTTATCGCGGGCGGCAGGTGTGGATTGAGCATGACAACGGTCTGGTGTCACGGTACGTTCACCTCAGCAGCATCGACTACGGCATTCAGGAAGGCCAGCCGGTGGCTCAGGGACAGCTCATTGGCGCGGTCGGCAATTCCGGCTCCCCCTCCTCGCTGGAAAGTGAAGATTCGGATGCCCACCTGCATTTTGAGTTGTGGCTGGGTGATCATTACATCGGTCAATTTTTGCGCCCGGTCGAAGCCCGCGATTGGTTCGAGCGCATTTTGTTGGGACGGCAACCATGACGCCAAAGGAAGCCCGCCGCCACGCTCTGACCCGTCAGATAGCCCGCCTGGATGGTCGCCTGGCGGCTCTGCGCCGCACCAGCGATACCTTGGCGCGTTGGCGGCTGGGATCGTTTTTGGCGGCTGTCGGCCTATCGGCATATAGTTTGCTGACCTGGGGGATTTGGGCCTGGGTAGGGGTAACGGCCGTCGCCATTCTCCCTTTCATCCTGTTTGTCCGCGCCCACCGAACCATCGAAGAAGCTGTCAGCCGTCATGACATCTGGCGGCGCATCAAGCAAACCCACGTGGCCCGCATGAGCCTGGATTGGTCGCAAATTCCCGCGGCCTCGCCTGTGCCGTCGCGGTTGGACCATCCCTTTGCCCTGGACCTGGATCTGGTGGGCGACCATTCATTGCTGCAGTTGTTGGACACGGCCGTTTCCCTGGAAGGCAGCCAGCGGTTGAGCAGTTGGCTGCTGGACACCAATCCCCAATTGACCCATATTGCCGCGCGCCAACCGCTTGTCGCCGAACTGGCGGCGATGCCCCGCTTCCGCGACAAACTTGCCCTATACGCCACTCTGGCCACCGCCGACGATGGCGAAAAATGGCCCGGTCAGCGCATCCTCGCCTGGCTGGAAAGCCGCGCCGAGGCCAAATCGGTGCGCCCTGCGCTGTGGGTGTTGTCTGGTCTGGCGGTTGTCAATCTCGGCCTGTTGGCGTTGAATCTGGCCGGGGTGCTGCCGGTTTTGTGGCCCTACTCCTGGCTGGTCTATGCCCTGATTTACGCCGCCCGCTCGCGGGATGTCCCGGCTGTGTTTGAGGACGCCTATTTTTTGGAGAAAAACTTGCGCCGCCTGGGTACGGTTTTTGGCTTTTTGGAGACGTACCGCTACGGCCGTCGAACACAGGTGGCGGCTTTGTGCGCGCCGTTTTTGGCCGCCAGGGAACGGCCGTCGGCCCATTTGCGCGCCGTTACCAAAGTTCTCACCCTGGCCGGTCTGCGCCAAAATCCCTTCCTCTGGCTCTGGCTTAACGCCCTGATGCCCTGGGATTTGTTTGTGGCGGATCGCCTGGATGCCTGTCGGCGAGCTTTGCAAACACGCCTGCCGGGCTGGCTGGATCGCTGGTTTGAGCTGGAAGCGCTGAACAGTCTGGCAACGTTCGCTTATCTGAACCCGGAAACCAGCTATCCAGACATCCAGGCGGATGGCGGACCACTGCTGGCGGTTACGGCCGTTGGCCATCCCCTCATCGGCCATTCGGGACGGGTGTGCAATGATTTTCGCATCACCCATTTGGGCGATATCGCCATCATCACCGGCTCCAACATGGCCGGCAAAAGCTCGTTTCTGCGGACGTTGGGGGTGAATCTGGTCCTGGCATATGCCGGCGGGCCGGTTGTGGCCCAATCTTTTGCGGCGCGGTTGTTCCGTCTGTATACCTCCATCCGGGTTAGCGATTCGGTGACGGATGGGTTTTCCTATTTTTATGCCGAAGTGCGGCGGTTACAAGGCTTGCTAGCGGCGTTGGAAGAGGCGGATGAACGGCCGTTATTTTTCCTCATCGACGAGATTTTTCGGGGAACAAACAATCGCGAGCGCCTGATTGGCAGCCAGTCGTTTGTGCAGGCATTGGTCGGCGGGCGCGGCGTGGGGCTGATTGCCACCCACGACCTGGAATTGGTGAAGCTGGCCGATGAGAATACGGCCGTTAGCAATTTTCATTTCCGGGACGATGTGGTAGACGGCCAGATGGTCTTCGATTTCCGTCTTCGCCCTGGCCCATGCCCTACCACCAACGCCCTCAAAATCATGCGTCTGGCCGGCTTGCCTGTGAACCTGTAGATTTGCGATTTACGATTTGCGATTTGCGATTTACGATTTGCGATTTTGGGGTTGGGGGATAATATCCAATCTCTAATCTCTAATCTCTAATCTCTAGTCTCTAGTCTCTAACGTACAGAAGCATCCATGAAAATTCTTTGTGTAGATATTGGCACCGGCACGCAGGATATTTTTTTATACGATTCGCGCCTGGACATTGAAAACGGCTTTAAGCTGGTTGTGCCCTCGCCCACGATGATGGTGCACCATCGTATACAAGAGGCCACACGCCGGGGAACGGCCGTTGCCCTCACCGGTCTTACCATGGGCGGCGGCCCCAGCCAATGGGCCGCCGAAGCGCACCTGCGCGCCGGTTGGCCGCTTTACGCCACGCCCGCCGCCGCCCGTTCCTTCAACGACGACCTGGACGTGATCCGCGAGATGGGCATCACCCTGGTGAGCGACGACGAACTGGCCGCCTTGCCAGGCGACGTGCAGCGGCTCTCGCTGCGTGATTTTGATTTTGGAGCGATTGATCGGGCGATGGGTGAATTTGGCGTCTCTCTGGCAGACGTAACGGCCGTGGCCGTTGGCGTGTTCGATCATGGCAATTCACCGCCGGATTACTCCGACCGTCTCTTTCGTTTCGACTACATCCGCCAGCGGGTGCAGGCCAACAACCGCCTCAGCGCCTTTGCCTACCGCGCCGCCGACGTGCCGCCCATCATGACGCGTTTACAAGCCGTGGTGCAGTCTGCCCAGAACATCGACGCGCCGCTGGTGGTGATGGATACCGCTCCGGCCGCCGTGTTAGGGGCGCTGATGGACACGGCCGTGCGCGCCGAACCGCGCATCCTCATCGCCAATCTGGGCAATTTGCACACGCTCGCCTTCCGTGTTGGTCCCACGGGCATCGAAGGCGTCTTTGAACACCACACCGGCCTGCTAGACCGGCCCCGGCTCGACGATTTGCTGTATCGCCTGGCGGATGGCAGTTTGCTGCACGACGCCGTCTACCAGGACCATGGCCACGGCGCGTATATTCCTCATCGCCAGCCGTTGCCTTTGGGGAACGGCCGTTTTGATGTGGCTGTCACCGGTCCACGGCGGGCGCTGATGGCCGGGTCGGGCTTACGGCCGTATTTCGCCGCGCCATTTGGCGATATGATGCTCGCCGGCTGTTTTGGCCTGCTCGCTGCCACCGCCGATTTGCTGCCCGATCTCGCTCCTGCCATCCGCGCCTCGCTCTACACCACCGGCGGCAGTTCCGCCGCCCCCTGGGATTTTTAGCCCCTCTTCGGCAGCCAACAAGTTGACAAATTGGCAAATTATTGCAAAAATTTGCAATAGAAAATTTTTGCGAGTAATGCATGTCTCATCACCATCTTGACCTTCCTCAACTCATTCGCGCCCAGGGCTACCGCCTGACGCCGCAGCGCCAACTGGTGCTGGATACGTTGTGCGCCATGAGCAGCCATGCCACAGCCAGCGAAATTTATGAACAAGTCTCAGCCCAAATGCCAGCTCTGAATCAGGCCACTGTGTACCGAACTTTGGAATTTTTTGTCGAATTGCGCCTGATCGCCAAAAGCGACATTGGCGGCCAAACCGTTTACGAACTGGTTGGGGAGCAGCCCCATTACCACCTGGTTTGCCGCCAGTGCAGCCACGTGGCCGAATTAGCCGCCACGCAGCTTGCCGATCTGGCCGATTGGTTGTTGGTCGAGCATGGGTTTCAGGCAGACCTGGACCATGTGGTTATTCAAGGCGTGTGCGCCGACTGCCGGGCTTCCAGTCTATAGTGGTTCATTTGGAGGAAAATTCATGACCTTGTTATCCATCAGCCCGATGCATATTCCTGACGGCTTTTTGAGCGTGACGATTTCTGCGCTGTTTTGGGGGTTAACGGCCGTTGCTCTGGCCATCGCCGTGCGTAAGAGTCAGGCGGAATTCGACGAACGGCTCGCGCCGCTGGCGGGCATTATGGCCGCCTTCATATTTGCCGCGCAAATGATCAATTTTCCGGTGGCCGGCGGCACTTCTGGCCACCTGTTGGGCGGCGCGCTGGCGGCTATCATGCTGGGTCCGTGGGTGGGCATGTTGGTCATGGCCTGCGTGATTGGCGTTCAGGGGCTGCTGTTTCAGGATGGCGGCTTGCTGGTGATGGGGGCCAATATCTTCAACATGGGCATTGTAACCGTGTTGGTGGGGTACGGGTTGTTTCGCACAACAGGTGGCCGCAGCCGGTCGTTTCAATTGGCGGCGGCTGGCGTGGCGGCCTGGCTTTCCGTGATGGCCGCAGCGCTCTTCACGGCGCTGCAGCTTTGGCTGAGCGGTACGGCGGCCGCGGGTCTGGTTGTGCCGGTGATGTTGGGCGTGCATGCGCTCATCGGCCTGGGCGAGGCGCTCATTACGGTGGCGGCGCTGGCTTTTGTGTTTCGCGTGCGCCCCGATTTGCTCAATGCCGGAGAAGCGCGTAACAGCCGTGGCTGGATTGTGGCCGGCGTGCTGCTTTCGCTGGCGGTGGTGCTGCTGGCGCCTTACGCCTCGGCCAGCCCGGATGGCCTGGAGCGGGTGGCGCAGGATATGGGGTTTATCAGCACGGCCGTGGCCGCGCCGTATGAAGTCCTGCCGGATTACACCATACCTTTTGTGGGCAGCGAAAACCTGTCCACGCTGCTGGCGGGGGCGTTGGGTGTGTTGGTGGTGGCCGCGACGGCCGTCTATCTGGTGCGCCTGACACGACGCCCGACCGGGCGTTCTTAAAATGCAATTTCATGCGCTTGACCGGTATCAGATAGGCCGCAGCGTTTTGCATCGCCTGGATCCGCGTGTCAAAGTGCTTGGCGCGCTACTGGTTATTCTATCGACAGTGCTGCTGCCGGATGGCGCGTGGTGGGCGTTTGTAGCGGCCGGGCTGGGTTTGCTGGCGATAAGCCGGGCGGCCGGATTTGGCTGGTTGTACGGCGTCAAGCGTTCTTTTGTAGTGCTGCCATTCCTGCTGGCCGCGACGACCGTGATGTTTACTTTGCCCGGACGGCCGTTGCTGGGCATTCAGCTTGGTTCGTGGCAGTTGATTGTCAGTGACGCCGGTCTGGTTCGCTTTGTCAGCATCCTCATTCGCGGTTTGTTGGCGGTGCAGGCGGCCATCTTGCTGGTAGCCCTCACCCGTTTGCCAGATTTGCTGCACGCGCTGCGCCATTTGCGCTTGCCGGCCGTTTTTGTAGCCATCATTTCCTTTATGGTGCGCTACCTGACGGTGTTGGGCGATGAGGTAAAGCGGCTGCTGCGGGCGCGGGAAGCGCGCAGCGCAGCTCTGGAAGGGCGTCGGGCCGGCGGTTCGCTGCTGTGGCGGGCGCAGGTAGCCGGCCATATGGTCGGTCAGCTTTTTTTACGCAGCTACGAGCGCAGTGACCGCATTTATCAGGCCATGCTGGCCCGCGGCTATCGCGGCGAATGGCCGACGAGCAATCCGCACCACATGGCGCGCCGGGATTGGCTGGCGCTGGCGGCAGTTGTCGTGGCGCTGCTGCTCATTCAATTTATCGGCCGCTTTTAATTCGGCCGCATCCCAGGATTTTTATGCCCATTCTTCACGAAGCAAACCGGCCTGCTGTGCCTCCTTCTATCGCCGCAGAAACCACTCTGGTGGTTGAATCGTTGTCGTTTCATTATCCTGACGGCCGTCAGGCTCTGCATGACGTCTCGTTAACCATCAAACCGGGCGAAAAGGTGGCTCTGGTTGGGCCGAATGGGGCGGGGAAAAGCACGCTGCTGCTGCATTTGAACGGGCTGTTGAGCGGCGACGGCCGTATCCGCGTTGGCGCGCTGACCCTGGAAAAAAGCACGTTACCGGCCATTCGCGCCAAAGTCGGGCTGGTGTTTCAGAACCCCGACGACCAGTTGTTTTCGCCCACGGTGCGTGAGGATGTGGCGTTTGGCCCTTTGCACATGGGCTTGGCGGCGGAGGAGATTGAAACGGCCGTTACGCGCGCCCTGGCGCAGGTAGGCATGGCCGCCTACGCCGACCGCATTTCCTACCACCTGAGCGTGGGCGAAAAAAAGCGCATCGCGGTGGCGACTGTGCTGGCCATGCAGCCAGAACTGCTGGTGTTGGATGAACCGTCGGCCGGGCTGGACCCGCGCGCCCGCCGCAGCCTGATCACCCTGCTGCAAGAATTGCCCATTCCTATGATTGTGGCCACCCACGATTTGCTCATGGTGCGTGATTTGCTGCCCCGCATGGTGATCATGGATAATGGGCGCATTATGGCGGATGGCCCCACCGGCCAATTGCTGTCCGATCCGGTCTTTTTGCAGACTCACGGATTGGAACTGCCGTGTCCTTGAGACTTCGTCTCCTCCCTACCTAAATTGACATTGCTGGCAAAAACCCTGCTGGGCTTAGAAGATGCAAATTGAGGCGCACATCATGAATTACGAAATGCAAGGGCCAATGGGCGCACGGACGATGATAGACGGCCGTGTCGTTGATTATTTTGCCGGCTGCGGCTACCTGGGTTTGCAAAACCACCCGGCCGTGCGGCAGGCGGCGGTGAACGCCCTGACCACCTATGGCCTGGCTAATTCCGGCGGCTTTGGCAGCAATCATCCTGTTTATCACCAGCTAAGAGAGGCGGTCTGCGCCTATTTTGGCGCGGAAGAAATGCTTTATTTTGCCTCCGGTTACCTGGGGAACGCCATTTTGGCCCAGGGTTTACAAACCCGGTTCGAGCGCATTTTTATCGACGAACAGGCGCATTACAGCGTGTGGGACGGCGCGCGCACGGCCGGCAAACCGGTCCATGCCTACCGCCATCTGGACGCGGATGACTTGGCGGCGGTGTGCCGGCGCGAACTGCGGCCTGGGGAACGGCCGTTTGTCATGACCGATGGCGTATTTCCGGTTTCCGGGGAAATTGCGCCTGTGCCGGATTTGTTGGCGGCGATACGGCCGTTCGATGGCCAGCTTTGTCTGGACGATGCTCATGCGACGGGCGTTTTGGGGGCAAACGGCCGTGGCACGCTGGAGCATTTTGGCCTGGACGGCGACGAACGCTGCGTGACCAGCCACACCTTCAGCAAGGCGCTGGGCGCGTACGGCGGCTTTATCGTTGGGCAGGCGGCCTTGATCGATGAATTGGCGACGAACGCCAACGTACAGGAGGGAGCGAGCCGCCCGCCGCTGCCCGCCGCCGCCGCCGCTTGCGCGGCCGTCACCTTGCTGCGCGACGATGATTCGCTGCGCCGCCAACTGCGGACCAATGTCGCCCAGGCGCGCGCCGGAGCGCGGGCGCTGGGTTGGCCGGTGTCGGATTCGCCAGCGCCGGTGATTTGCCTGGCGCAGCGCGATGGGTTGGACCTGGCCCGCATTCAGGCCGACCTGTTTGCCCACGATATTTTGGTGGCGCATTCCACGCATTACACCAGCGTGCCGGATGGCGGGGCGCTGCGCATAGCTGTTTTTGCGACGCACACGCAGGCACAAATTGACCGGTTGGTGGTGACGTTGGGGTGGGTTCTGCATACGCAAGCAGGTTAGCGGGCAGGATGAAGGGGGAGACGGCCGTTTCGCGGCCAATTTAATCCGAGGTAGAAATAGCTCAAGGAGGCGCAAGATGTACCAGACAGATAGGTATGAAGGGATGATTGCCGAGACGATTATGATGCCGGGGATGAACGGCGAGCTTATCAACGCTTATTTTGCACGGCCGTTAGGCCCTGGTCCATTTCCCGGCATGGTCATTATTCACCACATGCCCGGCTGGGATGACTGGTATCGGGAAGCCACCCGCAAATTTGCCCATCAGGGTTACGCCGCGCTTTCCCCCAATTTATATTTCCGCACCGGTCATGGCACGCCGGAAGATGTGGCTGCAAAAGTACGGGCGGAAGGCGGCGTCGCCGATGATCAGGTGATGGGCGATATTGCCGGGGCGTTGGGCTATTTACATGCGCTGCCATATGTGAACGGCAAGGTTGGGGTGTTTGGCACCTGTTCCGGCGGCCGTCACGCTTATCTGGCGGCCTGTCGTGTGCCGGGTTTTACGGCCGTTGTCGATTGTTGGGGCGGGCATGTTGTGATGGCTCCAGAGGACCTTTCGCCCAAACGTCCGGTTGCGCCGGTGGACTACACGGCCGATCTGTCCTGCCCGCTGCTGGGCATTTTTGGCGCGGATGATCGCAGCCCGACGCCGGACCAGGTGGCCATTCACGAACAAGCGTTACAGGCGCATGGCAAACCATACGAATTTCACATGTACCCCAACGCCGGGCACGGCTTTTTTTATCACAACCGGCCCAATTATCGCCAGGAACAGGCGGTAGATGGCTGGCAGAAGGTGTTTGCTTTTCTGGACAAACACCTTGGCCCGGCGGCCTGATTATTTTTGAATCGAACAGGAGCTTGATGATGTGTACGATGATTGTGCAGCAAGTTGAGATTGACGGCAGCGGGAAGGGAGCCGGCGGCTGGTTCCCGCTGCGTCAGGCCCATGTTTCTTATGACCACCCGTTTGCTGCGCCAATGGAACATGCGCTGAATATCGACTTTGTCAATGAGGCTCAGGGCCTCGGCGCGCGCGTGGCCGTGGAATTGAGCGCCGAGGCCGCGCGCGCTTTGGTGGAAACGATTACCGCGGTTTTGGCGCAGGCCGAGGCGGGCGGCCATCTGGATGCGTGAGCGCGGCTTGAATTTAGGAGGGGGAAACGGCCGTTTCCTCCAACCGATTTAGCCCGCTTTGCACAATTTGCCACATCTCCCAGGCGATGGGTGCGATAGCCAGGGTCCAGAGGAGGTAGGCTGTGCCGTGCAGCGCCGAGTGGTAATCGACGAGGAAGATGCTGGCCCATAAAAAGGCAGCGCCCAGGTGAACGGCCGTCAGGCTAAACCAACTGCCGCCTAACCGCGCCGGTTCCCCAGGTTGAAACGCCTGGCGGAAGAAAAAAGGCAAAATAGCAAACCCAAATTGGAATACCCAGCCGTAAATGAGGGCTTGCGGCGCGTTTTGTTCGATACCTGCGCCGGGGAATCCGGGCACTTTGAGGATAATGAGCGGCGCAACCAGGATCGGGGCCAGAATCCAGACGTAGGCGGTGGTCAGGTGCCAGATGCCCGGACGACGCCAGACAGCGGGATCGCGCAGCAAAGGCTTGATAACGTTCAGCAGCAGCCAGACCGTGGCGGTGACGTGTAAGACGAGGCCGGGAACCGTGAAATAGTTCGATTTGATCCAGGGGCCGATCACCAGGCCCAGTGCGCCCAGGGTCATCATCCAAAAAATGGCATTGATAGAACGGGGCCAGGCCAACGGCCGTCCCGCAAAACGCGGGTAAATGTCGATGAGGATGCCTGCGAAAACCATGGACATCAGCCCCCAATTGTTGGCGTGAATATGGACTTCGATGGGCGTCTTGATGCGTAAAACGTCGCTCCATCCCATCCACAAACCCGTGCCGATGATAATGCCCAACAGGAAATAACTCAGCCCAGCGATGTAGAAGAGACGGCCGTTCGGTCCTTCAGGCGCTGGTTTGGCTGTTGGTTTGGACGGCCGTAATTGCCGCAGCTGCTGGATCAGGAGCACTGTAGCGATAAAAATCAGGGTTCCGCCAATCAAAATAAGCGGCGTGTTGATGATAGGGATGCCAAACAACAGGGTCAGCAGGCCCACATTCAACGTCAGCCAGATGTCCCAACGAAACGCCGGTTTGGGTAAACTGGCGCGAATGGCCACCAGCGCCGGCAGCAGCCCAAAAATAGCTTCGGTCAGCGCGCCCAGCGTGATCAGGTGGACGCGCAGCCAGCGCAGCCCGTTAAACCAGGTCAGAATGTTCCAACTGGTCAGGGTGGTGTCGAAGGCGGCGATAATTGCCAGCCCCATAAAAATAGCGGTCATCAAGAAGTATAAATTCATCTGTCTGCTCCTAATTTGCGGCTTGTGCGCCGAGTAAAACGACGCGGGTTGTGGCTTCAAGGCCGCGCCGTGTGCCTTGCGGCACCGTAATGGTCGCGCCGACCGAAACGGCGAAACGTTCGTCGCCGACAGTCATCCAGCCTTCGCCCTGGATAATGTGGTAGACGGAGGCCGGCGCAGGGTGGGCGGGAATTTGCTGCCCGGCCTCCAGGCCCACAAGGACGGCGCGAAAGGTGCTGTCTTCGATGATCTTGACAGGCTGAGGGCCGTCGGACGCAAAGCGCACCTGGTCGGCCCATTGGATGGGGTTTTGACTGGTTGTCACGGTTGTTTGCTCCTCTTGTCAGGTGGGGAGATCGGGCGGTGGGTGAACGGCCGTATGGACAAATTCCAAACAAAACGGCCGTCTGATGGCTTGCCGGGGGCAAATCTGCTCGCACAAACCGCTGTATTGGCAGTTGGCGGCCAAAGCCACAACCGCCAGACCTGCTTCGACGGACAGGCAACCTTCCGGACAGGCCGCCGCGCATAGGCCACAGCCGTCGCACAAGGTCGGATCAATGTCAGGAATAGGCCAAATTACAGCCACCGCAGTTCTCCATTAACGGTAAATGATGGGTATCAGGTTGTCAGGATAGCAGGGGGCTGATGGTTTGTCGGCGACTTTTGTCGGATTGAGGTTATTGGGCGGCGATTTCGGCCAGTTTTTCACGGTCCAGCACGCGAATGTGATGGCGTTCGACGGCGATGACGCCGCTGTCTTCCAACTGGCGCAGGGCGCGTTGGATCACGTCGGGCACGGTTCCCAGGCGCGAGGCCAATTCGGCCTGGGTATACCAGCGCGGGCGGTGCAGGATGTCGTCGGTGGCGCCGGTGAGCAGCAGGGAGGCGAGCCGGCCTACAACCGGGCGCAAGGACAGGTCGGCGACCAACCCGACCAGGTGGATGACGCGACCGGCCAGTTGTTGGATGAGGTGTTGGGCGAATAACGGCCGTTCGGCCATCAATTCCACCATCGTCTGGCGGGGTAAAAGCCACAGGCCAACGGGTTCCAGGGCAACGGCCGTCGCCGGATTCGGCTGGTTGGCCAGCGCGCCAATTTCGTTAAACATCTCGCCCGGCCCAAAAAAACGCAGCGCCTGTTCCCTGCCGGATGGCGTGGTTTTGACCACTTTTAACCAGCCGGCGTGCAGAAGGTACAGCCCGGCGGCCGATTCGCCTTCCCAGAAGATGACTTCGCCGGTCTGGTAAGTTTGCCAGCGGGTTTGGGCCGCGAGAACGGCCGTTGTTCCCAGATCCAAATCTTGAAAAAAAGGGAGCGCGTGTAAATTTTCTAGCAATTGGGTTTCCGTGGGCCGGTTCAACATGGTTTGCCTCTCCACTGGATGATGGTGCGGTCGGTCGCCAGGTGATTTGGGTCAGACACGGCTTGCCTCCAAAGCCAGGAAATTTTTGCAGATGTGAAGTGTGTGTTATACAATGATACTTGCACCATAACTTATCAAATTATCACATATTTTTGCCGATTCAGGCGGGAAAAACGCCTTAATTGGACCTGTCTGGTCTGCAAATTTTGGTAAGCATTCGGGTGTACTCAACAAATAGGCTGTCGATCATTAAACTATAGTGCAAAATTTAAAAGGAGAGAAATAGTATGAAACGTGTTGCGATTGGTTTGTTGTTGGTGTTGATTGGTGTTTTGGCCGCTTGCTCCACAAGCGAGCCGCAGTCTTCAGGACAGTTGGAAGTGAAAGATGTTTGGGGGCGCAACTCGCCGATGGCCGCCCCGAACGGCGCATTTTATATGACCATCGTCAACAATACCGGCGAAGATGAACAATTGTTGAGCGCGGCGGCCGATGTGTGCAGCGTGGTCGAGCTGCATGAGATGTATACCATGGACAACGGCGCCATGGGGATGCGTCCGGTTGAAGGCGGCGTGATCAACATTCCGGCGGGCGAGACGGTGCAGCTAAAGGTGGGTGGGTTGCATGTGATGTGCATCGACAAAATGCGCGCTTTGGAAACCGGCGAGCAAATCCCGCTGACGTTAACGTTTGCCAAGGCCGGCGAAATGGTTGTGAACGCCGAGATTCGTGAAGAAGCAATGGACAGCAGTGGGTCTATGGAAATGGGCGGCTAATGCCCGATGGCCTGAGGTTTTAGACTTTCCTGTTTACCACTTAGAGCCGGTCTTGATGACCGGCTTTTTGTTTATTTGAGCAGGGTCAGGTGGCCAGAAGCTGGTTGTAGAGGTCGGTGGTAACGGCCGTTGGCCCAACCCCCAGTTCTTTTTGCAAATAATCCACACAGCGATGATACGTGCGCAGCGCCTGGGCGCGGTTTCCCAGTTCGCCATAAGCCGTCATCATCAGGCGGTAGGCCTGCTCCCAACAGTTGTCTTGCGCCAAAATAGTCTGGCAGACGTGGATAGTCTCTTCCCACAGCCCTTCATCGGCCAGCGCCTGCGCCAGCCGATCAGCCGAGCGGAGATAGAGGGCGATCAGTCGCTCGCGTTCTTCGCTGCACCACTCTTCATAGCGGCATTCGCTCAAAAATTCACCCTGGTGCAGGACAACGGCCTGGCGATAGGCCTGTATGGCCTGCGCCCGATCGTTGTTTAGCAGGCGGTCGCCTTCCTCCACCGCTTGTTCAAAGCCCACCACATCCAGCCATACGTCAGCTTCGGGGCGTAGACCGTAGAGTGTGCCATCGCGCAGCACAAAAGCGGATGGCGCACGGGGCGACCGTTCCGGTTCCAGAGCCTGGCAGAGGGCGTTGAAAGCGATTTTTAGATTGCGACGGCCGTTTTCCGGGTCCAATTCCGGCCATAACAAATCAATAATCTGGTCGCGGTCTAGCACTTCCTGGCGGCGCGCGAGCAAAAGCTGTAAAAGTTGGCGGGCAGTTTTGCGCTGCCACTCTTTGGGCGACACCCATTCGGCTCCGCGCCAAACATTGAACTGACCCAACGATTGCACCCGAAGTTGATAACCGGGATGCAGGGTAAGCGCCGAAAAGCCGAGCTGCTTCAGCAATTGTTGGGCATAAACGGCCTCCAGTTCCGCTTCGCGAGCCGCCAGAAGCAGCGGCACCAACGAGCGCGGATCCGGCGGCCCGATGATGGTGCGTTTGGTGAAAAGGTAGTCGTATTTGTAGATGCGCGCCAGACGCAGCAAATCTTCCAGACCGGCATGTACCAGGTTCATTTCGCCTTGCCGCTGCCAGGTGAGGCACTGCCAGAGGAGGGCCAGCGCTTCGCCATAGGTGTCGTTGCATTCGCGGAATGCGGCCAACGCGACCGACAGCTCGCGGGTGGCTTCTGGTATCTGGCGGGCCAGCGAATAACTCGCGCCCAACGAGAGGCGAATCAACGCTTCGATCCATTCGTCGCCGGCGCTTTGGGCAATGTCGATGCCTAGATTGGCGGCGTGGGCAGCTTCGGCCAGATGGCCGCGAAAGCCGTAGACCTGGCAAATCCCCCAATACGATTCAACTCTCAGACGAGGAACCATCAACTTTTCGCTGATGGTGATGCATTGGTGGAAGCAGCGATTGGCTTCTTCGTAACCCTGCTCGTCTTTTTGCAAGAGCCAGGCGTGGCCCTGGCGCATGTAGCCAACGGCCGTAATAAACGGTGACTGCAACATTTGCCCGCGCTGCATTCCCTGCGTGGCGAAGGCGTGGGCTTGCTCGCGCTCGCCCTGAAACGCCAGGACCAATGAGAGCAGCAGCGGCGTTTCTCGGTGGGCGCGAGGGCGCAGCACCGGTTCTTGCTGCTCCTGATGGATGCGTTCCTCCAGTAGTTGGCGGGCTTCGGCCAGGCGGCCGGTGCGCAGCAGCACCCGAACCGAAAGTTCGGCTTCGGCCGGGCCTTCCTGGCGCAGGTCGCGGGCCTGTTGGCGGTAGGTTTCAGATTCTTCCAGATGACCGAGGTTGAGCATGTTTTCGGCCAGCAGCTCCAGCAGGCGGGCGCGGCTTTCGCGGTCTTCCAGGCCATCGGTGATGCGCATGGCTTCTTGCAGCAGTTGTTCGGCCTGACTGGGGTTTACGGTGTCCAGGTAGACGCGGGCCTGCCCGCGCAGCGCTTGCCCAATTTCGCGCATGTTGCCGTGGGCGCGGGCGCGGGTTTCGGCTTGTTGGTACCAGCCCAGGGCTTCATCGAAGCGGCTGTGCAGCCGGGCGATGTCGCCCAGGCAAACCAGCAGGGCGGGGTGGGTTTCCAGCACGTCGGGCGGCAGGCTGCCAATCCAACCGGCAAGCAGGGGCAGACGGCCGTTGCGGACCATGCGGCGGCCTAAGTCATCGAGGATAACGGCCGTTTCTGCAAACTCTCCGGCGGCTAGTAGGTGGTGGATGGTTTTTTCTTCATCCCCTTTTTGGCGGTAGTAGTCGGCGGCGCGGCGGTGGACGGTTTGGGCGGTGGCTGCATCCAGCTGGTTGGATAAAATTTCGCGTAGCAAGTTATGGTAACGCACGACCCCATCACCCAAAGAGACGACAAAGAGGCTGTTTTCTTGCAAGTAGCGCAAGATTTGTTCGCTGTCCTGGGCGTGGCGCAGGTGGTTGCAGATGGTGGGGTCCATTTCGGGGAGAACGGCCGTTTCGCGCAAAAAAGCCTGAATGTCGGGCGCTTCTTGAGCCAGCACTTCCTGCACCAGGAAGTTAAACAGATCGCTGGATGTGCCGGAGAGTTGGGCCAGGGCGTCGTTCAGGGTGGTGTGGGTATCGCTTTGCCAGCGCTGCCAGACAAGCTGCAAGGCGATAGCCCAGCCCTCGCTTTTGGAAGCTAGCTGGCTGACTTGCTCGGCGGTCAGGTTGAGGCGATATTGCTCTTCGAATAAGGCCTGGATTTCTTCCGGGGTGAAGGCCATTTCCGCCTGATCGATTTCCAGCAACTGCCCGCGCACCTGCCAATTAAACAGTGTGGGGAGCTTGAGTGGGTAGCGGGTGGAGAGAATGGTGTGCAAGCTTGTCGGGGCGCGTCCGATCAGTCGGTCGATGATGCGCAGCGGGTCGCCGCTGTCTTCCAGCAGATGCACATCGTCCAGCACCAGGAAGATGGGGTCGGCAGTGTATTCCGTGAGGGCATTGACGAGCATGTCGACGGCCGTTGCCCAGGGTAGCGGCGTGCTGCTTTGGTCCCAGGCTTCTAAAATAGTGAGCGGAGCATTGGAAAAGCCGGGCAGAGTGCCGGCGAAGCCGTGGTAGAGGTGCAAAAGCAAGCGCAGCGGATCGACGTCGTTGTCATCGAGGTGATACCAGACAAGATGGGGGGTAACGGCCGTGAGCGCTGTGAGGGCTGTGCTTTTGCCATAACCTGCTCCAGCCAGGACGACGGTCAGGCGATAATCGGCTGCTTCCATTAAGCGGCGTGTCAGCCGCGGGCGTTCCAGAGTGCGTTTGGGCAGGAAAGGAGGGATTAGTTTTGTGCGGACGACATAATTTTCTGGGTACACAACCAAATTTTCCGAACTAAGGCGCGACGGCGGCAACCGCTTCTGCGGCGGCGACGGCCGGGGTTTTACTGAGGGAAATCACATCAAAGACGGCGTTTCCCAGGGCAGACATGATGGCTGTGTTGGCTGCCAGGGGCATGGGGATGGCGCGCTGCAATTCTTCTTGGGCAAAATTGGCATAGGGGTCGTCGGCGGGCCAGGTGTCCAGGGCTGCCGGGTTGGCGGGCAAAATTTGGCTTTCCTGGCTCCAACTGCCTGAATTTTCGGGCGTTGTGAGGAAAGTGATCAGTTCTGCAGCCAGCGCTTTTTTCTGAATGTCGGGGGTTGTGATGGCCCAGGCCCAGCCGTTGATGATTGCCGGCAAGGGTGCGTCTAAACCGGGGATGGCGGCATATCGGGGCGTGTAACCGGTAATGATGCTTTGCAAAAACACATCGGAGGAAGTGAGCGCATTGTCGGTGGAGCCATCCCGTACCAGTAGCACGCCATCGGCGAGGTTGGTGATGTTGCTGCTTTGCTGCAGGATGAAGCCATTGGAACGGCCGTTATAAAGTTGTTCCAGCGCGACGGTTAACGGGGCCGCTTCCAACGCGGGTTGCCCGGCTTCGTTGGTCAATTTTCCACCGGCCGCCAGGTAAAATTGCAGGGCTAATCGGGCGCCATCGGGGCCGGCTGCCGGGAAAACCATATGTTTTGTGGTGTCGGAAATAAAATCTGACCAGATCAAAGGAACTGTGGTGGTGATAACGGTGCTGTATTCCAGGTGCAGCATCTCGGTAAGGGCGAAGGGGAGGCCGACGAGATGGCTGGCGTTATAGGCCCATTCCTGAGCCGGCGCAAAAAGTTGGTCAACGGCCGTGGGGTCGAGAAAATCCTCCATCGGCAGGATTAACCCTTCGGTAGCGGCGGCAGAGAGTTGGGTAACGGGCAAGGCGATGAGATCTGGCAGCACGGCCGGAGCGACGTTACGACCGGTGCGCAAGTAGTTCAGGGTGCCTCCCAGGCCGTTGGTGGGTTTTTGCTCGACGATGATTTCCAGGTCTGGGTGAGCGCCGTTGAAAGCGAGCAGTTGGTCAGATAGGGTCACGGCTCCGGATTCGGTGCGGGAGGCAACGGCTGGCGGCAGCCAGATGATGAGCGAATTGCTTGTGGGGGTGAGGGTGGCGGCGATGGTGAAACTGGGCGTGTTTTGGGCGGATGGCGTAAAGAGGGTGGCCGGCGTGGAAGGAACGGCCGTGGCTGACGCATCGGTTTGGCTCTCGGCCGGATTTAGCAGCGCGCAAGCCGCCAACAGCAAGAGCAGGCTGGTACATCCAATGGCGAGCAACAGGCGGCGTATCAACATGAGAAAATGACGTCTAATCCAGATTGGTCAGTGTAATTGGGTCTTGTTGGGGTTTGCATTCGCCGCACCAGATTGCGCCGGCAACAACAAAGGCTTTGTAGGTGTTGGCCTGGGTGCGGTAGCTGTGGAGGATATAAGGCATTTCTTGGCTGTGAGTTTTACAGACGGCGCGCCCACAAAAGCGGCAGATGGCGTGCGACGGCCGTTCACAATGCCAGCATTCCATAAGGTCACTCGGTTAGATCCATGTCTTTGTTGGCAAAAATATCGGCGGCCAACATGATCAATAAAGTGGCATACAACAACAACACGGCCGGGGCCAGCGCCTGGGAGGTGTTAAAACTACCGGCGACGACGGCGTCGGCAATGGCATGGAAGGGCCAGAAAGGCAGGCTAAACAGGTTGCTCAGGGCAGCCGGTCCATCTTGTTGCAGCCAGCCGGAAAAGGAATTGAGGGGTGATGCGATGATTATCCAGCCGCTGCCCATCATGGAGCGGCTCAGGTCGTTGAGGCGCAAAATGAGCCAGGTGGTGAGGCTGCTCTTGGTGTTGAGGCTTTGGCCAACCAGGAAAATGGCGATGAGGCCAAACAGGATAATGCGCGACCAACCAGAGGCTACAAAATCGGTGGCGTGCAGGGCGAGAACGGCCGTGAGAGCATTCAGCGCCAGCCAGATGGGTGGGATCAACATAATTTGGGCCAGGGGCAAATCTGGGCCGCGAAATAGCGCCAGCACAGCCAGCAACAGTTGTAAGGTGGTGGCAAAGAGGACGGATGTGAGGAGAACGGCCGTTAGATATTCCACCCGGCTTGGCAGGCGCACAACCCAGGCCACATGAGCTGCCTGATTGGCGCGCGAGGCAATGGTTAACGTAGAGAGAAATGTCAGCCCCACGCCAAACGCCGCCAAAACCAAAATATAATACGACGCATCTGGCGTCCGTTGGTCAGGCGAAAACATCACCCGCCAATAAGCCAGACTGAGCAAAATGTACATCAATCCAGTGAGTGATCGTAAAAGGCTACGGAAAAAATAACCCGACAAAGCCAAAATGCGTTGAGTCATTGGACAGCCTCGGCATAAATTTCTGATAACGAGACACGGTTGTGCTCCACTCGCACCACGTCATAACCGGCTTCCAATAGCATCACCAACACCTGTCGGCGCATGAACATGGCCTCTCCTTTCAGCACAATCAGCTCGTCCTTTACCTCAATCGCGTCATGCAAGGCCAATAGCGATACGCCAAATTCCTCCAGGGGCTTATTGGCGCGAATGCGAATGTGCGATTGCGCGGCCATCGCCTGCGCCATGCTGTTTTCGTAGTGAACCTGACCACGGTTCAGAATAACCAGATGGGTGCAAACCTGAGTGACTTCCGGCAGGTGATGGGTACTCATGACAATGGTTTTTCCGGCCTCGTGCAGGCTGTGAATGACCTCGTAAACTTCAGACTGCCCCGACGGGTCTAGCCCGTTGCTGGGTTCATCTAACAGCAGCAGCGGTGGGTCGCCGATGAGGATTTGCGCCAGACCCAGGCGTTGACGCATCCCCTTTGAGCATTCCTTGATCCGTTTGTTGGCCGCGCTTTGCAAATTTACCTTTGCCAGGCTGGCGTCTACCGCGCGCCTGGCTTGCGGCCCGGAAAGGTTGCTTAATTTGGCTACTTGCTGCAGGTATTCATGGACACGTAAGTGATTGGGAAATAAAAGCCTTTCCGGTTTATAGCCGATTTTGGGCCAGACGCCGCCAGCCGGTTTGATTCTCCCTGCGGAAGGGGAGGAAACGCCGGCGATAAGCTTAAAAAGGGTCGTCTTGCCGGCGCCATTGGGACCCAACAGCCCGACGACTTCCCCTGTGGGGATTTGCAGCGTGACATGATCGAGCGCGGTTAGATTTAGATATTTTTTGGTGACGTTACTAATTTCAATCACGAGTTGACCTTAGAGTTGAGTCTTAACGAGCAGTTTGATGTTGATGGATTCTACTCATTGGTTAGTTTACCACAGGCGGCATTGGCGGCAATGGGCATTGGCGGCAATGGGCATTGCCGTCTGTGGGAATCAATGAGGGATGAGAATCCGGGCATGTGCTGGCAGCAGTTTCTGCATGCCGCCCCAATTGCTTCGATTAGGCGTTGCTAATTGAAAACCTGCGTGGGTTGAACCGGACTAGACGGCCGTCCTTGAGACTGTTATAATGCCCGTTTGGTTTATCCGGGCGACAAGCATCATTCTGCTACAGTCCGGGTAGAGAATAAATCATTTTGAAGAGGTAGTGATATGCAAGCATGGGCCCCTTATTTGGGAGTAATTGAAATCATTTTAGCGGTTGTGTTGACCGTTTTGGTGCTGCTGCAAACAAAAGGCGGCGGTCTGGGCGGCTTTATGGGCGGCGGTGATTCGGGCGGTAGTTTTAGAACCCGTCGGGGTGTGGAAGCGACGATGCACCAGGTTACAATCGGACTTTCTATTCTCTTTTTTATCAACACCATTTTAGCGTTCCTCGCCTGGGGACAAGTCGTTTGACAGTTGGCGTTCACGCTGACGTCTCTTTTGATTTAGCTGAGAAACGTGAAACAGGGCGCAGGAATGGGCGCTTTGTTTCACGTTTTATTGTGTGTCATGAACATTAATCTTAGATGGCAGGTGTTGTTAGCCGGGGTGGCGTTCGCCCTGGTGGTTGCCTTGTTATCTTTTCAGGCCCAGTCTGCCAGTTTTTGTTCGGTTCGTGTGCCGGCCGCCGGTGGCGATTTTGTCGAAGGGGTGGTTGGCGCGCCGCGAAGTTTGAACCCTCTTTTAAGTGATTTGTACCCGGTAGATCGTGAATTAACGAGCCTGATCTTTGATGGGTTGACGCGGTATGATGCGTCTGGTGCGTTGGTTCCGGCTTTGGCTGAACGTTGGGTGGTGAGCGAGGACGGCCGTTCCGTAACCTTTACCTTACGTGACGACCTGCTGTGGCATGATGGCGAGCCGGTTACGGCCGTCGATGTCGCGTTCACCTACGGCCTGCTGCAAAATGAAGCATTCCCCGGTCCGCCCGCCCTGGCCGAGTTGTGGCGAAGCGTCACCATCGAACAAACCGATGCGCAGACCATCGTGTTTACTCTGGCGGAACCGTTCTCGCCATTTCTAGCCGAAACGACGCGGGGGATTTTGCCGCAGCATTTGTTGGCCAACGTGCCCGTTGCCCAGCTGGCCGAGGCGGATTTTAATCAGGCGCCGGTAGGGACTGGGCCGTTTATGGTTGATCCGGCGAACAACTGGCAGCGAGACGGCCGTCTCCGCCTCATCCCCAATCCAGCCGATTGGCGCGAAGGAACCCAAATCGCCGCCCTGACCTTCCAGTTCTTCCCTTCCGAGGCCGATTTGATGCAAGCATTTGCAGCCGGCTCTATTCACGCCATCAACCGAGTAAGCGCCGCTGCGCTGCCCAGCGTGGCCGCCATGCCGGACGTGCGCTTGTTTACGGCGCCAGAACCGACTTACACGGCCGTGTGGTTTAATCTGCGCCAGCCGGCGAACGAATTGGTGCGCACCCTATCGGGGCGGCAGGCTTTGGTCGCGGCATTGGACCGGGCTGCATTGGTGGATGTGGCCGTGAACGGCCAGGGGCTTTTGTTTGAAGGGCCTTATTTGCCTTCGTCGTGGGTCTACAACTCGTCGATATTTACCCCACGGCCGTACGATCCAGGCACAGCTGCGGCGTTGTTGGATACGTCGGGCTGGCTGTTTGGCGCGGATAGCGGCCTCCGGCAAAAAGACGGTCAGCCGTTAACCCTTCGACTGGTAGCCCTGAACACCCCGCAGCAGACGGCCGTGGCCGAAACCTTGCGTACTCAGTGGACGGCCGTAGGCGTCGACGCGCAAATCACTTATGCTCAGGATGTCGCTGCGCTGCGCCAGCTGTTGGCGGATGGCGCTTATGATGTGGCGGTGGTTACATTCACGCCCTCTGGCGACCCCGACCTGTATGATTTTTGGAGCCAGGAAGCGATTGTGCGCGGGCAAAACTATACCGGCTGGAACAATCGTCGGGCCAGTGAAGCCTTGGAGGCCGGGCGGCAGGTGTGGGGCATGGAAGAGAGACGGCCGTCTTACGACACCTTCATGCGCTTTTTTGATCAGGACATACCGGCGCTGACCCTTTACCAGGACGTCTACACGTATGCCGTTAGCCCGGAAGTCAATGAAGCCCAGATCGGCCTCATCACCCAACCACGCGATCGATACAAAACATTTGCCGATTGGTTTTTGCTCTACCGGGATGTTACAGTTGCCTGCCCCGCCGAAAGCGAAGGAAATGGTTAGATAATCATAAGTATTGTCTGGTTTTTGTTATAATGAGGTTCGCTTCCTGGACGAAGCACTCTGATGGCAAATTGATTTCACAAATCAGGACGCAACTATCCACAAGTCCCATACCCAATGGCTCTTGGCAAAAAAATTTATAGACGCGTTCTGCTTCAATGTCTTCTAACAATTGAGAAGGCAAATAAATCGTCCACAGATGACGCGGTTGCCACAGATAAAACAGTTTGCGCCATTTGCGGGTAAATCTTACTGGTTTATCCAGGCTAGGAGAGAGACACATGTTAGGTGGATGGGAATGGGTCATTATCTTAATCATTGTCATTTTGATTTTTGGCGTTGGTCGAATTGGCAAATTGGGCAGCGAAATGGGTAAGGGCATTCGCGCTTTTCGTGAGGGCTTGCAAGGCGACGAGCCGGACGATGACGCGCCCAAAACCAAACCAAACAAAGATTCAGATTCAGATTAATTTTTAGCACATGATACGCAGCTCCTCTGGTGGAAACCCTGAGGGTTGATGCATCAGGCTTTACCCGCGACTGTGTTGCAAACGACTTATGGATAGTTTTTTTGGCATTGGCGCACCAGAACTGATCCTGATTTTATTCCTGGCGGGAATCGTTTTAGGTCCGCAGCGTATTCGGCAGGTGGCTTACTGGCTGGGCAAAACGACGGCCCAGTTACAGGCGATTGCGCGCGGTTTTTCGCGCCAGCTTAATGCGGAGTTGGACGCTGTGGACGGCAGCGGCGAATTGCGGGATACGATGAAAGAGATGCAAGATTTGCGCCGCCAGATGGCCGATCTGCGCCGTGAAGTGACATCCATTGCTTCGGTTCCCTTTGAGGAAAGCCGCCGGGCGGTTCAGGACAGCCAAAAAGTTATCGAGAACAGCATCAGACCACCGCAGATGTCGAAGGAAAAATCGGTGGAGGAAACGGCCGTTCCCCGCCAAACCGCAATCCCGCTGCCAAAACCCATCGACGTAGCCGACGACCCCGATTCATGAGCAAAAGCACAGAACACGAAGATAGTTTCGTTGAGCAAACCTTGCTAGAGCATCTCAACGAACTGCGAAAACGGATGACTTGGGCCGCACTGGCATTGGTGATCGGCACAGTTATAAGTTTCATCTTCGCTCAAGACATACTCCTCTTTTTACTGGAACCCTATAACGGCCAATTACAAACGCTGCGGCCAACGGAAGGGATAGAAACCTTTTTTAAGGTCGCGCTGGTATCCGGCGTCATCCTCTCCATGCCGGTGATTCTTTTTCAGTTTTGGCTGTTCATATCTCCCGGCCTGACTAAAAAAGAACGCCGCTACGTGTATCTGTTTATCCCGGCCGCCCTGGGGTTGTTCCTTTTGGGCATTGCTTTTGCCTGGTTTGTGCTTGTGCCTGCGGCCGTTGCATTTTTATCTTCGTTCATGCCTGCGGTGTTTAAGACCGATTGGACCGGACAAGAATATATTGGCTTTATATTGGCCATGCTTTTTTGGCTGGGGATCAGTTTCCAGATGCCCATCATCATTTATGTGCTGTCGGTGGTGGGATTGGTGAGTGGTCCGATGATGCGGGATCAGTGGCGTGTGGCCGTGGTGGGCGTGGCTATTTTGGCGGCGGCGATTACGCCTTCGATTGATCCGGTGACGATGCTGTTGACGATGGCGCCATTGCTGGTGTTGTATTTTTTGAGCATTGGTCTGGCGTTTCTTGGCTACCGCCGCTTTGAAAAGTCGATGGCTATTGATTGAGACGGCCGTTGGAAAATTTTGTATCTGTTCGGCTTTCTCTGGCAAGACCCCGAGGGTTTGATACCCCAAAAAGCCAAATTAATCATGAGCAAACCCGTGGGGTCTGTATAATTACAATTTTTGGACGCCCGATTTGGAACAATCCTCCTATCAGCAGATAGAGACAACAATCAAACAGTGGGCGCAAAGAGAAACGGCCGTTTCCGCCATTTTGCTGATCAGTTCACGCGCGCGCCAGAATCCTTTACCTTCATTACCCTCAAGCGGCAGGCCCTAAATTACAGCCGGGCTGCGCGAAATTTACCTGATGTCTAAACACGTGTGACCGGGGCTAGGTATTTCTAGAGCCGGCAAAAGGAGACCTGATGTCTATCTTAGGATTGCACCACATCACCCTGGTTTGCACCAACGCGCAACGCACTGTTGATTTTTACACCGGCGTTTTAGGGCTGCGGCTGGTTAAACAAACGGTCAATTTTGACGATCCCGGCGCGTATCACCTTTATTTTGGCGATGAAATTGGCCGGCCGGGCACGGCCGTTACCTTTTTTGAATGGCCGCGCGCCGCCCAGGGTCGCCCTGGCATTGGCGGAACCCATCACTTTGCCCTGGCCGTCGCCGATTACGACGGCCTGCTCAAATGGAAACGCCGCCTCACCGACCTTGGCCAACAGGTAGATGGTCCCCTTGATCGTCATTACTTCCAATCAATTTACTTCCGCGATCCCGATGGCGTGATCATCGAAATTGCCACCCTGGGGCCTGGTTTTGCCGTCGATGAGCCGCTGGCCACCCTGGGCAGCGCGCATCGTTACCCGCCGGCCGAGATGATGGTGAACAATCGGGACGAGGCGCGCATTGCGGCGGCTAACTGGCCGGAGCCGGTACCCGCCATCACGCCGGATATGGCGCTGAGTCACGGTATGCACCACATCACGGCGATTGGTACGGATATCGAACGCACCCATGCCTTTTTTGGCGGACTGTTGGGTTTGCAGCGGGTAAAAATGACCTCCAATTTTGATGATCCGACTTCGGCGCACTGGTATTGGGGGGTAGATAACGGCCGTCCCGGCACTCTGATCACCTATTTTGAGCGCAACCCGCGGGACAAACGGTATCACACGGTGCAAATGGGCGCGGGGCAGACCCATCACTACGCCTTTGCCGTGGCCGACGAAGAAACCCAACTCATCTACCGCGAGAAGTTGCTGCGAGCAGGCCTGCGTGTTTCGCCGGTGATGGATCGCGTTTACTTCAAAAGCATTTACAGCAGCGATCCGGACGGGCATATTGTCGAAATCGCCACAGCCGGACCTGGCTTTTTGTACGATGAGGCTGCCGCAGACCTGGGTACGCGCCTGCAGCTGCCGCCCTGGCTGGAAGTCCATCGCGCGACCATCGAAACGCATCTGACCCCTTTGCGCGTGCGTCCCTGGAATGGGGAAACGGCCGTTTCCTGAGGATTCATCATGCAGCCAGACCTATCTCCACACCAAAACCAGCCGGTTCTACACACCGGCGCGCCGCTAGCCGAGGCAAAAGCGGCCATGATCCTGGTACACGGCCGTGGCGCCACGGCCGAAAGCATCCTCACCCTGGTCCCAGAGTTTGAGCAACCCGATTGGGCTTATCTGGCCCCGCAGGCGGCCGGCAACACCTGGTATCCTTACAGTTTTTTGGCTCCCATCGCGCACAACGAACCGGGCATCACATCGGGGCTAACGGCTGTGTCTGATGTTCTGGAAACCGTCATCCGCGCCGGAATTCCCCCGGAGAAGGTTGTCTTGCTGGGTTTTTCGCAGGGCGCGTGCCTGGCGTTGGAATTTGCGGCGCGGCGCGCCCAGCGGTATGGGGCTGTGATTGGTTTGAGCGGCGGTCTGATCGGACCGGATGGCACGCCGCGCGATTATCAGGGGTGGTTGGGGGAGACGGCCGTTTTTCTCGGCTGCAGCGACGTGGATTTCCACATCCCCAAAAAGCGCGTGGAGGAAAGCGCCGAGGTGTTCCAAAAACTGGGCGGGGTTGTAACTATGCGCCTGTATCCCGGCATGGGTCATACCGTCATCCAGGATGAATTAGACGTTGTACGGGCGCTGCTGCGAGGTATTGGGTGAAGGAAAAACAATTGATTGCCAGATGGACGGGCCGGCGCACGGCCGTTTCCCTTTTTAGCAGCGTTCTTATGGCTGTTCTTGGTCTGGGGCTGCTCTTCAGCCAGCTCCATTCCGCCGCACCCCAAAAACCTGATGAGCTGGCTCTGGGATATGGGGCCAACGTCGCCGCCTGGGACGTGGCGAAAATTCAGACGATGGGTTTCAACTGGATGAAGGTGTTTAACGCCCCCGGCAGCCGTCTGCCCGTTCATGTGGTGATGCGCGTGCAGGCCAGCGCGGCCCAATTCAGTAATTTACCGGCCTTTAGCGCATCTGTATTCCAATTGGCGCAGTCGCAGGTTGGCTTTATAGACGCTTACGAGATCGGCAACGAACCTAACCTGGACGCTGCCTACGGCTGGGCCGCGCCGCCCAACGCCGCTGATTACGCCACGCTGCTGTGTACCGCCTATGCCCAAATCAAAGCCGCCGATCCTCAGGCCAAAGTGATCTCAGCCGGGCTGGCGCCCACCGGTCGGGTTATCGGCGCGTGGAACGGGCATCCGGGGCATAACGGGTTGTACCAGGATGAGCGCGAATTCCTCAAGGAGTTTTTGGCGGCCGGCGGCGGGAACTGCCTGGATGCGCTGGGATACCATCCTTACGGCTTCAGCGCCAATTTCGATGCCGCGCCGGACGTTTCGTCGCCGGATCCCGACCAGAACTGCACCAACGGTTTTTGCTTCCGCGGCGCGGAGAAAATCTACGAAATTATGCAGCAGCAGGGGTATGGCCATAAAAAATTGTGGGCGACCGAGTTTGGCTGGTTGGTGACGCCGCCCGATGCCTGCCGCGCCGATGGATCGTGGGACGGCCGTCTCTGGCAGCTTGTTTCCGAGCAGGAACAGGCCGATAACCTGGTGGGCGCTTACCAGTACGCCGCCGCCAACTGGCCGTGGATGGAAGCCATGATGGTGTTTAACCTGAATTTCAACCAACCCGGCCTGTATCAGGAATGCGAACAGATGCGGTATTACGCCATCCAGGGACGCCCGGCAGAGGCCGCGCTGCGCGATATGCCAAAGGCGACAATCCCCACTTACGCCGCCGCGCAGGTGTGGCCCGGCAGTCTGACGGCCGTCATCACCCCCACGCAGCAGCCTTATACCACCACCTGGCCGATCAGCCTGCGCAATATCGGCACGCAGGCGTTCACCTACACGGCGCAAACGGACGAAACGGCCGTTATCCAACCAGTCTTGTCGTCTGCCAATGGGTTGATTGCGCCCGGAGAGCAGATCACCGTGTTGGCGACGATAAGCAGCCTGGAACGGCCGTTAGGCGTCTACACCGGCACAATCATCCTCAGCGCGACCGGCGAAACGATTGGCCTGCCGGTTGTGCTGCCGGTTACGCTGGTCGTCGCCGACGAAATCCGCTACACCTATTTGCCGGCTGTGTCGCGCTAAAAAGGACGGACCCCAGTTTGGAATCGAAAGCCACCACCATCGCCCGGCTGCGCGCCGAAGTGGAAGCGGCGCGCACAGACCTGATCGAGGCCGAAGCGGAACTGGCCGATTATCGCGCCGATATCGAGGCGTTCGAATTTGCCTACGCGGCGCGGATGGGCGATCGGTTGGTTGTGTTGGCGGCCGTAGAAGCGGAGGTGGCCGATTTGCTGGACCGCATCCAGCGCCGCCGCAACGAGAAAACATTTGGCATCGATCATCGCTCGGTGGAGGAGCAGTACCGGCGCACCTGGCAGCAGTCGCCCAAACCGGCCCCAAAACGGCCGTCTGAACCCGTCAGCCAAACCACCGAAGCGCAAATCAAAAAGCTCTACCGTCAATTGGCCCGCCGCCTGCACCCTGATCTGACCACCGACGCCGAGGATCGCGCCTACCGCACAGAAATGATGACGGCCGTTAATGACGCCTATGCCGCCCGCAGTCTGGCCGAACTTTTGGCCGTAGCCCGCCAGTTAGACGGCGGCCAGCCCGTCGCCTCGGCTCCCTCCGCCCAGACCGAAGGCGACATGATACGAGCGTTGCAAGAAGAATTGAATCGCTGCCGTCGCCGTCTGGCGCGTATTCACCTGGAACGGCAAACGCTGCACACCGATTCGATGGTTGCCTTGAGTCTGGAAGTGACGCTGGCCGAACGTCAGGGCCGTGATTTGTTGGGTGAAATGGTGGCCGAAGTGGACCGAAAAATCGCCCGAAAACAAGTCGAGCGCGACATGATCAAGGCACAGTTCGAGAGTTTAAATCGGCCGTCAGGTTCAGAGCTGGGCTGATTGGCGGCCGCTGGCATCGGTTAACATAGCCGGTATAATACACCAGCTTGCGAGAGAAGGATCCGCGCAGCCATCCTATAACCACTACCGCCGCAAGGGCGGTCGGCGTCATAGCAAGGAGACACAGAAGAATGACCACGTCGGCTGAAGTAAAAAAGATGCAGTTGGAAACGGCCGTTCACTACCTGGCCGGATTATTGGAAGAAGGCTCGTTGGTGTCGCATTACCACCAGGAAACCCGCCAGGAAATTGCGGAAGTGTTGGAGCTGATGTTGGCTAAAGTGAGCGGCCTGCCCGATAATGTGCCGGATAATTTAGTGCAAGCGGCCGTGGTGCGCGCCATCGTTGGGGCAACTGAAAATTTGCACGTCGCCGAAATGGCCGAAAAAGAAGTGTTTCTTAGCCGCCAGATGCGCGAAGCGGAAGCGTTTGCCAGCATTCGGGGGCATGTTCTGACGGCCTGGGAACCGGTTTCGGGCGAGCAAGGCGTCGAATATCAGGCTTCTTGCAAAGATTGTGGCGGATTTGTATACGTTAGTTTGTCGGGAACCTACAACCTGTTATTAGATAGCTGCGAGCGCTTGTAACCTGGTTGGTTGGTTTGATTGGGGGTTGGTTTATTGTGCATCATCCAGTCGTCGTACAGCCCTCTTGTACCTGATAGTGTATGAAAACAAAGGAAACAATTTGGTTAGACAGCGGGTATGATTGTGACCACTGCGGCGGGGAGATTTTGCGGCAAAAAGGCAAACGTCCGGTCCGGCCGCAGTCGGCTTTTTATCGCTGCCGAACGTGCGGCTGCGAGTGGACCATGCAGGGTGATGTGGTGCACATTGGGACGGGGGAATTTTGCCGCGAAGCGCAGAGCCGACGATTAAACCCATCTTCTTTTGACAGCACGGATTGGTGGACGCGTCTGCGCCAGATCCCCGGATGGGCGCAGGTGATCATTGGCTTGCTGCTGTTGATTGTGTTTTTGCGGTTTGGCGGCTTTATGCTGCTG
>JAKQCM010000130.1 GCA_029559155.1 Chloroflexota bacterium
TTTGCCGTAGCGGATGTTGTTATACACCGTGTCGGAGAACAACGTGGTCTCCTGGGGCACAATGCCGATTTGTTCACGCAAGCTGCGCAGGTTGACTTCCCGAATATCATAGCCGTCGATGGTGACACGGCCGTTATCCACATCCCAAAAGCGCGGAATCAGGCTCACCAGCGTCGATTTGCCCGCGCCGCTTGGTCCCACGAGGGCAATTACCTGTCCCGGCCGCGCCGTAAACGAGACTGAACGCAAAACGGCAACGGCCGTGCTGTACGCAAAGCTCACGTCCGCAAAAACTACCTCGCCTTGCACCGCCGGGAGCAGCGGCGCATCCGGCAAACTGACAATATCGGACTCCGTATCCAGCAAATCAAACAGCCTTTCCGTCGCCCCAATCGCTGCCTGGAACTGAGCATACAGGCCGGCCAACGAAGCAATCGGCGCGGCGACCATCATGGTGTAAACCAGATACGCCACCAGGTCGCCGGCCGTCAGCCGCCCCTGAATCACCTCATAACTGCCAAACCAGAGCGTGATCGTGATAGAGGCAAAGGCCATAAAGCCAATAATTGGCCCCAAAACGGCCCCAATTTTGGCCCGGCGCATGGCGGCATCGAAGATATCCGTCACCCGCGCCGAAAAACGGGCAATTTCATACTCTTCGCGGGCAAACGATTTGACGATCCGCACCCCGGAAATGGTTTCTTCCAGCACGTTGGCTCCCTGGGCGAGGGCGTCTTGCACGGCCGTCGACTCGCGCCGGATTTTTCGCCCCAGCCAAACCATCGTCAGCGTGACAAAAGGAATGCCCGCCAGAATGATCAGCGTCAGACGCCAGTCCAAAACAAAGAGTAAGATCGCCGCGCCAATCAGGGTGATGGCCTGCCGCAGCAAAGCAACCAGATTGTCGGTCACGGCATTCTGCAGCAAAATCACGTCATTCGTCACCCGCGACACAATCTCCCCCGTGCGGTTATCGGTGAAGTATTTGAGCGACAGCGACTGCAAATGGCTGTACACCTGCACCCGAATATCGGCCACCACGTTCTCGCCCACAAAAGCCAGGGCAATCTGATTCACAAAACTGGCCAGGCCCTGCAAAATAAACACCACAAACAGCCCAATCGCCAGCTGATTCAGCCGGGTAAAGTTCTTATCCACCAGCACAATATCCACCAGATTGCGGATCACCAGCGGCAAAATCAGCCCCAGCGATACGCTGATGAGCAGCATGATGATGGACAGGACCATCCATTTGGTATACGGCCGTACATACTGCAATAACCGTTTAAATGTATTCACCTGTTCGCGCGTCAGCCGCTGCGGCCGCTGCGAGCCATCCGCTTCATACTCCCTGCCCATTCGTCTCATTCTAAAAGCCATTTATCCAATCTCCCGCCAAATCGTCATGCTGAGCGGAGTCTTCGAAGCGAAGCATCCCTCCTTACCAGTAGAAGGGGATGCTTCGGAGGACCTCAGCATGACATGCCTAAAAGCCAATAGAGTCTGTATCGTCATGCTGAGCGGAGTCTTCGAAGCGAAGCATCCCTTTTTATCAGCAGATGGGGATGCTTCGGAGGACCTCAGCATGACATGCCTAAAAGCCAATAGAGTCTGTTTCGTCATGCTGAGCGGAGTCTTCGGAGCGAAGCATCCCTCCTTACCAGTAGATGGGGATGCTTCGGAGGACCTCAGCATGACATGCCTGACAGCAACAAGGTGGCATCATAAAATCCCAGGTAGCATTTCTTGCCATTTCATAGCAGAATAATAACCAACATCCGTCAGGTTGCCGACGCCTGCAAGCCTTCTTCTATCCTCTTTCTCACGGCCGCGGCAAACCTTTCCAACCACACAGCCTCAGCTTACAGCTAACAGCTTACCGCTACCAGCTTTAAGGAGATTTGTTCATGATCAACCAACAGAAACGGATCGCCCTCTTTGTGACGTGCGTGGTCGATCAGATCATGCCCGAAGTGGGCGTCAGCACGGTTAAAGTGCTGCGCCGCGCCGGCTATGACGTGGATTTCCCGGCCGAGCAGACGTGCTGCGGTCAGCCATTTTTCAACAGCGGCTTGCACGATGAGGCGCGCCGATTGGCCCGCCGCACGATAGATATTCTGGCCGACCAAGAGATTGTGGTGCTGCCCAGCGGCTCCTGCACGACGATGATTCGCCAGGAATACCCCCATCTGCTGGCCAACGAGCCAAAATATTATTATCGCGCCCTGCGCCTGGCCAAAAAAACGTTTGAATTGAGCGAATTTCTGATGAAGGAAGCGCATTGGGGGGAAACGGCCGTTTCCCATCAGCCCACGCCCCAGCCCAATCCGGTCACCTACCACGATTCCTGCCACATGTGCCGCCTCCTCGGCCTGAAAAAAGAGCCGCGCCAGGCGCTGCAAGCCGCCGGCTACGCCATTCAGGAAATGGAAGAGTCCGAACGCTGCTGCGGCTTTGGCGGCCTCTTCTCCGTCCGCATGCCCGAAGTCTCCAACGCCATGACCGCCGAAAAACTGCGCCAGGCCAAAACAACCGACGCCGCGACCCTCGTCACCGCCGACCCCGGCTGCCTGATGCAAATGCGCGGCCTCACCGACAACCAGCCGCCAGTTGAGCATATCGCCACCATGTTAGAGAGGGCCACCCGATGAGCGTCCAAGGCAGCACCTTCCCCCAATTTCGGCAAAGCGCCACCATCGCCATTGAAGACGTGCGTCTGCAAGGTGCGCTGGACCGGGCGCTGTCCCACTTCCGCGAGGCGCGCGGCGGCGCGTTGGCGGCTGTTCCGGCCGTCGAAGAGATGCGCGACCATCTGAAACTGATTCGCGGGCAGACCATCGCCAATCTGGCCCACCATCTGGAAACGTTTGAGCGCAACGCCCAGGCCAACGGCGCCCACGTCCACTGGGCGCGCACGGCCGAAGAAGCCAGCCAGATCATCGTCGACATCGCCCGCGCCCACGACGTGAAACTGGTCGCCAAGAGCAAATCCATGATGACCGACGAAATCGGCCTGAACCAGGCGCTGGCTGCGGCGGGCATCGAGCCGGTGGAAACCGACCTGGGCGAATGGATCATTCAGTTGTCGCAAGAAGACCCGTACCACATCATCGCCCCGGCGGTGCACAAAACCAAGGGGCAGGTCATCGAATTGTTTGAGCATGAATCGGGCGAAGGGCTGGCCGAAGCGGACATTCCGGCGCTGACGGCCGTCGCCCGCCGCATGTTACGCACGAAATTCCTGGCCGCCGACATGGGCGTCAGCGGCGGCAACCTGGCCGTCGCCGAAACCGGCAGCGTAGTGTTGGTGACCAACGAGGGCAACGGCCGTATGGTCACCACCCTGCCCCGCGTCCACGTCGCCGTCATGGGCCTGGAAAAAATCGCCCCCACTTGGGACGAAGCGGCCGTCTGGCTGAGCCTCCTGGCGCGCAGCGCCACCGGCCAGCCGCTGTCCATTTACACCACGGCCATCAGCGGCCCGGCCCGCCCCGGCGACGTGGACGGCCCGGAAGAAGTGCACGTGGTGTTGGTGGATAACGGCCGTTCCCAACTCCTCAACACGCCCTACGAAGAAGTCTTGCAATGCCTGCGCTGCGGCGCGTGCCTGAACGTTTGCCCGGTTTACCGCGAGGCCGGCGGCCACGCTTACGGCAGCCCGTACACCGGCCCCATCGGCGCGGTGGTCTCGCCGCTGCTGTTCGGCCTGGAGAAATACGAGGCGCTGCCCCACGCCAGCAGCCTGTGCGGCGCGTGCAAAGACGTTTGCCCGGTGCGCATTGATTTACCGCGTATGCTGCTGGAACTGCGCAAGGATCAGGTGGAACAGGGCCTCGTCGGGCCGGAAGCGCTGGCCGAACGGGCCGTGGCGGCGATGATGAGCAATACGTCCCTCTGGAAACTGGCGACGGGGCTGGCGCGGGTGGGGCAACGGCCGTTCCTGCAAGACAACCAGCTCCAACTGCCCATCAACCTCACCGGCGACCGCCGCCCACCCACCCTGCCGGGCAAATCGTTCCGGCAGATGTGGGCGGATGGGGAAGTGGAGAGTGGAGATTAGAGACTAGAGACTGGAGATTAGAGACTGGAGATTAGAGACTAGAGACTGGAGACTGGTAGACATTCTCCAATCTCCAATCTCCAGTCTCTCTCTTTTGGAGAACAACATGAACGCACGAGAAGAAATTTTAGGCCGGCTGCGGGCCGGGGGGGATGGGGCGACGGCGCTGCCGCCGGTGTGGCGGTCGCGGCGGGAGTTTGCCGATCTGGCGGCGCAGTTTGCCCAGGCGGCGACGGCGGCGAAGGCGGAAGTGCGGCGCGTGGCGGATTGGGAAACGGCCGTGTCCGAACTCGGCCGTCTGCTGGCAGAAATCAACGCTCAAAGCGTCGTTGTCAACGGCGACGTGGCCGGCGCCGACTGGCCCGACCGCTTCCCAAACGTGCAGTGGCATCTGGTCGGGCAGACGGCTGGCGATTTGCGCGCCTTTTGCGCCGCGGCCGACGCCGGCCTGAGCAGCGCCGACGCCGCCCTGGCCGAAACCGGCTCGGTCATCCTCAGCAGCGGCCCGGCCCACAGCCGCATGGCTACCTTGCTGCCGCCCATTCACATTGTCCTGCTGCCCACGTCACGGCTCACCAGCGACATTTTCACCTGGACGCAGGCGCGGCAGGACGCGACTCCGGCCAACATCACGCTGGTCAGCGGCCCCAGCAAAACGGCCGACATCGAGCAGACGATGGCTGTGGGCGTGCATGGCCCCAAGCGCTTTGTGGTGATAATGTATGAAGATGCAGGATAAACAAGAATGGGGAAACGGCCGTTTTCCCCTCCCCCTAAAAATAACAAGAGCGAGAGGAAGTAGACCTGTCTTCCTCTCACTCTCGCTCCTGCTCTCGCTATTCAGTTAGAATCGTTTAGCAGATTCCTTCCTCTCGGCGCGCCAGCCACCGGTTTTTCCCTAAAAACCATTCTCTGATAACCACAAATCGAGATGTTGAGGTTTCATTACGCCACAGAATCCACTACACTGTAACCATGGTCAATGCCTGGATTTTAAATCACCTCGGTTCACGCCTGTGAAAGGTTAGAAGGAGAACATAATGACAGAAGTAACCCCTGGAAATGCAGAACAACCACCAACAACTGCGTCCTGGTTGGCGGATACGGCCGTTACCCAGATCCACAACGCCTTCAGATTGGGCTGGTCGCTTGTGGAATTACGCAGCCGCGTCCAAATTGCCGCCCTGGACGACCCCAAACTGCCTCAAATGGTCGATTCCAGTCAAACACGCGTTTTTTCCGACCCCCTCCAGATGGTTCAGGACACAAACAATGGCCTGCGGCGCGCCAGCCAGATGCGCACCATATTCAACAGCATCGTCACCCTCCAACAAACCAGTTTCCCAACCCTCACCAACATCAGCCAAATCTACGACCCGCCGCCCCAATCAGACCTGCCCTATCTTTACCCGCAAGACCCAAGCGATCCGGATGCTCTGGATTACGCGAATTTTGGGATCGATCGTCTGGAAATAGACGAAGACAACCCATTCTGGTCCAATTTTCGCCTTTATGACGTGAGCCGCCGGGCATTAAACTGCCTGAATCTGCTGCTAAGCGATCCCCTGGACAACCTGGTTCCAGATCTGATCACCAAGCAGCAAAACCGGTTAATCCAAAAAGTCAGCGAAGTGCTAACGCCTGAATCAGATGCAAAGACGGCCGTGGAAACCGGTCTCGCCAACGATTCGTTAACCAAGGCTACTCTTCAGGCCTGCGTCGATTACAAATCAACCAATCCCGGCGCGTATTATGCAAAAACGCCGATAGCCGAAAACGAACGCCAGCCAGCACAAGAAACCGACATCGGCCACCGCGAGG
>JAKQCM010000133.1 GCA_029559155.1 Chloroflexota bacterium
GCATCCGCTTTGGCGATGCTGCTGCTGCTCATCGTGATGGGGCTGACTATCTTTAATAACCGTGTCGCCAGCAAGAGAGTGTTTTATGGCTAATTTAACGACAGCTCAACCCCAAGAAACGAACGCCGCCCCCAAATCGCACCGACCTCGTCACATCGATTTCGGGAAAATGCTGATGTACTTGATATTGATCGTTGGGGCGCTGATTGCCATCGTTCCCTTTCTGTTTACGATCAGCGTATCGCTGATGAATCTCACAGAAGCCACAGGGCGGGCCTTATTGCCCTCTACGCCGCAGTGGGGCAATTATGCCAAAGCGTGGCGAGATGCAGATTTTGGCTTATATTTTTGGAACAGCGTACGCATCGCCTTTATTACCGTAACCGGCCAGGTGGTTTTTTGCACACTGGCAGCTTATGCCTTTGCCCAATTTGAATTCCCGGGGAAGAATTTCCTGTTTGCCCTATTGTTGTCCACGCTGATCTTGCCAGAAGCCATTACCTGGGTTCCAAACTTTATCACGGTTGCCTGGCTGGGCCGGGTGACGCCAATGCAATGGATTAACAATTGGCCGGCGCTAACCATTCCATTTATGGCCAGTGCGTTTAGCATTCTGATTTTGCGCCAGTTTTTCCAGCAGATTCCGAGTGAATTGTGGGATTCGGCGCAAATTGATGGCGCGGGGTATTTGCGTTATTTGGTCAGGGTGGTTGTGCCGCTGTCTAAACCGGCCATTGTGAGCGTGATTTTATTTAGCTTTATTGGCTCCTGGAATGCGCTGGCCTGGCCTATTCTGGTGACAACCACGCCCGATTGGCGGCCCATTTCGTATGGCCTGTATAATTTTGTGGATGAAGGCGGTGCGCAAACCCATTTGCGAATGGCCGGCGCAGTTATCACGATTTTGCCGCTGATTATTGTATACTTCTTTACCCAAAAGCAATTCACGGAAGGAATTGCCACTGCGGGTTTGAAAGGTTAAACGAACGAACCAGGGATGAACGGCCGTTCCACCCTGAATTCCTACCAATTTCAAGGAGGTGATGCCGCTGCCACGGCTTTTTTAGCTGTTGGCCCAAACCAAATTGATTTGACATTTTGCTTTCCAAGACGAATTCTTCAATCAAGAAGGCGTCGTCAAAAAATTTTTATTTCAATACTTTCTGGAGGAGACTTTTGATAATGAAAACTAAAAATGCAAAATTGTTTCTGTTGCTTTTTACGGCCGTGATCTTCGCCCTGGCCCTCGTGGCTTGCGGCGGCGGCGCGACCCCTGAACCAGCCGCTGAACCAACCACAGCGCCTGTTGAAGAAACAGCCGCGGAACCCACCGAAGCGCCGATGGAAGAACCGACGGCCGTTCCGACCGAAGTTCCCGCAACCGAAGCGCCCGCCGAAGTGGCGACTGAAGAACCGACGGCCGTTCCGACCGAAGAACCCATGATGGTAAACAACTCCATGAACGGCATGGAAGAATGCACCGTGGCGGCCGATGGCCCGTTTGCCGGCGTCGATCCTTCTGGGCAGAGCATTGTCTGGTGGCACAACCACAGCGGTTCCCGTGAAGAACAACTGCTGCCTCTCATTGACCAATTCAACCAAAGCAATGCCTGCGGCATCACCGTAGAAGCCCAAAATCAGGGTAGCTACAACGATATTCGCAACCAGGTAAACGCCAGCATCGCCGCCGGTGAACTGCCGGCCGCGTTAGTCGTCGGTTACCAGAACGATCAGGCTTTCTACCAATTGAACAACTCCCTGGCCGACCTGAATCCCTACGTCGATGACGCGACCTGGGGTCTGAGCGAAGAAGACAAAGCTGATTTCTACCCCAGCTTCTTCAACCAGAGCATCCACCCGGCCTTCGACAATCAACGTTTAGGCTTCCCGCCCAACCGTTCCATGGAAGTGCTGTTCTACAACCAAACCTGGTTGGAAGAACTCGGCTTCGATGGCCCGCCAACCACTCCGGATGAGTTCCGTGAAATGGCCTGCGCCGCGGCTGACGCCAATGGCGACGGCACCGGCGGTTACATCCTGCGCGATGACGCTTCGGCCGTAGCGGCCTGGACCTTCGCTTTCGGCGGTGACGTTTTGACCGAAGACGGTTTGGGTTACGTGTATGACGGTCAAGCAACCGTTGATTCTATGGCCTTCCTGAAAGGCCTGTACGATGATGGCTGCGCCTACTTCTTCACCGAAGGCTTCCCGAATCCTGAATTCGCCGCCCGCCGCGCCATCTTCGCCCAGGGTTCCAGCTCCGGTATTCCGTTCTATGCCGGTGACGTGGCTACAGTAGCCGAAGAAAATGGCACCGACCCGGACGTTTGGGGTGTGGCAGCAATTCCGCACACCACAGCCGACCCGGTCCAGAACATCTACGGTGGCGACATCATGGTCACCAACACCACGCCGGAAGAACAATTGGCGGCCTGGATCTTCATCAAATGGTTCACCACGCCCGAAATTCAGGCGCAGTGGGACGAGATCAGCGGTTACTTCCCGACCCGCGCCAGCACCCGCGACTTCTTGGGTGATTACTTCACCGAGAATCCGCAGTGGGCGCAGGCCGTGGACATGCTGCCATTCTCTTACTACGAACCACAGTTGATCTCTTACCAGACAACTCGTGATGGCGCTCAGGCAGCTTTCAATGAAATCATGCAGCTGCCCGCCGGCCCGACCATCGAAGACATCACTGCCATTCTGACGACGTTGACCGAAACCGCCAACGCCGCCCAGGCCGAGCTGATGTCTGAGATTCAGCCGTAATTGTTGAGGGAAAGCAGCTTGTTTCCAGGCAATTGGGAACAGGTTTCTTGACCTGAAGACGTAAGGTTTAATTACAAAACAGCCCCAAGGAATCGTCCTTGGGGCTGTTTATTTTGTATGATTTTGGGAAATGATGCTTTGATGCTTCACAATCAGGAACTATTGGCGATGGCGCAGGAAACGGCCGTTTCTGCCGGCGCCATCATCCGCCACAACTTTTACCAGCCCAGGCAGGTTAGCAGCAAAGGCTTTCGTGATGTCGTCACAGACACCGATTTTGCCGCCCAGGCCGCCATCACCAACGCCATTCGCCGCCGCTGGCCCGATCATGGCTTTCTCACCGAAGAGGAAGACAGCGACCTGCCCACTGGCGGCCCAATCATCTGGGTGATCGATCCGCTGGATGGGACGATCAATTTTAGCCGAGGCCTGCCCGTTTTTTGCGTGTCGGTAGCGGCAGTGCAGTTTGCGCCAGACGGCCGTCCGCAAATTTTAGCCGGCGCAGTCTACGATCCTTTGCGCGAGGAGTTGTTCAGCGGTCAGCGCGGGCAAGGCGCGACGGTAAAAAGCGGTGATGGCGTGGAACGGCGGTTACGCGTCAGCGCCATCCGGGATTTAGGGCAGGTTCTTCTGACCCATGATTGGAGTCACGTGCCCGCCCTGCGTGAGGAAGGTTTAAACTACATCACCAATCTAACCCACAAAGTGTTCAACATTCGCGCCGTGGGCAGCGCCACGCTGGCGCTGTCTTGGATAGCCGCCGGTCGGGTGGACGCCTACTTCAACTTTACCATCAAGCCCTGGGACATCGCTGCCGCCGCCCTGCTGCTGGCGGAGGCCGGCGGCCAATTGACCGATATGGCGGGGCAACCATTGGTGTGGGACAACAATGGCATGAAGTGTTTGGGGAGCAACGGCCGTGTCCACGCCCTCATCACCGACATTATGACACAGTGTACAAACCCGCCAATTCACAAATAAGCATTTTTCACCCTACGCAACAAGGCGGCTGTTTGATACACTTATTTCGAGATCATTGTGCGAATAGGCACAAATAAACGTGTATCTCTGAGTGACAGGGACCTATGCGCTGGCCTCATTATGAGCATGTCTTTTTCGACTGCGATTCAACCCTAACCACCATCGAAGGCATCGACGTATTGGCCGACCACGCCGGCAAAAAGTGGCGCGTCGAAGTGCTGACCCGTGCGGCAATGGATGGCGAACTGGACCTGGAAGAGGTGTACGGCAAGCGTCTGCTGGCAGTAAAACCTACCCGTGAGCAAATTCGCAACATTCGTCAGGCTTACAAACGCAACGTCGTTGAGGACGCTGCGGCCGTCATAGCCGCTTTGCAGCATCTCGGTCACAAAGTCTACATCATCAGCGGCGGATTGGCCGAGCCGGTAGAAGAATTTGGCATCTTTCTGGGCGTACCCCAAGAGAATATCCGCGCCGTTGGCGTGGCCTACAACCAGCTTTCCGGCCAATGGTGGGAGCAAAACCAGCCGTACACCGAAGGCGATGTCCAGTACCTTACCTACGAAGAAGGCGCTCTCACCATCAGCGATGGCAAGGCGCAAATTGTGCGCGAGCTTTTAGCCGGCCAGCGCGGCCGTTCGCTGCTGATAGGTGACGGGAACAGTGATTTGCTGGCCAGCACGGCCGTGGACTTGTTTGTGGGATATGGCGGCATCATCAAACGGCAGCGCGTGTTGACCCAATCGCCGGTTTACCTGCACACAACGAGTCTGGCCCCGTTAACGGCCGTTGCCGCCGGCCCTGCCGCCATTAGCCAACTACAAAGTACTCCCCATTTTTCCGTATTTCAGAAAGGTTTAGACCTAATTCAAACAGGAGCATTAACATTTAACGATGAACGACTCAAATCAAAATTCACCGAGGCAGTCAATGCCGCATATCAAACTTTTTATCCCCGGCCCGACTGAAGTCCGCCCGGAAATTCTGGACGCCCAGGCAGCCTGGATGCTCGGGCATCGTATGCCCGAATGCACGGAGCTGATCAGCCGGATTCGCCCCAAACTGCGCCAGGTTTTCCAAACGGAACAGCGCGTTCTCATCAGCGCCTCCACCGGTTCTGGACTCATGGAAGCCGCCATTCGTAACTGCGTGGGCAAAAAGGTTCTGAACTGCGTCAACGGCGCGTTCAGCCAGCGCTGGCACGAAATTGTTGTCGGCAACGCCAAAGCCAATGAAGTGCTGGAAGTGGAATGGGGGCAGCCGATTCTGCCCGAGCAAGTAGCCGAGCGCCTCGCCTCCGGAGAATTCGACGCTGTCTGCCTGACACACAACGAAACCTCCACCGGCGTCACCAACCCCATTCCGGAATTAGCCCAGGCCATCCGCCAAAGCCCCAATGGCGACCAGATCATGATCCTGGTAGACGCCGTCAGCAGCCTGGCCGGCGCGGATATCCGCTTCGACGAATGGGATCTGGATGTGTTGCTGACCTCCACCCAGAAAGCGTTTGCGCTGCCGCCTGGCCTGGCCTTTGCGGCCGTGTCTGACCGGGCGATGGAAAAAGCCAAAACCATTCCGGATCGCGGCTGGTACTTCGATTTTCTCACCCTGGAAAAATATCTGGTGAAAGATCAGACGCCCTCCACCACCGTGGTTTCGCTGATGTTTGCCCTGGACAAACAATTAGACGATATTCTGGCCGAAGGATTGGAAAACCGTTTTGCCCGTCATCTGGCCATGCGCGACCGCACGATTGCCTGGGGCAAAGGCCACGGCATCGAAATTTTTGCGGCCGCCGGTTACGAATCGCCGACTGTGACCTGCTTCAGCAACAACCTCAACATCGACATATCCGGCATGAACAAGTTCTTACGCGAACGCGGGATGATCATGTCCAACGGATATGGCTCCAAGCTCAAAAATGTGACCTTCCGCATTGCCCACATGGGCGATTTGCAGATGAGCGACATGGAAGAGTTGTTCGCGGCGATGGATGAATATCTGGCTGCCTAAACGAGGCGCTGTTATTCTGGTAAGTAACGAAGTCGAGTTGTCATTTTGTGATGCGTGATGCGTGATGATCTCTGGTCACGCATCACGCATTATTTTTGTGTTTACCTATGTTTCGGATTCTTGTTTCAGACAAATTGGGCGCGGCCGGGCTAGAACTGCTCGATCAGGCGGCGGATGTGCAGTACGATCTGAAGCCGACGATGAGCAAGTCGGAATTTTTGCAGCTGATCCCCGGTTATGAGGCGTTGATTGTGCGTAGCGGCACGGCCGTTGACGAAGACGTCTTGGCCGCAGGCACACACCTGCGCGTGGTCGGTCGGGCTGGCGTCGGCATCGACAACATCGACGTGCCCGCAGCCTCCAGGCGAGGCATCATCGTCATCAACACGCCCACCGCCAACAACATCGCCACCGCCGAACAGGCGATGGGCCTGATGCTGGCCGTCAGCCGGTACACCGTGCCGGCGCATATTGCCCTGGCGGCCGGCGAGTGGGAGCGCTCGCGTTTTATGGGCCGTGAGTTATATGGCAAAGTGCTGGGACTCATCGGCTTTGGCCGAATTGGCCGACTGGTGGCAGTGCGCGCGCAAGCCTTTGGCATGGAAGTGGTGGCCTACGATCCGTTTGTTTCGGAAGCCGTAGGCCGCGAATTAGGCGTGACTCTGCTAGACCTGGACGATCTGCTGCCTCAGGTGGATTATTTGAGTCTGCACACCTCCTACACGCCAGATACCGAACAGATCATCAACGCCGCGGCGATTGCCCAGATGAAGGCTGGGGTCATCATTGTCAATGGGGCGCGGGGTAAACTGATTGATGAGGCCGCCCTGGCAGCGGCGCTGACGAGCGGCAAAGTGAAGGCGGCGGCTGTGGATGTGTACAGCGCCGAACCGCCGCTGGATAATCCGCTGATCGGCTTGCCGAATGTGCTGCACACGCCGCACCTGGGAGCCAGTACGCATGAGGCGCAAAAGGAAGTAGCCACGCAAATCGTGTCGCAGGTGTTGGATGCGCTGCGAGGAACCGATTTCCGGGATGCGGTGAATATGCCGTTTACGGTAGGACCGGGGGAATATCAGGCGATACGGCCGTATATGCGCCTGGCGGAAAAGTTAGGCAAACTCCATGTCAGTCTGGCCGACGGCCCCATTCGCCGCGTGGAAGTGCAGGCCTCTGGAGAAATGGTAGAAAATCAGGTCAAAGCCATCGCGGCCGCGCTGCTGAAAGGTATTCTCAGCGTCAGTTACGATGGTCCGCTCAACTCCATCAATGCGCCGGTTTTAGCTGAACAAGCAGGTATCTCCATTACGCAGGCCAAAGGCATCAATGGCCTGGATTACCCCAATCTGGTCTCCTGCCGGGTGAAGTGGGACGGCGGCGAGCGCATGTTAGCCGGCGTCTTGTTTGGCGGCGCAGAGCCGCGCATTGTGCAGCTCGATCAATATCGGGTTGAAGCCCGCCCGGAAGGCGTGCTGCTCATCTTGCAGAATGAGGATGTTCCCGGCGTTATTGGGCAGATTGGCACGATTTTGGCGGCTTATAAAGTGAATATCGGCGAGTGGCGCATGGGACGCAACGAGCCGGGCGGGCGGGCGCTTTCGTTTATCAACCTGGATAGTGAACCTTCTAAGGCAGCGCTCCATGCCTTGGGAGAGATAACGGCCGTAACCAAACTCCATCTCGTCACCATCTAACTCCCCACCCCACCATCTAACAAATAAAAAGGCCGGGTATATGCGGATACCCGGCCTCTTCATTAACGCTTAGGTCGTTTTAACAACGACGATTGAGGCTTACTCAGCCAAAGACGGCCGTGTCATGCCATCGGTGCTGCCGCCAACCCCATTGATAGAATCCATCAAGATTTGGAGAACATATTGCCCATTGTGAGCATATGCACCCGGGTCTTTCTGGGCATATTGGTAGTTGTAAGCTGCCTTCAGCAGTTCAGGCGTCCAACTGGCGAAAGCGCCTTCACCCTCATCAACTGTACCATTGCCATTGGCATCGGCGAAGAAGTAGGGGTAGCTGTTCGGGTTGTACACAATCGCTGCGCCGGCTGTGTTCAAGGCATAGGCCTGAATCGCGGCGTAAAGAACTTCGTTAACCGTGGCAATTTCGCCATAGATACCCTCAGTCACATCGCCGTCACCGTCGAAATCAATTTCGGAAACGCGAATGGCCTTCAGGTCTTCCGGTGTCTGTACGTTTTCATGGCATTCAGCGCATTCTACGTATTCAACTTCCAACGCATGAGCATTGTGGCATTCCACGCAGGTGTTGAACGCGCCAACGTGTTCGTTGCGACCCAGATATTCCTGTCCATCATACTCATACGCGCCCTTCACTTCCGTGCCAAACAACGTGGCTGCGGCCGCGAAGTAGTGGACGTTACGGAAACGAATCTGATCAGAAACCGTGTTCGGCTCCAAATCTTTCAGAGCAGCATTCACGGAAACCGTAGATTCACGTCCCTGGTGGCAGTTAATGCACAGGTTGCTCTTCAGACCAGCTTCGTCGTTCTCATCAGCAGCCAGGCTCACCGTTGCGCCGCTGGGGAATTTAACCGTTTCAGATGTGCGCAGTTCGAAGGTCGTCAGGTCAGCATGGCAGGTGGCGCAGTTCAGGCCATTGGCTGTCGGCTGATTGATGGTAACGCCTTGCTCCAGGAACAGGGGCAAACCAGCGGCCGAATGGCAGCGGCTGCAAGAACCGGGCACAGCGCCTTCCTCGTCCCAATGACGGAACGCTTCTTCGGAACCGGCAAAGTGACCATGGTCAATACGGTGCATCGCGCTCATGTCGATGGGGGTCGAGATGGCCTGATTCAGGTCTTCCATCGAATCGTACAGCAGTTGAATGATGTATTTGCCGCCATGCGCGTAACGACCGGGGTCTTTGAGGGAAACTTGGAAATTGTAAGCCGCTTTGGCCAGACGGGGCGTCCAGGTGGCGTAACGTTCGTCGCCTTCATTGAAAGCGCCGCTGTTATCCGTATCCGTGAAGAAATAGGGATAGCTGGCCTGATCGTAAACAATCGGGGCGCCGGCAACTTCCGTGGCGTAGGCTTGCATTGCCTGATACAAGGATTCACGCAGGCCTTCGATTTCGGCGTAGATGCCTTCTTCCATGTCGCCATTGCCATTGTAGTCAACCAGAGAACCAGCCATACGGATATTGGCAAAATCCTCAACGGTTTCCACGTCGGTGTGGCAGGCCTGGCATTCGTCCACTTTCACTTCCAGGCTGTGCGGATCATGGCAGCTGGCGCAAGTGTTGTACCCTTCTACGTGGTCGAATTTGGAGTCATAGGCTTTGCCGTCATATTCATATCCGCCTTTGGCGATGGTCCCGTATTGGGTGGCCGCAGCAGCGAAGTAATGAATGTTGGTGAAACCTACATCCGGGCTAACTGTGTCGAGATCGGCTACTGGATCCAGACCCGCGTTGACGATGCCTTCGTTAACCTGAACGGTTGAGGCGCGTCCCTGATGGCAGGTCATGCAGCGCGCTTCCGCGCCCAGACCGCTCACCTCTGCCCCAGAGGGGAAGATCACGGTGTCCATATTGATGACGATGTCGTTGTGGCAAGCCTGGCATTCGATGACTGTGCCAATGGGGGCGGCGGCGTCAACAACGCCCGCTGCAGAACCATCAGCGCCGGTGAAGTCCTGGAAGCCTGGTGTGCTGTGGCATTTTGCACAAGCGACAGGGACTTCTTTCGGATCATCTTCGTTCCAGTGGTTGAAGGCTTCAGCGGTAACGTCGGCATGAGCGGACGCAACCCATTTTTCTTCAAACGGAACAACGGAAACGGCCGAAACCGGTGCTTCTGGCTCAACCATAACCTCGACCACACGGGTCACCTCGACTGGTACTTCAACTTCTCTTGTTACCTCTACTTCGGCTCCTGGGACCTCCACCACGCGAGTAACCTCGACGGGTGTCTGGCTACAAGCAGCCAAAGCGACGATGAACACGAAAAGAAGTACAGTCACTATGTAAAAACGTTTATTCGGGTGAAACATAGAAAACCTCCTCTTCTGTCTATTTTGACGATGCTAAATGGCTCGTCTTCTAAAACTTATAAATCGGCGTGGATGTTTTTGTGACAAAACATGTCTACCGACAAAAAACTAGGGAACGGCCGTTGCCAATGGTACGAAAACTTCTCTGGTAACAGCGGGTAAAGTGGTAATGGCGGTTTCTTCAAACGTAAACAACCAGACAAGTACTACAAAAATGAGGATGCCTGCGCCAATTGTCACGAAGAAATAGATGCGTTTGCGCGTTTTCTCTGCCCGCAAATGCAGGCCGGGAAAAGGCTCGCCGCCAGCTTCCAGGCGCTCTAATTCCAGAGCATGTTCCTCTTCCATCTGGTCATGGGGTAAATTACCCGTAAACATACTGAAATTGCGGGTTTTAATCAGCACGTTGTAAAAATGCCAGATCAGGATGGACAACACAGCCAAAAGTGCTTCCCCACCGTGCGCAGTTTTGGCTGCGGGGATTATTTCACCGGGCAGATAAGAGGTAACGGCAATGGGATTCCATAACATAAATCCGGTAATGACCATGATGGCTGTACCCCAAATTACCGCCCAGTATTCTATTTTTTCGCCAAAATTAAACTTCGGCATTTTAGGGTGATGTTGGATCAAACCCAGGTTGTAGCGCAGCATGTCGATAATGTCCCGCCCGTCTTGCAGTTCCGGCAAAATCCGCATCCGCTCGCCCTTGACGTACCAGCGGAAACCAATTGTAAATAGGTGGTAAACGGACCCCAGGACCAACAAAAATGCGGCATAACGATGAATGATACGAACTTGCGTAATACCACCCATGAATGAGATCATGCTTTGCGAGAATGAAGCGGCAGCATATTTTTGGGGAAGCCCCGTAATGGCCAGCACAGTAAAGCTTGTTAACAAGATAATGTGCTCAATTCGTGCCATGACCCGAAAGCGCGGGTACATTTTTTGTTTCGGTTTGCTCATAATAAGTCCTCAACTCTGAGAATTAGGATTCTTAGGAATTCATTTTCTAAGAGCTGCTGTGTCCTAAGCTTTGTTTTTCCGAAGCCGCATACGAACCCGACGGTAAATATCCGTTCCTACCATCAAGGAGAAAAAGCCTACGGTGAGTGGGATGACGATTTTATAGAAAAGGTCTACCAGGAAGATGACGGGATAATTTTGCAAGGATGGCGTATAGTGGCTAAGCCAGGCGCCCGCAAAGTTAGGCTGGGCATCTGGATGACACTGCCGACACGTTTCGATGAGGTTTTGTTGGATACCGGCGTCTGGATCACTGGGTGATTTGATGTTGTGGACGCCGTGACAGTCGTAACAAACGGCCGTATTCGGCGGCACATCAGAACCCTCGTTTTCAAACAACATTACCGTTGTGCCATGAAAATCACTCACGTACGAATCAAATACGTTCGTGGAGATGTCATATTTCGTCATCAACTCATAATCAGCATGGCACTTCGCACACAATTCTGGCGATCGCTCGCGCGCTTGCGCCGTCGTCGGATCATGGATGTCATGCACGCCGTGACAATCGATACAAGTTGGCACGTCAGGATTATCTTCTTTCAACAACGCGCTGCCATGCACGCTTTCTGCGTATTCGTTAAAAATGGTGCTGTGGCATTTTTCACAGGTGTGCGAAATAGCCGACCGCGGCACACCCGGCACAGGGGTATCATGCGCGCCATGGCAATCTGTGCAGATGGCCGCGTCTGTATTCCCGTCTTGCAGCGCGGCTCCATGCACACTGTCCATAGCTCTATCGAAGAACTGCACATGGCAATCTTGACAAGCGCTATTCATGGCAATTGTATAGTCGCGGGCGCTTTCTGTTTCTGTTGGTTGGTGGGGGAAAATATGATTTTGGTGACAATCGTTACATTCGAGGGGCTGCCACGAATTGTTTAAACCGTGGACCGATGCGTGGAAAGCATCTTTGTCAATTGTCAGGGATACCATGTCGCCATTGGGGAAAGTCTTGACACGGTCCGGCTGACTATGACAGGCGAGACAATAATCTGAATTCGGCTCATCGGTAAACAAACCGCTCCGAATCAGCGGCAATAATTGATCCGCTTGATTTAGCTCAACCTCTTCTTTCACATGACAATTCACACAGCGATCAACCGCTTCAGCCGAATCCCACGCTTCTGCGGTATGCACATCGTGCGAACCATGACAATCGGTGCAGGTAACGGGCATAGCCGCGTCATCGCCGGGGTGGCTGGTGATATGTGTTTGCTGATGGCAGCGCTCGCATGTGGCGGCCTGGGCAACCTGATACGCCCGCAAATCCGTGCTGTCTAATGGCGTATGCGGGAACTGATAATCATTGATTGTTTGGTGACAATCTGTACAGGCCAGCGGGCTTTCTAATTGATTGCCGTGGACCGACATTGCCAGCACAGCCAGGTCCACTTGCACCGAGACTGTCTCGCCGGAAGGAAATTCGATCACGGCCGTTGTGCCACTATGACAAGATTTACACGCAAAATCCGTCGCCGGGTGGCTGTTCGTGCCCGGTTCTTGAAAAGATAACGGGAGAAGCGAGGCTTCCTGGCTTTCTACCGAGGAGCCAAGAATGACCTGTTCTGGCGAGCCAGCCGCAGCGTAAGTTTGCGCTGAGGAAAACGCCAACAGCCCACCAAGAATCAGGAATAAAACCCAGATGCCGCCTGTGCCAAGAGCAAATCGACAGGCTCGATTAAATTGCTTCAACGAAGCCTCCTTGCATCTTTGATCACTACTGGATCACCGGTTACTGAAAATAGAAATCGTGTCATACTGTTGAATTCACGCATTAGATGCGGCCTGTTCATGTTTGACGGCTGACCATTTGAAAGAAAATTCATCAATTAGTCGCGGCCGGTTCCGGAGTAGGTTCAGTTTCGACCGGTTGCAAGGTATGGTACCCATTCGCAGCCGTCAACAACTCTTCATCTGTCTTGACGGATGCACTGCCGTCCGGATTGTGGCAACCTCTGCAAGTGAAATCCAGGCCCAACTGCGGGTTGGCCGTCAAACCATCTTCCGAGAACTGCGTAATTTGGGCAGCATCAATGGAGACCATGTGCGTCCGAACATCGCCTTGGTTCATGACAGCGTTTGCCACCGCATTTTGGATCAGGTAGGGCATGTGGCAATCTACACAATCAACGCCCAACCGTGTATGGACACCAACATTTTGCACTTTTGTCTGGTCAAAATGGCAGTCCCGACAGCCAGTCTGAGTAGTAGCTTCTTTCGCGTTATCAAGTTGGACAACACCCGTATGCGGGTCATGGCATACAACGCAATCAATGACCGCATGTTTGCCCTGGAAAAGATCGCCATAGGTATCTTGATGTTGAATGAAACCGTCCGCAATCACCAGTTCTTGCCCGGCGCCTCGCGAATGACAATCACTGCAAGCGCCAGACGTGCGATCTACTTTCATTTCAAAAGACATTGGGTGATTGGCGTGGGCGCTGCCTGCGCCGTGACATTCTTCACATTGCACGCCTTCAAAAGCCCAGGTTCCGACGATGCCAGGTAAATTATCTTGATTACCACTCGGTGTATAACCGGTCGCATGGCAGGTTGCACAGTCATACGGCTTTTCCTCACCAGCATGATAGGCCACCCAATCATTACCATCATTCACGTTTAATTGAACAGCTTCCCCGGTGATGAGGTACCCGTTACTATCAACGAACTGAGCTTTCCAGTTATACCCGCCAACCACATAGCTAATATCGTCCCAGGTATACCCTTCTGGCGGATTCGTCACATTGGTAAAGGGGAAGGTTGGCGCTTCACCATTCACAACTTTGGTTAGTGGATGATTATGGCCACTGGCGGCAAACTGTTCGAATAAATCCTGATGACATTCGGCGCAAGCCGTACTGCCAATAAAGATTGGCGGTTCAAAACTTAGACCGTCAGCGCCGGCTGGACCAGGTGCGCCCGGCAGACCATCACGACCTGTTGGTCCAGGAGGGCCTTGTGGACCTTCTGGTCCAATTGGTCCTTGCTCACCACTTGCCCCTGCACAACCGACTGCGAGCAAGGAAAGTACTAAAATAGATACTACAAACCCCCATGGTTTACGCATGATGCCCTTCCTTGTTCTCAAAAATCGTCTCGTTCTTTGCATCTCAATCTGCCTTTAAACAAACATTTTCACATAAACCCAATTTGTGGAAGTATGTGCGTTAAGTATATTGGCCAACCGATCATCTGCTAGTGACAAAGGTCACATGCAATGGGTTACAAACCCCACTACTCCCAAATTCCTACCCATTTGTGTGGGTAGAATCCCCCATCAGGCATTGGGGTGAATCCCCAATGAAGTTAATCTTACTCTAATATTCAGGAAAATGACAAGTCTTTTTTTGCTATGCGACAGAAAAAGTTAGCTGACCTCGAGTGGCGAGGGGTGAAGGGAAAACGGCCGTTCCTCACCTCCTCACCCCCAAATTCCTGCCCGCCAACTACACAAAAACGGCCCGATCTTCAACAGATCGGGCCGTGTATCCCTCTTTGCAGGAAATGGCCGCCTATTCGCCAGATTTCTTAAACAACGGCAAATATTTCAAACCCAAGGTTAGCGCCAGCAAGGCATACGCTAATATCCCTAGAGCAACGCACACCTCAATTATTGACGGGAAATAGGGCGTCGCAACCACGTTGCCTAAAACTCCTGGCGACCACTGCGGCGGAACTGTCAGACCGGATAACGTCACATTCCAACGATTGACAACCACACCGACAATGACCAAAACCAATGCCAAAATCAACAGTCCGGTTTGTCGGCGCAGCGGCCGATTTAACAAAATAACCACCGGAACCAAAATTCCCAGAAAAACTTCGATGATCCAAAACGACTGTGTATAGGGCGTTGTGGCTTGCAAACGGAGCAGGGCATCGGCGGTTCCCGGAGCATGGCTGTAATAAGACGTGGCCGCCCAATCCCACATTTTCAGATAGAGATAAGCCAGCAGGGCGAATGCCGCCAAACGGGCAATATCCCGGCGCAAAAATTTGTCTATTAGCTCGCGCCCCGACAATTTACTCACCACAAGGGTAACCAACAAGGTTAGAGAAACCCCACCGGCAATCGCCGATAGAATAAACAAGACCGGCATGGAAGGCTTGAACCAAATTTCTCGACCAGACAGCACCCCATATGTTGCCCCCAGAGAAGATTGATGCAGCAGTGACAGGCCTAAGCCAATAGCCGCCATAACGGGTGTTAGTTTGTGCAGCATATGGCCAAATGCCCGCGCCCGGTAACGGCCGTCAAAAAATCGGCTCTCCAACACAATCGGCACAAACTCAATAATCAGTACCGTTGAGTACAAAATCACGCACAGCGTAATCTCCCAAAGCACCGAATGTACATTCCAATAAATCAGTGGGTGATAAAACCGATCCGGCCGGCCAATATCCATCGCCAACGCCAACATCGCCGACGAATACCCCAAAAAACCAACAAATACGGCCACCCGGGCAACCGGCTCAAATCGCTTCAGACGAAACAAATACACCACGGCCGAAAACGTAAACGCCCCAGCCCCCAAAGCAATCGCCGACAAATCTAATGTAATCCACAACCCCCAGGGGACCTGATCGGTCAGGTTTGTCACCGACAGACCAAACCATAAGGTCTGGAACATGCCATACGCCCCTACTAATAACATAACGCCTAGAGTAAGGTACCACAGACGCATCGGCCAACGATTGGGTTTTTGCATAGCTACCTGACCCGCAGCCATCTTATATCTCCTCCTTAGCCGGGCGCACATAATGCACCTTTGGCTCGGTGCCAAAATCTTCCCGCAAGCGGAAGGTGTCATGTTCGGCCAGGAATTGGGTGATCGGGCTTTCCGGATCGCGCACATCGCCAAACACACGCGCGCCTACCGGGCACACGTTCACGCAGGCTGGCGTCGCCTGCGGATCGACCCCGGGTGTTAAGCCCTGTTCGATCCCCCGGTCGATCCGATGCACGCAGAAGGTGCACTTTTCCACCACGCCGCGCGGCCGCCGCGCCACTTCCGGCTCTCCCCAGGTTGGTTGGTAAGAATTTTCAGCGGTAGCAACATTCCAATTAAACCGCCGCACGTCATACGGGCAGGCCACTTCACAGTATCGGCAGCCGATACACCGATCGTAATCCATGGCCACGATGCCATCTTCACGCACCCAGGTCGCGCCGACCGGGCAAACTTTGGTGCATGGCGCTTCCTGGCAATGGAGACACGGCCGTGTCATGAAAAAATCCGTGCCATTTTCCGTCCGCTCCGGAAACCCCACATTCCAACGCATCTCATCATCCGGCACATCATTCGTCGCCTGGCAAGCCCACAAGCAGTACTGGCAGCCAATGCACTTTTCCAAATCAATGCCCATATGCCATTCATGCGCCGCACTGGCATGCGTTGTACGCGCTAAACCTGAAATAGAATCGGCCGACAGTGGGCCAGACGTAAACGCCCGCGACAGGAGAATCGCCCCGCCCGTTGCTCCGGCAATTTTTAATACATCACGCCGAGTTAACAAAGGCGATGTCTTATTCTTCTGGCTTGTCGTCGTCATCTTTCTTCTCCAATTCACGCGCCCGAATATTTTGCGAAACAAACCAGGCCGTAGTTCCGCCCAACGCCAGCCCAACCAGCCCACCCTGGAAGATCAGCGTGACATTCTGGCTGGCAAGCGCCGTTTCCAACGCCTGGATTTGCTGATCGTGCGTCAGCATTCCCTCTTGTTGGGGCGCTTCCGCAGCTTGCAGCAGCACCGGCGCTGGTTCATCATCGCTAACGGCCGTTTTCGCCCCATCCTCATAACCCGGTAAATGGAATCCCGCATGCAAAGCATCCGTGTGGCAGGCCACGCAGGTTGCCGGTGTTATGCTAAAGGCATGACCCGTTGGCACAATGCCATCGACAGGGATTTCATCCGGCGGCACCACCAGCGCATGGCAATCCACACACCCAATCCCTTTTTGCACATGCAGATCTTCTAAATAAGCTTCCATCGAATCTTTATGGCAATTAATGCACAAATCATCGGCCACCTCAAACAATGGCTGCTGGCTGTGAGGATCATGGCAATCCATACAACCGATTTCGGCCGTCGCATGGCTTGTTTGATGCCACTCACCCAGCGTGGTGGTATGGCATGTGCCGCAATATTCGGTATCGGCTTTGATGGAGACGACTTCGGGCGGGTGCTCGCCGGTCACTTCTCCATGACACGCCTCGCAGGCGATGCCTTCAGCGTCATATTGCCCATTTGCCGGCTGGTAATTGGTGGTATGGCAGGACAAACACTCGCCCGGCTGCCCCAAACCAACCCACTGTTGCTGAAAATAAGGATCATCAAACGCATGGGCGTGCGGGCTGTCTTGCCAATGGCTTTTTACATCCAGATGACATTCCTGACACGCCTTCTGCGTCTCATGTTCTTCAATGACCCCACCATCCCCTTCTTGCTGCATCGGCGCAGCCGCAGCGAGATGCACAGTCATAACCATTCCCAGCAAGCCCACCACAACCCCGCATACCAGCGACCAATTGATAGAAAGTCGCAAAAATCTCATAGTTCCGCCTCTTTTACTCATTATTCGTACTTTGGTTCGCTTCCAGGCGAAGGGCATCGAGTTCATCATTGTTTCCGATGAGCGCCCAAAAGGCAGCCTGAGCCAACGTTGGCGGCCGCCGAGTATGGCAGCCCAGGTAAATTTCACGTTTGATCGACAATCCGCGCACTTTGATGGGGGTAACGCTGTCCTGCACCAAACGTGTGTAAACAATGCTAGACACAAATCCCAACCCCAACCCTTCTTGCACCGCCAGAGCAATGGCTTCGGCATTGCCTAAAACCAAAATCGTATCTAACTGCTCAATATCAATGCCAACGCCAGACAGGGCTTCACGCACGGCCGTATACGTGCCAGAACTCTCTTCCCGCAAAATAAATTCCGCTTCCAGCAGCTCTTCCGGTTCAATCTCTTCGCGCCCGGCCCACGGATGGTCCAATGGCGCCAACAAAATGACCTCATCGGTCATAAATTGACGAAACTCCACATCTTTGCACAGCATATGCGGCATACTGGCCAGCGCAAAATGCACCTCGCCATCACAAACCATTTGCAAAGCGTGATCTTGCGACGCAACATGGCAAGAAACTCGCACTTTGGGGTAACGCCGGTGAAAATTGGCTAACAGGCTCGGCAAGACATATTTTCCCGGCGTCGTACTGCACCCAACCAACAAATGCCCATGCACCTCGCCTTCCAACGATTTCATCGTTTCTTCGATATGCACCGAGCGCGTGACCAATTCTCTGGCCAGCGGCAGCAATGCTTGCCCGGCATCCGTCAACTCGATGTACCGCCCCACCCGATTAAATAACGGAACGCCAAAATGCTGCTCCAGCGTCTGAATATGCTGGCTCACACTGGGCTGCGTCATATGCAGTCGCTGCGCCGCCTGGGTAAAACTCAAGGCATCCGCCGCTTCTAAAAAAACATTTAATTGGTGAGTGTCCAGCATTTTTTCCTCCAAAGCTCCATCTCAGGGCTTCATTTGTGAATATTGTAACAAAAAGGATTAGGAACTCAATAGTAAGCAATAGGCCATTCATTGGTTCTGCTTATGGGTAAGCAGAAGAAAAACCTATAAGCGAAACCTTGTCTAACTATTGTCTTCCCCCTACACTTGTTTATACTGATAGTGAAAATTTTCACTTAAACTGATTCAAAGGAGCCTGTTTTGAAAGAGGCACAGCGTATCCAATACACACAATCGATTTTATTGAGCCTTTTGCTGGTTCTGGCAACGGCCGTTCTCCTTTCCAGCTGCAGCAGCAGCGCCGAACCCGAATCGGTCATCGCTATGCAAACAGGCCAGGAACCAACGGCCGTCATCCCCACGCCAACCGAGGAAACGGCCGTCGCCCCCACCTCAGACGCCGCGCCCCTCCCCACCGATGAGTGCCTCCTCTGCCACATCAACAAGGACGAACTCATCCGGACGGCCGATCCCGTCGAGGAGGTTGTCAGCGAAAACGAAGGCGAGGGTTGAGGCGGTTCGGTGGCTCCGTTGGAGCCATGGGAAAAAGCGCTCGTCGACGGTGAAACCTATCCTGATAGCGTTCACGGTCAGATACCTTGCCAAAACTGCCACGGCGGCCGGCAATCAGCCGACAAAGCCGAAGCTCATACTGACATCGTTGCCCGACCCAGCGACGATCCGCAAACCTACTGCCAGGAATGCCACCCCGATGTGGTTGCCCTGAATGAAAACAACTTGCACGACAACCTGGCCGGTTATTGGACCATTTTGGACCAACGCACCGTTCCGGAAGATCATGAAACCATCGCCACCATGTTTGGCAATCACTGCTCCAGCTGCCATGCCACTTGCGGCGACTGTCACGTCAGCCAACCGGCTCTGGTCGGCGGCGGCCTGATTGATGGGCACATGTTTAATAAAACGCCCTCCCTCACGCGCAACTGCACTGCCTGTCACGGCAGCCGTGTGGGCAACGAATACCTGGGCAAACATGAAGACCTGCAAGCCGACGTCCACTTTCGCCAGGGACGCATGGCCTGCATCGACTGCCACACCGGCCACGAAATGCACGGCCAACCGGCCGCTTGTGAGGACTGCCACACCAGCCCGGAAACTCAAATGGTGGAACCGGCCAACCATCGCTACGACGGCGTGCAGTCGCCGCGCTGCGAATCCTGCCACATCACCGCCACCATCGGTCAGGACGATATTGAAATGCACCAGGTGCATGGCGCGGACCTGTCTTGCCAGGTTTGCCACTCTGTCGCCTACACCAGCTGCGATGGCTGCCATGTCGCCATCAGCGAGACCACCGGCAACCCGTTCTACGCCACCGACGGTTCTTACCTGGACTTTAAAATTGGCCTGAACCCGCTAAAGAGTTTCGACAGGCCATATGATTACGTAACACTCCGGCATGTGCCGATATCCAGCGACAGCTTTGCGTTTTACGGTGATAACCTGCTGCCCAATCTCAATGCCCTGCCCACCTGGGTCTACACCACGCCGCACAATATCCAACGGGAAACGCCGCAAGCCGCCTCCTGCGACGCCTGCCACGGCAACGCCGATTTGTTCTTAACCGTTGATCAAGTTTATCCGAATGAGGTGGAAGCCAATCGTCCTGTCATTGTCGATAGAATCCCGGCGCCAATTGCCGAGATAACCGCGACGTTAAGCATCACCGCGACGAGCGGCCTGACCACCACCAACACACTTACCACGACGGAACAAACCCCTTAATTCCGTCTAAACGTTAAAAAGAGGAGCTTAAGATGAAAAATAACCGTTTATTGCTTGTTTTATTGCTGATTTTAGGGCTGGCCCTGGTAGCTTGCGGCGGCGCGGCCACTCCCAGCGAACCGGCTGTGCAAGAAGCCGCGCCGGTTGTCGAGGAACCGGCGGCGGAACCGACTGTGGCTGAAGTCCCCACCGAAGCGCCGATGGAAGAGCCAACGGCCGTTCCCACCGAAGAACCCATGGTGGAAGAAGTCTCGCTCGAACAAGGCATCGCCGATTTGGACGCCGGTTTCCAGGTCTTTTTGGATGATATGGAAGCCTACAACACCATCGGCATCGAAGCCCTGAACGAAATGCTGGTCGGCGGCGACGTCTTTGTCCTTGATGTCCGCGAACCGGGCGAACTGGCCGAAAACGGCTGGATCGAAGGCGCAGTCAACATTCCTCTGCGCCAGGTAGCCGACAGCATCGCCTACCTGCCCAGCGAAGACACCACCATCGTCAGCTACTGCGGCAGCGGCTGGCGCTGCACCATCGCCCTGACGGCGCTGGAAGGCATGGGCTGGGAAAACGTGCTGGGTCTGAAAGAAGGCAGCTATGCCGGTTGGGTGGAAGCTGGTTATCCCATCGCTGAAGGAGAAGTCCCCGCCCTGGTGGAATTGGACGCCGCGCAGCCGGACACGGCCGTTGTCGCTGCCGCCCAAGAAATGTTCCACAATATCCCCGAAGGCTTCGGCGCTCTATCCGTCGACGATCTGTCCACGGAACTGGTCGAAAACCCCGACCTGATCCTCATTGATGTTCGCACGCCGGCCGAAGTGGAAGAAAAAGGGTACATCGACGCCCCCAACGTCACCTTCATCCCCCTGGAACAATTCATCGCCGACAAAGACCAATGGCCCGCCGACCTGGACGCGCCCATTGTCACCTACTGCGGCAGCGGCCATCGCTCCACCATCGCCATGACCATGCTCTGGGCCAATGGTTACACCAACGTCCGCAGCATGAAGGGCGGCTACGCAGCCTGGACCGACGCCGGTTATGCTACCATTGGCGCGCCGGAACCGGTAGCCGACCTGGACACCGCTTTCCAGACTTTCCTGGGCAGCATGGAAGCCTACAACACCATCGGCCTGGAAGACCTCAACACGCTGATCGTTGAGGGCGGCGACCTCTATATTCTGGATGTCCGCGAACCGGCCGAATTGGAAGAAAATGGCTGGATCGAAAACGCCGTCAACATCCCCCTGCGGCAAGTCGCCGACAGCATCGAATATCTGCCCAGTTCCGATACGCCGATCGTGAGCTACTGCGGCAGCGGCTGGCGCTGCACCATCGCCCTCACCGCTCTGGAAGCGATGGGCTGGGAAAATGTCAAGGGCCTGAAAGGCGGCAGTTTTGGCGGTTGGGTGGAAGCGGGATATCCCATTGCTGAAGGCGAACTGCCCGAACTGGTCGCTCTGAACGCCGCCGAGCCAGACCCGGCCATCGTCGCAGCGATGAGCACGATGCTGCAAAATGTGCCTGAGGGATTTGGCGGCATCAGCGCTGACGATCTTTTCCTGGCGCAGGCTGACAACACCGACCTGATTCTAATCGATGTGCGTACCGTCACGGAATTGGAAGAGAACGGCATCATCGAACACGATCCGGAACGTTGGCTGAATGTTCCCTTGGAAGACTTTATCACCAATAAAGACATGTGGCCGGCCGATCTGGATGCGCCCATCGTGGTTTACTGTGGCAGCGGTCATCGCTCCACCATCGCCATGACCATTCTCTGGTCGTATGGCTACACCAACGTGCAAAGCCTGAAGAGCGGTTTCACGGCCTGGGTAGACGCCGGTTATCCGGTAGTCGATTACGTGCCATAACCCATAAGCCATCACCTGAGTGGTCCAATCTGGCCGATTGGACCACTCTTTTTCAACTTTCCTCCACAAAGAGAAAAGGCTCACCTGGTCTGGTGAGCCTTTTTTTGTTGCCAGGTGATCGATCTAAACCGGCTGCGCAGCCGGTAGGAACGGTTCCGCAGCCAGTAGGAACGGTTCCGCAGCCTGTAGGAATGGTTCCGCAGCATAGGGAAACTGTTTAACGGGGCGGAGCGATCTCCACAGAGGCTAGTTGAAAGGCGTCGCCGGCCCCGACAGGCGAGATGAGGGGCAGCCGTTGGCCGGACTGCGGTGAATAAAGGCCCACGCGCACGGCGTAGTCTCCCGGCACGGCCGTTTCCTGAACGCTCAGGGTCACCGGCTGGACGATGATGTCGCCTGGCTCCAGACCGGTCAGCGCCGTCGGCCAACCATCATACTGGGCTGCGATCTGCGCCGGGTCCGCGCCGGAAAGGTGGACGAAGGCGGCCAGCGGCGCGGCCTGGCT
>JAKQCM010000137.1 GCA_029559155.1 Chloroflexota bacterium
ATGCCCGCCAAATGACCGCACACTGTCGCTGACAAACCGTTCCACGTCAACGGCCGTGCCAATCGCTTCTCGCACTGCCCGCCATTCCCGCGCCACCTCGCTCACGTCCAGGCTGTGCTGGGCAAACATTGTGCGCGAGACCTTCTCTTTGTTGGCCACATTGTCCCATTGGGCGTGCAAGTTTTGCGCCTGGGTATTCACAAAATTGAAAGCCAACTGCTGCGCGCCTACCTTGCTGCCACGCAGCATCATGCCTTCCATCAATGCCTTGACCACCTCGCTGGTGTTGCCTGGCAGCGGCACCGAAATACCCAACGAACTGCGAATGCGCTGGTGTTTGCGCAGCAGGACATCCAACACAATGCCATCAATCTGGTTATCCAGGCCATAATATGTCAGGGCGCGTACGGCAGGGCTGGCCTGTCCGTAGCGGTCCACCCGCCCCTCGCGCTGTTCGTGACGGGTTGGGTTCCAACTCAGGTCGTAATGGACCACAGCGTTAAAATGTTCCTGCAAGTTGATCCCCTCGCTCAGGCAGTCGGTAGCCACCAGGATGCGCTGCTCATGCTGACCCAGCTGCTCAACGCGGTTTTGTCGTTCGGCAGGCGGCAGTGTGCCGGTGACAGCCGCCACCTCTACTTTGTTGGGCAGCGCCTGACGTAACTGGGCGGCCACGTATTCGGCTGTGGGAATGAAGCGGCAGAAGAGGATGGGCTGGTACCCATCTTTTAGCAGCTGTTTTACCACGGTAATTACCCCGGCCAGTTTGGCGTCTTGTTCCGGGCCAAACAGCTCTTCGGCGCGGCGGGCAAACCGCAGCAGCCGCTGGCGATCGCTGTCGGGCTGCTCGTCGCCTTCCTGCGCGCCGGGAGCCACGTCCAGGAATTCGCTGGTGTCAGCGTCGTCCAGGTCGAGCACAGCCCGTTCGCCAATTTCGTCGGCGGCAACGGCCGTTTCCGTATCCACCGTACCCGACCGTGTGCGCAGGGTTGCCGCCGCCGCCGCAGGACTGGAGGCGAGGCTGCGCAGCAAAGCCAGCGCCGACCACCAGCGCACGCGCTGCCGCTGGGCGCTGCCGCTGTCGTCCAATACCCGCTCGCGCGCATATTCTAGCACGTTATTAAACAGCCTTTTGTATTCTGAGGTCAGGGTATAGGTTGCTTCGGCGTCCTCCCGCATGGGGAATTCTGTGTCCGCTTCCAGGTAGAGGCGAATGTCGCCACGGCGGCGCTGCACCAGATGCTGCGCCACTTCCCGCCGTTTGCCTTCGTTAGCTCGCCCCGACAAATCTTCCGGCAGGTTGAGGAACTCGGGACGCAGCAGTCCCAGGAGGGAACGAAACGCGCCTTCGTCGCCGCTGTGGGGCGTCGCCGTCACCAGAATCAGATGGCGGTCAGCTTTAGCCGCCAGATCGCGCAGCAGTTGGTGGCGCAGATGCCGCCCACCCCGGTTTTCCGGCGAAAAGGCGCAGGTGTGGGCCTCATCCACAATCACCAGTTCCGGGCAGACGCGAAGGAACTCTTCCCGACGGCGCGGCGACTTGATGTATTCGGTGGAGACGATGACAAAAGGGTGCAGGTCGAAGAGGGATTGGCCGACGGCCGTGCCCCGTTCCAGCCGTGTGACCGTGCTGGACAACACGAGTTCCGCTTCGATGTGAAATTTTTCTGCCAGTTCGTTTTGCCACTGTTCAGCCAGATGAGGCGGACAGAGGACCGCCATCCGACGCACCTCGCCCCGGTCCAGCAGTTCGCGGGCGATGACACCGGCCTCTACCGTCTTGCCAATGCCCACGTCGTCGGCGATGAGCAAACGCACCGGGTCGAGCTTCAGGGCCATTAGCAGGGGCACAAGCTGGTACGGGCGCGGCTCAACATTAAGCCGTGCAAACGAGCGGAACGGTCCGGCGCTGGAACGGAAACCCAGGCGCACCGCGTCGCGCAGCATCCGGCAGGAGCGAAAATCACCCACATCTTGCGGATCGGGCGCGGCAAACGTAGCCGGCTGAACGTCGCTGCTCTCCAATGGGAGGAAGACGCCGGCGATTTCCTGGTCTGTGCCGCCTAACGGCCGTAATACCAGCCAATCGTTACCGGATTCGGGTAAGACTACCCATTCCCGCCCACGAGTTTTGACCAGGGATCCCACGGCGTAACTCATCATTTATTCCTCGTTAATGGTGTAAACAGGCAACGTTATCATCTCGGCTAATATGCCTTCTTCTGTCAGCGGTCTGATAATGTTGTCCATTACTCTTTGTTGATCTGATAGTGAGAACAGGTTCAAAATGTAGGCACGAATCATCGTGGTAGCGGTTCTGAAGGCGGGTTCGGCTACAATCCAACCCTCTTCTTGGCGAATGTTTTTCCATGCAGGGTGCGACGTGACCAATGTTTTCAGGTAATCCAGCAGGAAAACCTGGCTATAGATAACCTTTTCGGTTAACGGCAGATGGCTCATCCGGGCACAGATAACAGCTGGAAAATCAAAAATCGTATCTGTTTCCAACACAATCAGGAAGATCAAGGATTCGCTGAAGTTTTCGTCTTCGCTATCCACCACATAACAGCGTGTCAGGTAAGGGGCACGCCAGCCGTCGGGCCGCCCGAAGTGAGAGGTGATACGCCAACTGGCCCGGTTGCCTGATGAAGGCAGCGAAACATAACCAGCATCTCCCATACACTTCTCAACAAAGGCCATCAATTGCCCAATATCCCGGTGCAACTGGTCAAGATAAGCGGCTATTTCTTTGAATTCAGCCATGTCATTCATTACTCCAAAAGTGTGCTGAGGTCGGCTGTACCACAAAATCAGGGGGCAAGGCGATCCCGGCGAACAGGGAATAGTCTATGATTTTTTCAGTCCAAAAAGAGGCAGCCTGGGAATGGACATGTCCGGCCAATAATGGCCGAAATCCATGAAAAGAGGCAAATCCTTTGCGGTCTAACAACAAGCAGATGTCCTGAAGAATAAGAGAATACGGCGGCGTTTGAAGGTACGGCCGTAATTTCTGTAAATGTTCGAAGACCTGATACCAGTTTGCCCAAAACAGGCGGCCATCGGCAGCGGGATAAATGGCTAACGCCCGTTGAATCTCTGCCGGTTTCAATAGATGGGCGGTGAGATAGACGAGATAACGGTCAGCCGGATCGCTCCTTAAGTTATGGGGCTGTACCCGTTGACCCTCTTGAAACAGGCGATACCGGCCATGCTGTAGATCACGTAGTTGATCGCCCAATTGATTGCCCACTCGTTGGACAACGCCTTCCTGTTCAATTTCCTGGATTTCTAGATCGCTTGCACCCGACATATACTTTGCTTCTACGACGATATGAAAGAGCCGCGGGCCGACTTGTAACGCCAACAACATATCTGGTTCGCGCCGATGTTTCTCGCCAAACGGCCAGAAGTGAAACGTGCAGGTAATGTTTTCGTTGCCAGCGAGCTGAGGCAGTTTCTGGCTCAGCCCGGGTATCGAGCAGATAAAGGCATATATACCCAACTGTGTGGGTAAATACCGGAAGGCGGCAAAGACATCGGCAGTCAATATGTCTTCGTAATAAGTGAACGGCGTCTTGCCGTGTATCTCAGCAATGCTCATGGCAAAACTACTCTGGTCTACCAAAAACGGTGGGGTATTGGGCGGCAATTGCCTGCCAATCGGCCAGGTAATGGAAACGCACGGCGGTAACGCCGAGGTTTAATCCCAGGCAATCGTCGATTTGGGCATCCTTGGCTTGAATATCTGCATGATCATGATCGGGGCCATCTATGAAAACGGCCGTGTAACTGTCTGCATACCAGAAATCCGGTTTGGTATGGCACGCTTCGATGAATTTTTGAGCTGTATCCGGGAGGTGTAAATTGTGTTGTTCCAAAAAATCCAGCCAATCCCGTTCCAAGTCGCTGTCACAATATTTCTTGAGTTCGGCCAGATGGTCTGTGGCAGAAACGGCCGTTGGGCTGGCAGACAGGGTACTCTCAGCCAGGTCCAACAAAATGTCTCGAACCAGGTGGCGGTCCAGCAGGCGGTGGTCCATCTGATTATAATAACTCATCAAGCAATCGTAGCAGGCTGCTTCACAATCTTCCTTGGCCCGTTCAGCCCGACGTAAATCAACGCCCTGTGGGTCAAAATGACACAAAGCCAACGCCGTGGCGGCAATACGCCGCATCGCTTGGGTGTCGTCCAGCAGTTGGCGCAGCACGCCCGCTCCCCCTTCAGCCGATTCGTAGAGCAGGATGAGATTGCGCTCGTCGAGGGTGGGTAATGGTTCGGCGGCCAGTTCGTTGTCTTCCAATTGGTAG
>JAKQCM010000138.1 GCA_029559155.1 Chloroflexota bacterium
GCCGTAGGCGTTTGCTCTCTTAACGTCATGCCACCCATCAACCATAAAAAGCTGGCCCCATTCCCTCGCTGCCCGTCTGACTGGGTCTGGAAGCAAGCCCACGTATCACCGGCATTGACCACCAGTGTACTGGTGTACGTATCCCACGCCGGTCCATCTACCGAAGTAAACGGATCGATGATTTCACTGCCCAGCACCAGGCTACCGGTATTGGGGTCAACCAGCGTGGTTGGTAATGCGCCGCTGCCTGTCGCATAATGCAGGCTGTTCGGCCGATCTGTGTCGTTCGCATCCTCCGACCCGCCCACAAAAACCGTGTAATCCATCACGCGGGCCTTGGTGGCATTGGCCGTAAAGGTAATACAATTCATCTGCGAAGGGCTGTTTCTGGGAGCCGGGAAACCATAATAAACCGAATCCAACCCATCCAGAAGGGTCACATTGCTCAGCGGCAGAGCCGGATCTTCATAAACCACAATCAACCCAAAGCCATAGGTCAGGCTGTACCCTACCGGGCCGGTAACCGTGTAATCAGAAAGCGTATAGGCGTGCGTCCCCAGTTGAACCAGCGACGTAACATCTTTTACATAAACGTTATGGTTAAACGTACCCGGCACATCGGCCGTATACCAGAAAGTAGGGCCATACATCACATCGGCCGTCAGAGAATTGACGCTCCCGCCATCCACCTGAAAACTCACATTCGGATCATCTGCGCCATCGTCCCGGTTGACGCCGGCCCAATACAGATACGCCTTCACCACGGTACTGCCGGGAACGGTCAGCGTCACGGTATTGCTGGGCAGCCCTTCCAAACCCGCGCCCCCGGCGACCGTCGCATACCGGCCTTCTCCCGAAACGTACCTTTGTAACAGAGGTCCTTCCTCCCCAACGGCCAGAATGACGGGGACGGCCGTAATCAGAAGCAGCGTCAAGACAACACCCACAATCCCAACCTTTCGCACGTTACGCGAATCAGATGCCAATTTTGACAACATAAGAAAATTCTCCTTGTTTGTCTCACCTATGTGGAACAAACAAAATTTCACTTGAAACAGGTATTCAGTTTGACGAGTGACCTGAGGGGTTTATATGAACGCGATACTACAAGCGCCAAAGGGCAAAACCCTCCGGGTCTATGCAAATACCACTCGAGACAACACAGGGGGTGGGCACTTTGAAGGGACGGTGATCCCTGATAAACAGAGGGTGCAGGAACTTGTAAAATAAAAGATAGTACCAAAGTACTACCTATCATTATAGGAATGCAGCTAACGAACTAACTTACGCCAAGGTTCAGATTTGGTTGTAAAGCCTTAGGAACCAATGTGGATGGGGACTAGATGCGGATCGCCGGCGAAGCTTCCATTGGCATTCACCAAGGCCAGACGGAGGGTGTAGTCGCCGGGCGGAAAGCTGTCGGCCTGGAGTTGGGCCAGCGTGCCGTTGCTGACAGGTTGGGTATAGGGGCCGCCCACGGCCGTCCACTGCCCAGGATTCGCCGCGCTGCTAATTTCTACGGTATAAGTCTGCCCTTGCCCGGGGTCGAAAACGGCCGTGCCATACACCATCACCAGCCCCGCCACCGTCGAACCGGCCGACGGAGCCAAAATGTAATAATTGCCGCTGGCCGGAGCCGCCACCGGCGCGCCTGACGAACCGCGAATGCTGCCGTCATCAGCGGCCGCCGCGCCGCCAGATGCGCTGGCATACCCCAGCGGACAAACCGTCGCCGGGGCCATGCGA
>JAKQCM010000144.1 GCA_029559155.1 Chloroflexota bacterium
CTGCCTGATGCGCCGTCCGCCTGGAACGCCCTGGATGTGCTGGTTTTTCATGATGTGGATACCGCTCAATTATCGGCCACGCAGCAAGAGGCGCTGGACGCCTGGGTAGACATGGGCGGCCAATTGGTTGTCGTTGGTTCACCCAACTGGCAGAAAACGGCCGTTCCCCTGGCCGACCGTCTGCCCGTCACCCTCATCGGCAGCGAATCGGCAGCCGATTTACCGGCGCTCAGCACGGCCGTCGGGCAGCCATTCCGCGACCCGGGACCCTATCTGGTTGCCACCAGCAGCCTGCGCAGCGGCGAGCTGCTGCTGCACCAGGATGGCCTGCCGCTGTTGGCCCGCCTGGCGCAAGGGCGCGGCGCGGTTTATTTTCTGGCGCTGGACCCAACCCTGGCTCCTTTGGTCGATTGGGATGGCAGCCCGCTGGTCTGGGCGGAAATCGCCAACCGGCTGCCGCAGATTTCGCTCTGGGCGGATGGGGTCAGGAATGTGTATGCGGCGAACACGGCCGTTTCCACCCTGCCATCCCTCGCCCTGCCCTCTGTGCTTCAGCTCGTTTTTTATCTGCTGCTCTACATCATCGTGATTGGGCCGGTCAATTATCTGGTCCTCAAACGCCGCAACCGGCGCGAACTGGCCTGGGCAACTATTCCGGCCCTGGTCGTCTTGTTTAGCGGTATTGCCTATTTCACCGGCTTCCAGATCAAGGGCAATGAGGCCATCATCAACCAAATGTCTGTCGCTATTGGCGCCCTTGACAGCGACAACCTCCAAGTACAGTCGATTTTAGGTCTCTATTCGCCGCGTCGGCACACCTACGACGTCATTTTGCCCGCCTCGACAATGGCTCGACCGCTTACAAGCGGTTTTGGCGATGCGCCAACTGTCGAGGCCATCACGCGCGGCAGCAATCTGACACTGACGAATGTCCGGGTGGATGTGAGCGGCATCGAATCTTTCCTGGTCGACAGCGTGCAGCCATCACCGGCTGTGGCTGGAGAGGCGACGCTAAATGTGCGAGATGGCAACCTGGAATTGTGGGCTACGGTGCGCAACGAGAGCGATTTGCTGCTGGAAAATGCGACACTGCTGGTAGGGGATACGGCCGTTAAACTGGGCAACATCCCGCCCAACACCGAGGTTTCCCAAACCCAAATCATCGGCGTGGCGGGTCTGGCGGGCACAGCTACCGGCGCGCCCGCCCTCAGCTTTGGCCCCAGCCTTGGCTCGCCGCTCACCGCCAATGCAGCCATCATTTTAGGAACCTCAGATTATTACAACGATCCGGTTGCTTACCCCCGCTGGCAAATCTTACAAGCGCTAGAAGCTGAATATCCTGGCGCAGCGATCATGACAACGGCGCCGGCCGTCACCTTGCTGGCCTGGTCGGACCAGCCGCAAATTGAGGCCACCTTGAATACCGGCAGCGATACCGGACGGACGGCCACTACTTTGTATATGCTCGAAATCCCCCTCATGCGCCAGCTTGCCGATGAGCAAATCACTATCCCTGCGACGCTGCTCAACTGGGAAATCATGGACGACAGCAGCCTGGGTTTGCAAACCATTCAAAATTTTTATCTTGGGCCGTTTTCCTGGGTAGAAGTGGCTTATAAGCCCTGGCCGGAATTACAGGCGATGGACATCACTCATCTTGCGGTGATGGTGCAAGAAAGCGGCGCCAGCGGCAATCCTGCTCCGACAATCGCCATGTGGCACTGGTCTATGAAGACGTGGCTGCCCTTGCCCGAAATAACCTGGGGGGAAACGGCCGTTTCCAACCTCCAACCATTCATTGGCCCCCAGAACGAGGTTCGCTTGCGCCTGGAAAACTACAAACCCGACGGTCTGGAAATCGCCACTCTCTATCCGATTTTACAGGGGAAATTACGGCCGTAACCCAGACCCTAAGGGCTTGACCTCGAAAAGCCAGCCCTGTGGGAACTTAAACCCTTAGGGTCTTCCCAGTGAAATTTACCAGCAAAATCTTATGTCAACAATCATCGAAATTCAGGGATTAACCAAACAATACGGCGAATTAACCGCCCTCAACGACCTTTATCTGACATTGGAAGAAGGCGCGGTCTTTGGCTTCATCGGGCCGAACGGCGCAGGCAAAACCACCACCATGCGCATCCTCACCACCCTGCTCAAGCCCACCAGCGGCAAAGCATGGGTGGCCGGCCATTCCGTCACCGACGACCCACGCGCCGTCAGGCGGGCCATCGGCTACATGCCGGACTTTTTCGGCGTTTACGACGATATGAAGGTTTGGGAATACCTGGATTTCTTTGGCGCGTGTTACGACATTCCACCAAATATCCGCGCCGGCATGATCGACGATCTGCTGGCTCTGGTAGACCTGGGGCACAAAAAAGACGCCTACGTCGAGGGTCTGAGCCGCGGCATGAAACAGCGCCTATGCCTGGCCCGCACCCTGACGCACGATCCGCAAATCCTTATTTTAGACGAACCGGCCAGCGGTCTGGACCCACGCGCCCGCATTGAGATGCGCGAACTGCTGCGCGAACTGAAAAACATGGGCAAAACCATCTTTTTCTCCTCGCACATTTTGTCGGAAGTGGCCGATATTTGCACCAGCATCGGCATCATCGAGGCGGGGCGGCTCATCGCGCATGGCGATATGGCCGAAATGAAGCGGCAGCTGCGCACGCATCGGCTGATCCAGCTGCGCGCGTTGGGCGATACGCTGCCATTGCAAGCGTTTTTGCTCAGCCGCCCGGAGGTCCACAACGTCACCCTTGGCAGCGACGCCGATTTACCGCCGGGCACACTGCGCGTCGATTTTAGCGGCGACGACAACGCCCTCGGCCAACTTTTGGCTGACATCGTGACCCAAAAACTGCCGTTGGTCGGCTTTTTTGAGGAAACGGGCGATCTGGAAGACGTTTTCTTGCACGTTACGCAAGGGATTATCAATTGAATTGGTGGCGATGGTGGCAGGCGCTGCGGGCGAACCCGGTTTATTTGCGCGAAAAAGGTACGTGGGGCAACCCAAATCCGTTTTACGCCCAGTTGATGCGCTATTCGCCGTTTATGGTGATTGGCGCGGTGTTGTTGGGCGTTTGCGCCGGTTCGACAAACACCACGTTGTTTTCCGGCAACGAGGACTTGATAGCGGCGGCTTGTTTTTTGTGTTTGCCGGGGTTTTTATTAACGGCCGTTTCCCTCTACGCTCAATTTTTAGCCCCGGCGCTCACTGCACCCACCATCAGCCAGGAACGCGCGCAAGGAACCTGGGACATTTTACGCCTGACGCCCCTGTCGATGCGCCTGATCCTGGCCGGAAAATTGTTTGGCTCGCTCTCGCGGCTGCGCATCTGGCCGATTTTATTTGCGCTCAGCCTGCTGCAAGGCGGCATTTTGGCCCTTTCGGTGAGTGTGTTTGGCGGCGAACGAGCGCTGTGGGGCTGGCTGTTGGGTCTGACAACCATGCTCCGACCCTGGGCAGAAGTGATGTTTGCCGCGCTAATTGGTTTATACACGTCGACGATGGTGGAATCGGCGATGATGGCGTTGGTGGGTGCGTATACGGCCGTTATCCTGCTAAAAATCTTCAACAACAGCGGCCTATGGCTGGCCTTGCTGCTCCTCAACAATGCCAGCGAAACCATGTCGCTGGTGCTGCCAACCGTCGGACCGTTGCTGATTTATGGGCTGGTGATAACGGCCGTGTGGTTTGGCCTCTTTCACCAGGCAAAAAAATTAAGCTACGGATAACCATCGCCCAAAGGCGAACACGCTCGCCTCTCTGGCATAAATAATTATGAGCGAAATAACCGAACTCCCCAAAAAACGCCTGCGATCCCTGAGGCAAAATCCGGTCACGATGAAAGAATTACGCAGCCGCATGCGCGGCCGTCGCGCCTTTGTCGTGCTAACTGTGTACCTGATCGCCATGAGCGTCTTCGTCACCCTCATTTATGCTGCCTACGCCGCCGCCGCCAACGACCCCTATGGCTCCGCCGATTCCCGCCAGGCCGGCAAAGCCGTGTTCGGCGGCGTATTAACCATTCAAACGTTCATGGTCATTTTTGTTGGCCCATCGTTCACGGTGGGAGCCATTAGCGGCGAAAAAGAACGCCAGACTTACGATCTGCTGCGCACGACACTGCTCTCTGCCAAAACGTTGGTCACGGGCAAGCTCATTTCCGCCCTCAGCTACGTCTTCTTGCTGATTATTGCTTCTATTCCGCTGCAAAGCATTGCCTTTTTGTTGGGCGGCGTGGCCGTAGAGGAATTGATCGTCTCCCAGCTCGTCATTTTGGTGGGCGCGGTTACGTTTGCCTTGTGGGGGCTTTATTGCTCCAGTGTAATGCGCAGCACACAGGCCGCCAGCGTGGCTACTTTCGCCGGTATCTTGTTCATGATCGCCGGTATCCCCATGCTGGTCTTGTTGTTTAGCCTATTTGCCAGCCCGATCATGGCCGGCATGTCGGTCAGTTGGGTGGGCGATGTGATTTTGTTGTACCTTGGCATAATTTTGGCGGCAACCAACCTCCCGGCAACTTTAATTGTGAGCGATGTGATTTTGCAGCAAGAGGACGCGGTTTTCTTTTTCCAATCCACTGCTTCCGGCCATATTTTTTGGTATCCATCGCCCTGGCCGATTTTTCTGTTACTCTACAGTCTGTTGGCGCTGTTGTTTTATTCGCTCAGCGTGCGCCGCGTGCGCCGAATTGCAGAGAAGTAGAGATTAGAGACTAGAGACTGGTTGAACGGCAACCAGTCTCTAGTCTCCAGTCTCCAGTCTTGAAGATGATTGACGAAACCAACTTCCAACAATTAACCGCCCACCTGCGCCGCTGGCACGGCCGTCGCCGTGTGCGCGATGCCCTGTTGTGGCTGCCGAAGGGGTTACTGGCCGGGTTGATGCTGGCACTGGTATTGGCGACGGCGGCGCGCTTACGGCCGTTGCTGGACAACCAACAGGTGGCTTATGTGGCGATAGGAGCGGGGTTGGTTGGTTTGTTGGTTGGTTTGTTGGTGGTCGTAGGGCGGCGGGTGACGCTGGTGGAGCAGGCGCGGTTTGCCGACCGGCAGTTTGGGCTGAAGGAGCGGGCGGAAACGGCCGTAGAAATCCACGAAGGCGCGTTGTCTGTGCCGCCGGAGATAGCCCGATTACAGTTGGCGGATACGGTAAAGGCCGTGTCGCGCGTTGATACAGCTCGCGCTTTGCCGCTGCGGGTAAACGGCCGTGATTGGGCCTTCATTGGCGTGGCGCTGGTGGTGCTGGTAACGGCCGTGCTGCTGCCCAATCCTCAGGAAGCCGCCCTCAAAAAGGCCCGCGCCATCCAGCAAACCATCGCCGAACAAATCGAAAGCCTGGAAGCGCTGCAAGAAGAAATCCAACAAAACGACAGCCTGACCGAAGAGCAGCAGCAAGAACTGCTCCAACCCATCGCAGGCGCGCTGCAAGATTTGGGGGCCGGGGATGTGACTCAGGAGCAGGCTATGGCTACCCTTTCCGAAGCCGAGGCCGACCTGCGCCAGTTGGCCGCCGACAACAATACCGGCGAATTGCAGCAGCGCCTGCAAGAAGCGGGCCAACCGCTGGCCGAAAACAGCGCCGGGCAATCGCTCGGCCAGAGCCTGCAGAATGGCGAT
>JAKQCM010000182.1 GCA_029559155.1 Chloroflexota bacterium
CTACATGCACCCGCTGCCGGCCGACCGTGATATTGAAGTAGCCAGCTCTGTGCTGGACGGCCGTCACTCCGTCGTCTTCGATGAAGCTGAAAACCGCCTGCACGCCCAAAAAGCGGTCATGGCCCTTACGATGAGCTAGAGATAGAGTGTAGAGATAGAGTGTAGAGATAGAGTGGGTGTCGTGAGATGGGGTTTAAGTTTGAGAAACTAGATGTTTGGAAGCGGAGCATCAATTACGCTGATGGATTATTTCAGGTTGCTGATGCTTTGCCACAAAAATATCAATTCTCGTTAGGTGAACAATTGCGCCGTGCTGCATTAAGCATTCCTACAAATATTGCGGAAGGCAGTGGCCGAGATTCAAACAAATCACGATCATACTTCTATCGCATTGCCAAGGGGTCAGTTTACGAAACTGTCAGCTTATTGGTCATGACTGGTAAACGAGGGATTCTTACCCGCGAAGAGTATCAGGCTCACTACAAGGAAGCCAACGAAATCGCTGCCATCCTGACAAAACTGGCCGACTCGGAACCTTTAGCATAACTATTCTCTACACTCTACACTCTACACTTTTCCTATTGGAGGATTCCCACTATGAGCAATAAACTGGCTGTGGTTGCTGTCGGCGGCAACTCGTTAATCACCGACAAACATCATCCGGACGTCCCGCATCAATGGGATGCCGTGCGCGAAACATGCCGCCACCTGGCGGATATGGTTGAGAATGGCTGGACGTTGGTCGTAACCCACGGCAATGGACCGCAGGTCGGCTATATTTTGCGCCGCAATGAACTGGCATCGCATGAGGTACATCCCACGCCTTTGGATGTCATCGGCGCGGATACGCAAGGGTCTATTGGCTACATGCTGCAACAAGCCCTGCGTAATGAGTTGAACAGCAGGGGCATTGATAAGCCGGTTGTCTCCGTTGTAACACAGGTTTTGGTAGACCGTGATGATCCTGGTTTCAAAAACCCGACAAAGCCAATTGGCAGCTTTATGGAAGAAGCAGACGCGCGCAAATTTGAGGCCGAAGGCTGGCAAGTGGTGGAAGACGCCGGCCGGGGCTGGCGGCGTGTCGTTGCATCTCCAATTCCGCTGGAAGTGGTGGAGCAGGATGCCATCCAGACATTGACCAGTGCCGGGAATATCGTCATTGCCGTTGGCGGCGGTGGCATTCCCGTGGTGCAAAACAAGAAAGGCGAACTGCGCGAATTGAGCGGCGTGTTTGCCGTGATTGACAAAGACCGGGCGAGCGCGCTGTTGGCGCAGCAGATTGGCGCAGATTTGTTGTTGATTAGCACGGCCGTTGAAAAAGTCGCTCTCAACTTCGGCAAGCCGGACGAACAATGGCTGGATCACATGACCCTGGCCGAAGCCAAAGCGTATCTCGCCGAGGGCAAGCACTTCGCCAAAGGCAGCATGGCGCCGAAAATTGAGGCTGTCATCAACTTCCTGGAAGCCGGCGGCAAAAAAGCCCTGATCACCGACCCGGCCAACATCGCCCGCGCCCTGCGCGGCGAAACCGGCACATTTATTGAACCCTAAAACGTGAAACGTCATGCGTGACACGTGACTGTCTTCTATTCACGTATCACGTTTCACGCTTCACGGGAAGAGAGAACGATGGACCACGTTTTGCACTTGAAATGTCTCATCTGCGGCAAAGAATATGCGCCGAATGAAGTTGAATATGTGTGCCCGGATCATGGCAACGAAGGCATTCTGGACGTTCGCTACGATTATGAGCTGATCGGCTCGCACATCAGCCGCGAGAGCCTGGCGCAGAACCGGGATATGACGGTCTGGCGTTACAAGCCGCTGCTGCCGGTGGAACCGGATGCCCCCGTGCCCCCGCTAACCATTGGCGGCACGCCGCTGTATAAAGCCGACCGGCTGGCGGCGGAATTGGGGCTGAAGCACGTGTGGGTGAAGGATGACGGCCGTCTCCCCACCGCCTCCTTTAAAGACCGCGCCTCCGTCATGGCTGTGGTCAAAGCGCAGGAAAAAGGCGCGGCGATCATCACGACCGCCAGCACAGGCAACGCCGCCGCCGCCCTCAGCGGCATTTGCGCCAGCGTGAAGCAGCCCAACGTCATCTTTGTGCCGGAAAAAGCGCCGCAGGCCAAAATCGCCCAACTGCTCGTCTTTGGCTCCACGGTGATGTTGGTGAAAGGCACCTACGACGACGCCTTTGAACTGTGCCTGCAAGCGGCCGACGAGTATGGCTGGTACAACCGCAACACGGCCTTTAACCCGTACATGACGGAAGGGAAGAAAACGGCCGTTTACGAAATCTGCGAACAGCTCCACTGGGACGCTCCCGACGCCATCTTCGTCAGCGTTGGTGACGGCTGCATCATCGGCGGGCTGCACAAAGGGTTGAAAGACCTGCTGGCCCTGGGCTGGATCGACCACATGCCGCGCATCTATGGCGTGCAGGCCGAAGGCAGCGCCTTCATGTACGAAGCCTGGCGCGACGGCGAAGACGTGCTGACCAAAGCGCCCGTCTCCGGCGTCACTGTGGCCGACAGCATCAGCGCCGGGCTGCCCCGCGACCGCATCAAAGCGTTAGCGGCCGTCACCGAAACCAACGGCGCTTACATCCGCGTCAGCGACGACGACATCCTGGCCTCCATTCCCGCCCTCGCCCGCGCCACCGGCGTCTTTGCCGAGCCGGCCGGGGCTGCCGCCCACACCGGGCTGGTGAAAGCTGTCGAGCTTGGCCTGGTCTCGGCCGATGACCGGATTGTGGTACTGAACACCGGCAACGGTCTGAAGGACGTCGCCGGCGCTATGAAATCCGTGGAAATGGTGGGCACAAAAGCCAACCGCGTAGAACCAAATTTGGATGACTTGAAACGAGTCATGAAAGGAATTGGAGACTAGAGATTAGAGACTGGAGATTTGCCCCACTCTCTAATCTCCAATCTCCAGTCTCGCCATAAGGAAAAACCATGAGCGATTTAATTGATTTAACTATTCACGATGAAGCCAAGCTGGAACGCGCCATCGAGCGCGCCCGCGAGCAAAACATTATCATCCCCACCTTTAAGCAGATGATCAACCCCGACCTCATTCCCGACGTCATCAAAGCGAAGCTGGAATCCGTTGGGCTGTGGGACTTAAACCCCGTTAACTTGTTCCGCATCAACTGGCACAACGAACCGGCGGCCAGCGGCGGCAAATACGGCGGGGTCAACTACCTGGTGCTGCCCAAAGAATTGACCGGCGTCGACGCCAAAATCGTCGTGCTGCTGGGCAAATGGTTCCCCACCGGCGCGCACAAAGTCGGTGCGGCCTTTGGCTGCCTGGTTCCCCGCCTCGTTACCGGCCAATTCGACCCGACCACGCAGAAAGCGGTCTGGCCCTCCACCGGCAACTACTGCCGCGGCGGCGCGTACGATTCCAACCTGCTGGCCTGCGAATCCATCGCCATCCTGCCGGAAGGCATGAGCAAAGAACGGTTTGACTGGCTGGCGAAAGTGGCCGGCGAAACGATCAAGACCCCCGGCTCGGAAAGCAACGTCAAGGAAATCTTCGACAAATGCTGGGAACTACGCGCCTCCGGTGAAGATCTGGTCATCTTCAACCAGTTTGAAGAGTTTGGCAACTACCTGTGGCACTACGAAGTGACCGGCCGGGCCATGATGGAAGTGTTGGGCGAGGTGATGGGCGAGGGCGACCGCTTCCGGGCGACCGTTTCCAACACCGGCTCTGGCGGTACCATCGCCTGCGGCGACTACATGAAAGAGCAGTATCCTGGCAGCAAAATTGTGGCCAGCGAGGCGCTGCAATGCCCGACGCTGCTCAACAATGGCTTCGGCGCGCACCGCATTGAAGGCATCGGCGACAAGCATGTGCCCTGGATTCACAACGTCAAGAACACCGACATCGTCACGGCCATCGACGA
>JAKQCM010000060.1 GCA_029559155.1 Chloroflexota bacterium
TCAAGTGGGCTTTTTATCAACCCGAAAACTTCAAGCCTGAAAAAGATCAGGAGCAAATCACCAAAGCCACCGCCGAGACTTTTTTGGCTGTCGCCAATGCCATGAAACAACACCAACAACTGACCGGCGAAAGCTACACCCCGGAACAGTTAGCCCATTTCCTGGTGCGTCTACTCTTCTCCCTCTTTGCGGAAGACATGGGACTGCTGCCCGACAAACTCTTCACCAAAATCGTCAAAAGCCAGGGCGGGAACTATGCCGAACTGCAACCCATCCTGCGCAATTTATTTGCCAGTATGCGCGCAGGCGGCACCTTTGGCATGTGGCAGATTCGCTACTTCGACGGCACCCTCTTCGACGACGACTTTGTGCCCGAAATTCCCCACGACCTGGGCAAAACCTTGCTCCAGGCCGCCAATCAAGACTGGTCGAGCGTAGACCCTTCCATCTTTGGCACGCTGTTTGAGCGCATCATCGACGAGAGCAAACGCGCCCAACTCGGTGCCCACTACACCAGCGAAGACGACATCATGCTCATTGTAGAGCCGGTGTTGATGGCGCCTTTGCGCCAAAAATGGATCGATGTGCGCCAGCAGACCAACCAGCTTTTGCTGGGCGCGGCACAGGGCACGGACAAACTGACCAGCGCCGCCCACGCTTATAAATTGCTGGAAGCATTTGCTCAGGAAATTAGCGAGGTGCGCGTGCTCGACCCCGCTTGTGGTTCTGGCAACTTCCTTTATGTGGCTTTGCGCCAACTGCTCGACCTGCAAAAAGAAGTCATCGCCTATGCCGCCCGCAAAGAACTGCCGCCCATTGAGCTGACGGTGAACCCGCAGCAGTTGTACGGCATCGAGATCAACCCGTATGCCCATGAACTGGCGCAAATTACGGTATGGATTGGCTACCTGCAATGGCGGTACGAAAACGGCTTTGGCGACATGGCCGACCCCATCCTGCGTCCCCTGAAAAACATCAAACACATGGACGCCATCCTCGCCTACGACGAAACAGGCCAACCTGTTGAACCGGAATGGCCGGAAGCGGATGTCATCATTGGCAATCCGCCGTTTTTAGGTGCGAAATGGATGCAGCGTGAGCTTGGTTTAGAGCGCACGGTTCACATCCGTGAGGTCTACAATTCACGGGTATCTGGTACAGCCGATTTTGTTATGTACTGGTTTGAAAAAGCCAGAGCTTATATCGAAGAAGGAAAAATTAAACGGGTTGGATTGTTAGCAACTAATACTGTTCGACAAGGCGGCAGCGCTGAGACCCTGAGAGAAATAAATAAAACAGGAAGTATATTTCTTGCTTACACTGATAAGCCCTGGATATTAGACGGTGCTTCTTTACGTGTATCAATAATTGGTTTTGATAATGGTTTCGAGAAATGCAAACGGTTGAATGACAAAATCGTGAAACAAATTTATTCTGATTTATCATCCAATATCGATCTTGATAGTACTTTGCGTTTACAAGAAAACATAGGGATTTCATTTCGAGGACATGAAAGGGGCGGCCCATTTCTAATTAGCTCAAACGATGCCAGAAAATTTCTCCAAGATTTCCGAAATACTAAAATTATTCATCCATGGTTTTCTGGGCGTGATTTAACAGATAGGCCAAGAAATGAATGGGTTATTGATTTTGGAGAAATGAGTTTTGCTTCTGCTAATAAGTATCCCGAAGTATTAGCCTTTCTTAAAAACGATTGGGAAAAAGAGCAAATCGAAGCCAAAGAAAAAGGCAAGCGTGTCGCAATACAGCGTGATAAATGGTGGTTACATCGAAGACCTGCGTCCGATTTACGCGATGCAATTTCGGGCTCAGAACGGTTTGTCGTAACACCACTTGTTTCTCAGCATCGTATTTTTATTTGGTTATCTGTAAATTTTAGACCTGATACTCGTTTAGTAGCATTTGCAAGACAGGATAATTACTTTTTTGGAGTGCTGCAATCAAGATTGCATGAACTGTGGTCGCTTAAGAAAGGTGCAAAACATGGAGGTGAAAGACCAACATATAATAACACCACCTGTTTTGAGACCTACCCGTTCCCCTGGCCACCAGGGCTAGAACCCAGCGAAGCCGACGATCCCCGCGTCAAAGCCATCGCTGATTGGGCGCGGGCGCTGGTCGCCTGGCGGGAGGCGTGGCTCAATCCGCCGCCGCCCCAGGCTGGCACCATCGACGTGGCCTACGACAAGATGCTGCAAAAGCGCACGCTCACCAATCTCTACAACGGCCTGCAATATTATCGGGAAACCAAAGTCGTCGGTGAATTCTTCGACCAAACCGAATTCGACAAGGTGACGCGCAAGTCTGTCAGTCGCAGTGCAATTGAGGAATTGCATGATATTCATACTGCGTTGGACTACGCAGTGCTGGATGCCTATGGCTGGCCTCATTCTCTGACGGATGAGGAAATTCTGGAGCATTTGTTGGCGCTTAATTTGGAGCGAGCCGGTCAATCCAGCTAAACACGAGGAGATTGGGGCAGGAATTAGGGGTGGGGTAACGGCCGTTATGCGGCCAGGTGATGATCCCCAAAAATCAAACCAAATTATCTGATAGGCGGCGTGTGACAAAAAGTTGTGGAGGCATGTCTAATGAAAGATGTAGAGCTGCTCGAACGCATCACCATGAACCCCAACGTGATGGTTGGCAAACCAGTTATTAGAGGAACACGGCTCACTGTTGAGTTCATTCTGAACCTGTTGGCTCATGGGGTCAGCGCAGCCGAAATTCTGGAGGAATATGACGGATTAACTCCAGAAGATATTCAGGCTTGCTTTTTGTTTGCGTCCCGGTCAATTGATAATATGGATTTTATGCCCTTAGCGGCATAAGCAGGCTTGAATGCGTTTTATCGCCGACGAGAACGCCGTCCGGTCGTTGCCCGTTGGCTCAAAAGCCACGGACATGAGGTTTTCTCGGTTTATCATGAGGCGCGAGGCATCGATGACGAGGCCATCATCTACAAAGCATATCACGAGCATTGGATTTTGATCACAGGGGATAAGGATTTTGGCGAGAAGGTGTCAGGTGGCCGGCCTGCGTATCCAGCGCGGCCTCACCCAGGCCCAACTGGCCGAATTTGTACGGCCCGTCAAGGTTTGCAAAAGGCGCTGTCGGCCAGGGGCAATCCCCGCCTGGACAACATCAACGCCATCATGCGGGCGATAGGCTACCAACTTATGCCGCGCCGCATGGAAAATACGGCCGTCTGAACAAAACGGCCGTGCCCAACTTCTCCAATCTCCCGCGCCGGTTCAAACGGCCGGCCAGCGACCAGAAGGCTGCTCGTGCAGCCCCTTATCGTTAACGTAAACAACCGGCCAATTTGAGGCCAGTTGTAATGTTTTAGCGGAGCAAACGGCCGTTTCCCCCGCCTCCTTGCTTCGGTCATCCTTCGCTCATCCTTCGTTCATCCTTCGATCATCCTTTTTAACGCTTTCTATCATCCCCGGCTGACGCCCTGTTTTCAGTTCTTGGCCAATACATCGCCAACAAAACTTTTGATACCTGATACACCACAAAAGGATCACGCATCAGGTGGGAATCGGTACTGGTTAAGCTAATTTTTATTTTGGGTACCAGAGGCAGCATAACATAACATTAGCCTGTTCTCCAGCAAATCCAAAAGCGGGTAATATATCGGGCGCAGCCAACCAACCGGACGATCCGCCATCAACATCTGCTGCACAAGCTGGTGTACGCGGGGGTCGGCCAGCAAATACTGTCCGCATTCTGCGCCACCCGCTAACAACAAGGCGTCTGGCAACGGCCGTTCCCCCTCCTCTCCCGTCACCTGCGAAATCAGCACCTCTGCAGAAACGCGCCCGCCGGCAGCGCCGCGAATCCAGCCTGCCTTCAACCCCAGAAAAGCCGGCACCAGACCATGACCTGATAAAATCAGCCCGGCCTCTTGCACAGCCTTTTCAGCATAGCCATCAGCGCATAGGATGTAACAATCCATATTCCATAACACCTCGCAATATAGGCAGTGGGGCGCGCGAATCACAGTCCGCTCGCCCCACTGCATTCCCCAATCCGGACACACTCTAAGCATACAAGAGAGGGGCAAAGCGGTTAGGCGGGTTTTGGCGAAAAACAGACAAAACGGGAAAAAAGTGCAAAAACGAGCATAATCCGGCAAAATGGAGCGTACAGATTTAAATTGCACTTACCGAATACGGAATTTCTGGCCCGGATAAAAACCCATGAACCTCTCAAACGACCTGACCTTATCAACGCTAAAAAAGGATATCCACACCGCGCTCAAGCATTGGCATGCAGCCGATGACCAATCTGAACACCTGTTGGGCTATCTGCTGCTGGTCCAGGAACGGCAGCGCCAACTGGATTTGCAGACGCCCGCCGCCCGGCGTCTGGCAACCAACGAAGTGCTCCTGGATGGCTTGAAATATCTGGAACAGCAACAACCCCAGGCCGCGCAAATCCTCAAAAAGCGCTTTCACGATCGGGAAAAGATTTTGCGGGTGAGCACACTGTTGGACCTGAGCCAGGACCAAGTCAGCCACAAGCAGCGGGAGGCGCTGCAATCGTTGGCCGAAATCCTGCTGGACATGGAAAACCAGGCGCGGGCGACTTTGATGGCGCAGCAAAGCGCCCAATTGGAGGCGCAAAGCTACACCCGGCTTTTTGGCGTAGATGGTCTGTCTGATAGGCTGCTGGCGCTGCTGACCACGGCCGTTTCCCCCTGGGTCATCACCCTCGTCGGCATCGGCGGCATCGGTAAAACGTCACTGGCTAACCACACCGTGCGCCGGGTCATTCGCCGCCTCAATTACGATGAAGTCGTCTGGCTAAAAATCACGCATCAGACCCAACTTCATCCTCTGAAAGATGGACCATCGCAGACCTTTGAACAGCTAGTCGGCCAGTTGGGGCGGCAGCTGCTGCCTGCCTTACCGCGCTCAACCACCCATGACGATTTGCTGCGCAGCTTACGGCCGTTGCTCAAAAACCAGGCCCACCTCATCATCATCGACAACCTGGAGCTGCCCGCCGATGCCTCCTACATGCTCGCCGAACTGCTGTCGCTGGCCCAGCCCAGCCGCTTTCTGCTCACCTCGCGCACGCCGCCTGCCGACCACGCCGGTTCGCTATTCCTCACACTGCCGGAATTGAGCGCCGCCGACAGCGTTGCCCTGATCCAACATTATGCAGGCGAGATTGGGTTTGCGGAGGCGGCCACCGCCGCGCCTGCCGACCTGCTGCCGATTTATGAGGTGGTCGGCGGGAACCCGTTTGCCTTGAAGCAGTTGGTGAATTTGGGCAAACGACGGCCGTTGCCCCCCCTGCTGGCTGCGCTGCGCCAGCGGCCGCTCGTCGAAGGCGAAGCCATCTACCAGCGCATCCTGCGCGAAACGTGGCTCACCCTGAGCCACGACGCCAAAGCCATCCTGGCCATCATGCCGCTGGCCGCCGAGGGCGGCATGGACCCGGAGCAGATAGCCACCCTGAGCGGACTGCCGGAGGCCCACATGTGGCCGGCCATTAACGAGCTGATTGGCCGCTCGCTGTTGGAAGTACGCAGCAGCCAGATTTGGGAGCGTTTCTACGGCATCCACCGCCTCACAGAATTGTTTGTGCGCTCGCTTCTCGACGGTGATGATGACGGCATTTGATGTCAGGACCCACTATGAACGAGCGGTGCGGGCCAACCTGCGCCTGTGGCGGCAGCGTTTGCTGGCTGCCGACGCGACGGTTGATCGGTGGGAGGTGCAAAAGGGAGCGGTCTGGCAGGCAGTGGCCGATGGCCTGGCGTTTGCGGCGGCGCAGGAGGAAGCCGCGCTGCTGGCGGCGGATACGGCCGTGATCATCGAACGTTGGGGGATTTGGACGGAGTGGCTGCCTTTGCTGGAAACGGCCGTAACCCTCAACCTACCACCCGACGTCACGGTGCGCCTGCTGCTGGTTCAGGGACGCAGTTACTTTCTCAACCGCAGCTTCGCCGATGCCACCCGCCTGCAAGAAGCGGCCCTGGCGCTGGCCGCAGCGCACCGGCTCACCCCCCTTGTGGCCTCGGCCCATTTCCACCTGACAACCACCTGCCTGGGCAGCAAAGCCTATGACCAGGCCCGGCAGCACGGCGCGGCTGCCTTGCGCCTGCTGCTGTCCACGCCATCCACCACATTGGCTTCCCTGTTCGTCACCCTGGGTCTGATTGAACTGGAAACCGGCGACTATGCTACGAGCGAGGCGCAGTTTCAACAAGCGCTGGCTTTGTGGTCGGGTCTGAATCAGCCAACGCAGATGGCGCGCACCTGTTTGGATTTAGGGATGTTGTACCAGCGGCAAAATCGCCTGGAGAGAACCAGGGCGTGTTATGAGCTGGCGTACGCAGTCTTGGCGCCTACAGCCAGCGAGGTGTACAAACTGAAGGTATTGAATGGCCTGGGAGCGGTGCATTTTGCCTTGAAAGAGCTGCCGCAGGCAGAAGCCGTTTTTCGCCGGGGGGTGGCGGCGGCGCAGGAGATGAGTGGCCTCTTTCATCTGCGCGGCTCGCTGACACATAATTTGGGGAATACGCTGCTGGCGCTAGCGCGCTGGGAGGAGTCCCGCTTTTACCTGGAGAAGAGTATCCGGTTGTGGCAGCAGGCCAATGATGAAATTGAGCAGGCGAACAGCATCGGGACGTTGGGGGAGTGGTATGAGCTGCGGGAGGGGTGGGCAACGGCCGTGTCCCATTACGATCAGGCCCTGGTGTTGCTAGACGCCTACCCGGCGCATCGTTGGGCGCAGCATCTAGCGACGCTGTTTCGCGCCGCCCGCACAGGCTGCGCCGCCCGGATCACAGGTCAATCTAATGATCTGTAACACAGGCGGCGTCTATCATGTTTACCAAATCCGGCAGGCAACCTTAACCCCTGGCCCGAATACCGTGATTCGGTGGATTTCCAGAGCTAGCTTTTGGATTACCGATTACGAATTCCGTATACTAGCCGCTGCAAGTGGCCGCTTGTAAAGAACATTCTCCTTCGAAAATAATTTAACGCAAAGGCGCAAAGGTGCAGAGAAAAATCTGCGTCATCGGCGAAATCTGCGGATTTTCATTGATGGTGTTGAGCCTGCGCTCATGTCGTCTCCCTTGAAAATAGGACACGGATTGACGCGGATGAACATGGCGAAGATTCTGTGAAAATCTGTTTTCACCCGTGTCCCTTTACCCAAAACAGACTTTTTTGTCTTTTATAGACATAACTAACAAAGAAAAACAGGGAAAGTAGGACTAAGACCACTTTCCCTGTGCGAAAACCTCAGACAGCTCCTAAAATCGCCTACGAATGGCGATTAGGGGCCGACTTTATACCCATATACAGGCTGTTTTTTGCAGTTATTTGATTTTCAGGAACCAACTTTTTTCTTGATCCACAACAACCTACAAATTCTCAAACAAACCGGCCGCACCCATGCCGCCGCCAATGCACATCGTCACCAGGCTGAACTGCGCCTGACGCCGCTTCATTTCGCTGATGGCCTGCACCGTCAACTTGGCCCCTGTGCAGCCCAGCGGATGCCCCAGGGCAATCGCGCCGCCGTTGACGTTGGTCTTTTCCTCGTCGAAGCCCAGTTCGCGGATGACGGCCACGGACTGCGCGGCAAACGCCTCGTTTAGCTCGATCACGCCGATGTCGGCCAGGCCCATGCCGGTGCGCTTGAGCAGCCGGGGCACGGCCGTTATCGGCCCCATGCCCATGATTTCCGGGCGCACGCCGCCGACGTTAAAGCCCACAAAGCGCGCCAGCGGCTTCAGGCCCAGCGCTTCGGCCTTGCTGCGCTCCATCACAATCACCGCCGCCGCGCCATCGCTGAGCGGCGAGGAGTTACCGGCCGTCACCGAACCACCCTGCTTGAAGACCGGCTTGAGTTTGGCCAACGCTTCCAGGGTAGTGTCCGGGCGGACGTGCTCGTCGGTGTCGAAAATGACGGTTTGACGCTGCGGGCCGTGCGGACCGGGCGTCACTTCTTCCACTTCCAGCGGCACGATTTCGTCCCGGAAACGGCCGTTAGCCATAGCCTGCGCCGCCCGTTGATGGCTGCGCAGCGCAAATTCGTCCTGCGCCTGCCGCGACACCTCGTATTCCAGGGCCACCTGCTCGGCCGTCAGGCCCATGCCCATGTAGACCTCCGGCGCATTTTCCGCCAGCCAGGGGTTGGGGCTGATGCGGTAGCCGGTCATCGGCACCAGGCTCATCGTTTCCGCGCCGCCGGCAATAACCACGTCTGCGCCATTGGCGATGATGCGCTCGGCGGCGATGGCGATGGTTTGCAAGCCACTGGAGCAGAAGCGGTTCACCGTCATGCCGGGCACTTCCACCGGCAGCCCGGCGCGGATGGCAATCGAGCGGGCAAAATTGAGGCCCTGCACCCCTTCCGGCATGGCGCAGCCAATGATGACGTCGTCAATTTCTTGCGGATCCAGCGCGCCGCCGGTTTCGGCCATCAGGGCGCGGATGACGGCCGCGGCCATGTCGTCTGAGCGCCAGTTGCGGGTGGTGCCTTTTTTAGATTTCCCAACGGCCGTGCGCTTGGCCGCCACAATTACAGCTTCTCGTGTCATGTGTGTCTCCATTTACGATTGACGATTAGCGATTTACGATTCAATCGTCAATCTAAAATCGTCAATCGTTAATTTCTTAATGGTTTCCCGGTGGTCAGCATGGCAGTCATGCGCTCACGCGTTTTTTCTTCGCCCAGCAGCGAGAGGAACGCTTCCCGTTCCAGGTCCAGAATGTACCAGGGGTCCACCCAGGCCGGGGCGCTGATATCGCCGCCGCACAGCACGTAGGCCAGCTTCTTGGCAATCACCACGTCGTGGGCCGTGGCATACGCGCCCCAGTGGAGGCTCTTCACGCCCACCACCAGCGCCGAGTAGACGTCGCGCCCGGCGGCGTAGATTTTCTCCACTTCCGGCGGCCGCGCCCCGATGCGCGCCAGCTGCAAGGCGCGATGCTGCGCCAGGGCCAGGCGATGGTCGCCGTTCATGGCGATCAGATCATTGGGGGCCAGGTAGCCGAGTTCCTTGTTTTCCCAGGCGCTGGTGCCCACTTTCGCCAGGGCGACCTGCTCGAAAGCGGCTTGCAGCACCGGCACGACGTCGGCGTTGGGGGTTTGCATCACCGGGTTGACTTTGCGGCGCAGCACTTCCTTGCAGCCGCCGCCGGCGGGAATCAGGCCGACGCCAAATTCGACGAGGCCCATGTAGCTTTCGTGGTTGGCCACAGCTTCCCAGCCGGCCATGGCCATTTCCGCGCCGCCGCCCAGGGCCATGCCCTGCACGGCCGTTACCACCGGCTTCGGCGCGTGACGCAGCTTAAACGTCAACGATTGCAGGTCGTGGATCATCTTGTTCAGCTCGTCCCAGCGCCCGGAAGCGGCGGCCACGCCCACGGCAAACAGATTTGCGCCCACGCAGAAATTGTCCGCATCGTTGCCAATCACCATGGCGTCGAAATCGCTGTCCAGACGGGCCAGCGCATCGTGGCCCATGCTGATGATCAGGTCGTCGATGGCGTTCATTTTGGCGTGGAATTCGTACAACAGCACGCCATCGCCCATGTCGATCAGGCTGGCGCTGTCGTTGCGGGCCACTTCTTTGCCGGCGGCGTGCAAATCGCTGATGAGGATGACTTTTTTGTCGATGGCCCGCGGCGCGTAGGCTTTGGTTTCCCAATCGTACACGCTGCCGTTTTTGTAGAAGGAGTCGCAGCCGGCGGCCAGCATCTCTTTGACCCACCCGGCCACTTCCAGACTGGCGGCTTCCATTTTAACGGCCGTTTCCGCCACGCCGAGCATATCCCACATTTCAAATGGCCCGGCTTCGTGGGCAAAGCCCCAGCGCATAGCATCATCCACATCACTAAGTTTGTAGGCGATTTCCGGCGCAACATGCGCAGCGTAGGCGAAACCGTAATAAAGCAAATCGCGCAGGTAATTGGCGGCGCGGTCATCAAATTCCAACAGCTTGCGCACCCGTTCACCCAGGTCTTCCACTTTACGCACTTTGCCAACGGAATCGAAACGCGGGCTGCCGCCATCAAAATAGTCCATCGTTTCCGGGTTCAGGGTTAGAAATACGCGCTTGCCATCTACAAACGCTTGTTTGTAGAAGCCCTGACCGGTTTTGTTGCCCAGCCATTTGTTTTCGATCATCTGGCCCATGACGGCCGCCGTTTTCTCCGGTTTCAAGATGTCGCGGTAGGGGTCATGGGGCACGGCTTCATACAAATTGTGATTAACATGGCCCATCACATCCAGACCCACCAGGTCCATCAGGCGGAAGGTGGCGGTTTTGGGGCGGCCAATGGTCGGCCCGGTGATGGCGTCGATTTCGGCCACGGTGTAGCTGTTTTGCATGGCATATTCGATGCCATAAGAGGCGGCCACGGCGAAGAAGCGGTTGCCGATGAAATTGGGCGTATCTTTACAGACCACCACCCCTTTGCCCAGCACGTCGCGGCCAAATTTGACCATGAAATCGGTAACGGCCGTATCTGTTTGCGGCGTGGGGATGATTTCCAGGAGTTTGAGATAACGCGGCGGATTAAAGAAATGAGTGCCTAAAAAGCGAGAGCGGAAGGAGGGGGAACGGCCGTCGGTAATTTCATGAATCGGAATACCAGACGTGTTACTGGAAATAATCGCGGTCGGTTTGCACACCGCCTCCAGCTTTTCCATCAGCGCCTGTTTCAAATCCAGGCGCTCAATGATCACTTCCACCACCCAATCACAGTCGGCCAACAGATCGAAATTGTCTTCCGTGTTGCCTACAGTGATCAGGTTGGCCCGATCCGCGCGCGCCAGATTGGCGGGTTTGGCTTTGGCCATGCGGTCATACAAACTTTGCACCAGGCGATTTCGCGCCCGGGGATCATCTTTCTCAGCATCGCTGAGATTGGGCGTGGGAATATCCAGCAGTACCACTGGGATACCGATGTTCGCCAGGTGGGCAGCAATACCGCCGCCCATTGTGCCAGCGCCAACGATACCTACTTTGTCTATACGAAAAGTCATGGGGTATTCTCCTGTTTTGGACTGTTAGCAATCAAACTTCCCGGAGGTGACTACGCCTCCGGGAAGTCGAGAGGGTCAAGCTACTTCAATTCGCGGCGGGAATAGCCGAGGATGCTGCGGGCGACAATAAGGGTATTGATCTGTTTGGTCCCTTCGTAAATGTCGTTGATTTTGGCGTCGCGCATCCATTTTTCGGTCAACCATTCACGAGTATAACCCATGGGCCCTAACAATTCGACAGCTTTTTGGGTGACCCAGGTGACGGTTTCGCCGGCGCGGGCTTTGCACATGCTGGCTTCCAGGCGGTTGGGCTGACCGTGGGACATCAGCACAACTGAGCGCAGGGTAAGCAGCCAGGCAGATTTGTGGCGGGCTTCCATTTCCAGGAGGTCGCGTTCAACGGCCGTCATCTGGTTCTTCGGCTTGGTGTAATCGACAACAATGCCTTCTTCGGCTAACTTGTCGCGCGTAAACTCCAGGGCGGCGCGGCAAATGCCCATCGCGCTGGCGGCCACAGCCGGTCGGCTGGCATCAAAGGTGGCCATCGCGCCTTTGAATCCCTTGGTCGACCCGTCGCGTTGGGTTGCTTCCAGACTGCCCAAAATGTTGTCGTAAGGGATACGCGCATTGTCGAAGACGATAGCCACCGTGTCGCTGACGCGAATACCCAGTTTGTGTTCTTTTTTGGTCACTTTGACGCCGGGCGACTTGGCCTCGACGATAAACGGCTTCATGCCGGAGCGGCCGGCGCTGGCATCCACC
>JAKQCM010000216.1 GCA_029559155.1 Chloroflexota bacterium
CTGAGAGCCTGTGCTGAGGCCGCCGAAGCATCCTCCGAAGCATCCCATTTGCTTGAAATGACCGAGTGATAGGGATTCTTCGCTCCGAAGACTCCGCTCAGAATGACCAGTTCATTACCTGATTGTTTTCTTAAAGACCAAAGAAACCCTTCGGGTCTTAGCGGGTTAGCAGGAATCCTGATAAAATGTGGACATGAGTGAGCGTGACGCAGTCGAAAGTGGAAAATCGGCCAGCGTGGCTGAACATAAGGCGAAGGCGGCCGCGACCGGTCCGGTTCCAGTGGCGATTGTGACGGTGAGTGACAGCCGCACGCCCGAGACGGATGTGAATGGGCAGTATTTGCGGGCAGCGATTACGGCCGTTGGACATGTGGTAGTCGATTATCGGTTGATAAAAGATGAGCCGGCAGAAGTAACGGCCGTACTCAACCAGCTCTCTTCCGGCCCGGCCCGCGTGATCCTCTTTAACGGCGGTACCGGCATTGCCCCCCGCGACACCACCTTCGATGTACTCGACCAAAAATTGGAAAAACGTATGCCCGGCTTTGGTGAATTGTTTCGCATGTTAAGCTGGGATGTTGTGGGCGCGGCGGCGATGTTGTCCAGAGCGACCGCCGGCGTCTACCAAAACACCCTCATTTTCTCGACGCCAGGCTCGCCCAACGCGGTGAAACTGGCCTGGGAAAAATTAATCGCCCCCGAATTGCAGCACATGGCCTGGGAAATGATCCGAAAATCGTGATGCGGCTGGTTGATTGCCAAAAATCACCTGTTTATCGAACCCTATGATGACCCCTGAAGAAATTGTCGAAGATTTTGGCTGGTTGGAAACGTGGGATGACCGGTATGGTTATCTGGTTGATTTAGGTCGGCGGCTGTCGCCAATGCCTGCTCAGGATAAGACCGACGAAACGCGCATCGAAGGCTGCCAGAGCGGCGTGTGGATTAAGATGCGCTATGCTGGCGCGCCGCCGACGCTGACGTTTGAGGGGGACAGCGATTCGGCCATTGTTAAGGGGTTGGTGGCAATTGTGATCAGTCTGGTGAACGGCCGTTCTCCCCAAGCCATCCTGGACATGGACGTGCCCGCCTTTTTCAGCCAACTCAACCTGGAAAACCACCTCAGCCCCACCCGCAAAACCGGCCTCAACGAAATGATCAAGACGATTAAACAGCAAGCCGCCCTGCTCGTAGAACTGGAATAGGCACCCTTATGACCCCGGAATTAACCGCCATTTACAACTATTATCGTCTGAACGGTCACATCGCCTGCGCCGGGCAGCCCATTGCCGAAGAATTTGCCGCCATTAAAAAAGCCGGCTTCGAGGTGGTGATAAACCTGGCGACCACCGATTCGACCCAGGCGCTGCTCCATGAAGCAGCCATCACGGCGCAAAATGGCCTCGACTATGTGCACATCCCGGTCGTCTGGAACAGCCCCAAGCGCCCTGAATTTGACCGATTTTGCCAGACGATGCAAGCTCACGCCGGCCGCAAAATTTTTGTCCACTGCATGGCCAATATGCGTGTTTCGGCATTCCTTTATCTTTACCAGCGCACCTTGGGTATTCTGGAAGAAGATGCCCGCCAGGTGCTGGATGCTATCTGGCAGCCCAACCCCGTTTGGCAAGAGTTCATTGACGATGTGTTAGCCACGCTCGAATAGAACCACAGAGAAGACCTGACGTAACCGCTTAAAAATTAAGTGTCGCAGATTTTTATTCGGGGAATTGATAGGCGCGGTGTCCTTACTGCGCTCTGGAAAATACGCGGCAAGGATACCGCGGCTACGAGGCAAAAATTTCAAATAGGTTTTGTCAGACCGTTACCGATAATACAAAGAGCGCCAGGGAAACCTCTGGCGCTCTTGTTGTTTCGTTTAGATTGATCGGCCGTCAGGCGATTGATTGTGGCTGTGTCTGGTTAGACGCGGACGATATTCGACAAAATGACCGGGCGAGATTGCGTTTTGTAGTAGAAAAAGTTTTGCAGTGTTTCGCGTACGGTGTCGTCGTGATTACGGCCGTTCCGCTTCAGCTGTATCTTCAACTCTTTCCGCGCCGCTTCCATCAACTCACCCGATGTATCCATGCGTAAGAACCCACGGCTGATAATACTCGGTTCGCCGGCCAGCTTGTGTTTCTTGTCGACGGGCACGTAAACCACGACAAACCCATCCTGCGCCAGCCGTTCGCGGTCACGCATCACCAGTTCGCCAATTTCACCAACCAACGAGCCATCCACATACACCGATTCGGCGGGAATGGAGCTTTCTTGCCACGCTTTTTCGCCATCTGTTACCCAGGTGGAGCCATTGCGTAAGATAAACACATCCTCAGCGGCCATGCCATTGTCTTGCGCCAGGCGGGCGTGCAGGTGTTGATGGCGCGCTTCGCCATGCACCGGAATCAGGAAGCGCGGCTTCACCGTTTCCAGCATGATGCGCATATCTTCGCGGCTGCCGTGCCCGGAGACATGGACAGTCGCCAGCGGTCCGTAAATCACGTTGGCGCCACGGGTGAACAGATTGTTCAACATGCGCCCTACGTCTTCCTCGTTGCCGGGGATGGTGCCGCCGGAGACGATGATCGTGTCCCCCTCGTGAACCTGAATCTGGCGGTGTTCGCCTTTGGCCATGCGGTTCAGCGCCGAGCGTGGCTCGCCTTGCGATCCGGTGGATAGGATGACCAGTTTGTTATCCGGCACATTGTCGGTGATGTCGACCAGGAGCTTTTTGGGCACTTTCAGATAGCCTAAATCGCGGGCCAGTTCGACGTTTTGTTGTAAGCTGCGGCCGGTGAGGGCTACTTTACGGCCGTATTTATCCGCCAGCCGCATGATTTCTTGCAAACGGGCCAGCACGGACGAGAACGTGGCAATGATGATCCGCGAATTGGTCGCTTCAGCGAACAGGCGGTCAAGCGTGTCGGCCACCAGTTGTTCGGTGGGTGTGCGGCCAGGGCGGTCGGCATTGGTGCTGTCGCCCATCATCGCCAGCACACCGTTGGGCGTAAGCTGGCGCAGGCGCTTGAAATCGGTTGTGCGACCGCCGGTGGGCGTTTCGTCCAATTTGTAGTCGCCGGTATGCACCACTGCTCCGACGGGCGTGTCGATGACCAGCCCCACCGCCGCCGGAATGGAATGAGCGACAGCAAAAGGGCTGATGCGAAACGGCCCCAGGTGCAGGGTTTGTTTGTCGTCGATAACTTCTAACGTGGCGCGTTCGCGCACGTGGGCTTCTTCTAATTGGCGTTCCACCATGCCAATGGTGAGGGCAGTGCCGTAAATTGGGGCGTTAACACGCTCCAGCAAATAGGGCAAACCGCCGATGTGGTCCATGTGTCCATGCGTGAGGACAATACCGCGTAGAATATCCTGGTTTTCGACAACGTAGTCGAATTGTGGCAGCACCAGGTCGATGCCATACATGTCGCTTTCGGGGAACATAACCCCGCAGTCGATGATAATTTGGTTACGGCCGTACTCCAGTAATGTCATGTTCTTACCAATTTCCCCCAGGCCGCCCAAGGGAATAATTTTCAAATTTTTCGTCATAATTTTGTAACTTCTGTTCTTTCCTTATCTTTGTTTATCGTTTTGCGGCGCGTCGATAGTGTGACGGCCGTTTGCCAATTTTTACCAGTATCAGGCGTCCAAAATGGGCCTGATCTGGCTGTGTTCATATCTAAATACCTTTGCGGAACATCTGTTGGGTGGAATCAACTCACGTTTGCGGAAGGCACATCTTTATACTGCATCGAGAGGGATAGTACCACAAATAGATTAAAATGGTATGAGCAGTTTTTGCCGGCCGTAAACAGATAACAGATCGCTGAAAGTCAGGTGAAGACAGACGACAATCTGATAGAATGTAAGGATTATTGATTGGTGTTGGCATGACACCATTGCAAGTTTGCGAATGGTTGGGCCTGGATGCCTGACCGTTCGCCGGTGGATGATTGAGGCAAGCATGAGCGCGCAAACAGAACAAGTGCGGCAAAAAGTAACGATTCCCGCTTTAGTAACGAAGAAACAACAGGGCAGCCCCATCACCATGTTGACGGCGTACGATTATTCGTCCGCGCTGCTGGTGGACAAGGCCGGCATCGACATCATCCTGGTGGGCGATTCGCTGGCGATGGTGATGATGGGGCTGGACAGCACCAACCCGGTGACGATGGAGGTGATGCTGCACCACGGCCGTATGGTGGCCCGTGGCGCAAAACAGGCTTTTCTGGTGGGTGATATGCCCTTCATGTCTTTTCAGGTCAGCGTGGAAGAGGCTGTGCGCAATGCTGGTCGCTTTTTACAAGAAGGCGGCATGGAGGCGGTGAAGCTGGAAGGCGGCCGGGCAATGGCCGACCGCGTGCAAGCCATCACCCAGGCTGGGATTCCGGTGATGGGGCATATTGGCCTGACGCCGCAGTCGGTGAGCAGCCTGGGTGGGTATAAGGTGCAGGGGAAAACGGCCGTGGCCGCCTACACCCTGCTGCAAGACGCCCTCGCTCTGCAAGAAGCCGGTTGTTTTAGCCTGGTATTGGAAGCGGTGCCGGCGCCGGTCGCCGCCGAAATTTCACGGCGCTTGGATATTCCCACCCTCGGTATTGGCGCAGGCGCGGGCTGCGACGGGCAAGTGTTGGTTTACCATGATTTGCTTGGTCTGTTCGATAAATTTCAGCCCAAGTTTGTGAAGCAGTATGCCCATATCGGCGAACAGATTTTGCAGGCGCTGGGCCAGTATCGCCAGGAAGTGACCGAGAAAACGTTTCCCGCCGAAAGCCACACCTTTGCCATGCCGGACGAAGAATTGGCCCAGTTTTTAATTCTGGTTGAGCAGGAAATCAATTGAATGATGCGTGATGCGTGACCGGGGTCTTCACGCATCACGTATCAATTTAGGAGAAATATGCTGCGTATAGGCATTATCGGCACAGGGGCGCTGGCCTCGTTGATGGCGCTGCGGCTGGCGGAGCAGGCCGACGTGGCCATGGTGGGTTCCTGGCCGGAGCAGTTGGACGCGATTGAAGCGGCTGGGCTGACGCTGGTAGAGGCGGACGGCCGTTCCCACACCCACTCGCTTACCGCCACCGACGAACCACTTTTGCTGCCGCCGGTAGACGTGGCGCTGGTGCTGGTAAAGAGTTATCAGACGGCAACGGCCGTGCGCCGCCTGCGCACCCTGGTAAATACCGACACCCTCATCGTGACACTGCAAAATGGGCTGGGCAACTGGGAGATTTTGGCCCAGGCCTACGGCGCGTGGCGCGTGGTGCAGGGCGTCACCTCGCTGGGGGCGACAATGGTGCGCCCCGGCGTGGTGCGCGCCGCCGGCGATGGTCCCATCAGCCTGGCGTTGGCCGCGTCTAATTTGTTTTATGATCCGTTGGTGACTTGCCTGCGGGCGGCCGGGTTTACGGTGGAACTTGCCCGTGATGTGCAGGGGTTGGTGTGGGGCAAGCTGGCAGTGAATGCGGCGATCAATCCGCTGACGGCCGTGCTCCAGGTGCGTAATGGCGTTTTGGCCGAAGAAGAAGCGCTTAAACAGGTGATGATGGCCGCAGCGCGGGAAACGGCCGTGGTTGCTGCCGCGCAAGGCATTCAGCTGCCCTATCCCGACGCTGCCCAACGCGCCCTGGCCGTGGCCCAGGCCACAGCGCAAAACCATTCCTCCATGCTGCAAGACATATGGCGCGGCGGACAGACGGAAATTGAGGCTATCTGCGGCGCGATTATCAAGGCCGGGCAGCGCGTTGGCGTGCCAACGGCCGTTAACGCCCACCTTTACCACTGGGTCAAAACAGTGGAAGCCGGTCAGCCGATTACCGATTGGCGGATTGGAGTGGGGGGAACGGCCGTGGACCTGGAAGGTTTTAGGGAAGAGTAGAGTTAGTGATTGGAGACTGGAGATTGGAGATTGGAGATTGGAGGTTGGAGGTTGGTGCGCTGCCAATCTCTAATCTCCCATCTCCCATCTCCACTCCCATAGAAGGAAATGATGAAAGTAACCAACAACATTCAAGACATACGCCATATGCGCTGGCAGCAGCCGGCGGCGACGTGGGGACTGGTTCCCACAATGGGCTTTTTGCACGAAGGGCATATTTCCCTGGTACGGCGGGCGAGGGCGGAAAACGATTTTGTCGCGGCCACGATTTACGTGAACCCGACGCAGTTTGCGCCCACCGAAGACCTGAGTACGTACCCGCGTGATCTGCCCCATGACCTGGCTTTGCTGGAAGCGGCCGGGGCGGACCTGGTTTTTACACCCGACGACAGTATCATGTATCCGGCCGGTTTTCAGACGTATGTGACGGTTGAGGAAGTGACGCGGGTGTTGGAAGGGGCGTCGCGCCCGACCCATTTTCGCGGCGTGACGACGATTGTGGCCAAGCTGTTTAACCTCATCCAGCCGACACGGGCTTATTTTGGGCAAAAGGATTACCAGCAAACGGCCGTTCTGCGCCAAATGGTGACCGATCTCAACTTCAACCTGGACATGATCATCTGCCCGACGGTGCGTGAGGCGGATGGGCTGGCCATGAGTTCGCGCAATAAATATCTGGACCCGGCGCAGCGGGCGGGGGCCACTGTGCTCTCGCGCACGTTGGCGGCGGGCGTGGCGGCGCTGCAAGCCGGCGAGCGCGATGCGAACCGCCTGCGGGCCATGATGCAGGCGATGATCGCCGCCGAACCGCTGGCCCGCCTGGATTACATCAGCGTGGCGCATCCACGCACGCTGGCGGAGTTGGTTGAGGTGGCGGATGAAGCTGTGTTGTCGACGGCCGTTTTCTTCCACCGCACCCGCCTGATTGATAATATGCTCTGGCAAGAAAGCCAGAGCTAGCTCTTGCTCAAGGAGAATGACACACCCATGCGTTGGGTATTACACGCTAAAATTCATAAAGCCACCGTTACCGAGGCCAATCTCGATTACGTCGGCAGTATTACAATCGACGAAGCCCTGCTGGAGAAAACTGGTCTGTGGGTGGGTGAGCGTGTGCAGGTGGTAGACAATACCAACGGCGCGCGCCTGGAAACCTACATTATCAAGGGCGAGCGCGACTCCGGCGTGATTTGCATGAATGGCGCGGCGGCGCATCTCATTCACGCCGGGGACGAAATTATCATCATGGGCTACGAGCTGTCTGACGCCCCTGTCCTCAACCCCAAAGCCATTTTGGTCGATAAACAAAATAAGTTCGTGCGTTATTTGTGAAAGCGTGTCAGTCGCCCTGGATAAACAGGGCGACTGATAGCCCACCAAATGAAATGAAAGGGCGTAAAACAGCATTTCCACCGGCATCATCCATTGGCTGAATCGCTCTGGCGGCGTGACGCCATCCCATAGATCGATCCATTTTTAGAAGATGCACGCTTGTTTCTGGGCAGGCCTTGGCGCGCTGTGAGTGTTGGGCACTGGCCAATAAGAGTGCGGAGCGATGGCTACCTAACCAACAATGCTGTACTCGTACTGTCCGCGTACCGGGTCGTTGGCGGCGTAACGGCCGTAACGAAACATCTGCGTATCAAACAACGGCTCAGCCACGCCCAGCACCCGGTCCGCCATCATGCGGCCCACGGCCGGCCCCAGCTTAAAGCCATGCCCGCTGAAGCCGCTGCACACAAAAAAGCCGCTGCCCGCCGGAACCTCATCGACAATCGGATGCCAATCAGGGGTGATGGCGTACAGCGAGGCATATCCGCCCGTGCTCTGGCTTTGCTCCATCGCCGGATAACGCACCACCAGCCGTTCGCCCGCTTCCAGAATGAAACCGTCATCCACCCCTTCGTGGAAACGGTCGGGGTCCACGATGGCCTCGGCTTCGCCGGGATCGATCAGGCCGACCAGGGTGAGATTGCCCGTTTCTGAGCGGAAGTAGGTGGCGTTGATGAAGTCGGCGATGACCGGGTGGGCTTTTTCGTGGCCGGGTGGGCGGCGGAAGAAGGCCACCTGTACACGGCAGGCGTTGATGGGCAAATCCAGCCCGGCCAGGCGCCCAACCTGCGCCGCCCAGGCGCCGGTGCTGTTGATGACGATGGGGGCGGAGAGACGGCCGTCTTTTGTTTCTACGCCGGTGATTTTGTCGCCGGAAAAGTGGAGCCGGGTAACGGCCGTTTCCTGCTTCACGGCCACTCCTGCCCGGCGGGCGGCTTGGGCATAGGCCGTTACCGTCTGGTATGGGTCGGCGTAACCGCTTTCCGGTTCGTAGGCGGCGGCCACAAAATCGGCCGTTGTCAGGCCGGGAACCAGTTCTTGCAGCGCCGCCAGCGAAAGCATTTCTGTTTGGATGCCTACCCGGCGCTGCAAAGCCAGATTGGCTTCCAAACCCGCCTGATCAGCGGCGGCCACAATGGCTACGAAGCCAGTCTGCGTAAAGCCACAGTGCCCACCAACCTGCTCCTCGAAATTCTGAAACACGCGCAAACTGTAGAGGGCCATGCGCGCTGTCAGTTCGTTGGAGTAATGCTGCCGGATGATGGCCGATGATTTGCCGGTCGGCCCGGCCCCGATGAGATTTTTCTCTAACAGGGCAACTTTAACGCCGCGCTGTGCCAGGGAAACGGCCGTGCTGCACCCCATAATCCCGCCGCCGATCACAATTACATCATACGTTTCTGCCATTTCTTGACCTCCCATTTGATTTTTGCTGCTTGTGTGTTCATCGTACCAATGTCGAGGGTATTCGTCGAGGCGGAAGGCGATTGAATTTAGCCGATGAGCCGAAGGTCGTAGGTTTTCCCGCAGGAGGAGGTTACAATGGCGCTATGGACGACAGTTATGGAAGAGCGGATAGATTGAAGCAAATCTTTGCGCCGCAATCACGGCGGCAGTTGGTGGTTTGGGTGGTTGCGTTAGGGCTGTTGTTGACGGCCGTTATCCTGCTATTGGAACTGGCCGAAGACGTGTGGCTGAACGAAGGATTCGCCTGGGATGCTACGTTGATGCTAGCCATCCACAGCCTGAGCCGGCCCTGGTTGGATAAAGTGTTCTGGTTTGTTACGCAAACGGCCGGGCCGCTGATTGTGCTGCCGGTGTTGGTTACGGCCGTTTGGTTCTGGCGGCGCGGTGACCGGATAACGGCCGTGTTATTCGTTGTGTCTTTTGTGGGAACCGCTCTGTTAGCCAGTTTCCTGAAAACTGTGTTTGCGCGCCCCCGCCCGGATTTGTTCCCACCACTGGTAGTCGAACACAGCTACAGTTTCCCCAGCGGCCATACCATGTCGGCCATTTCGTTCTACGGGCTGCTGGCCCTCGTGCTTTGGGAACGTCGGCGGCAGGGATGGGCGATTTTATTTGCTTTATGGGTTCCATTGGTTGCCCTAAGCCGCGTCTACCTGGGCGCGCATTACCCCAGCGACGTCCTGGCATCCCTGGCTATTGGCACGATTTGGTTGGTCATTGTCTGGTTTACCTATTTGGGTTCGCCGGCGCAGCACATCTATCAGACAACTGGTTGAAGATTTATAGTAGAAGACTAGGTGGTAAGGCATGATGAATTTTGGACCACGCCTCATGCTAACTCCCAATTTCTAAAAGGCAGCTATTTGGATGAACACAGAAAATTCATTGAACAGACCAACTGGTATGAAGGGTTTCCTGGTTGTGTGGATTGGTCAGTTTGTCTCTTTGCTGGGCAGTGCAATGACCGGATTTGCGCTGCCCATCTACATATTTGGGGAGACGGAGCGGGTGCAGGAGCTGGCGTTGTTGGGGCTGGCTTTTACGCTGCCGCTCATCTTGTTCAGCCCGTTCGCCGGGACGATTGTGGACCGCAACAGCCGCAAAAAGATGATGATTGTGAGCGATCTGGCGGCCGGCGCGACAACGATTGTGGTTTTGTTGTTGGTCTGGACCGGAAATCTGGAAGTGTGGGACCTGTATATCACCAACGCCATTAACGGCGCGTTTCAGACGCTGCAGTGGCCGGCTTATTCTGCGGCTATCAGCATGATGGTGCCCAAAGCGCAGTACGGCCGTGCCAGCGGTCTGGTCATGCTGGCCGAATCGGGGTCAAACATTTTTGCGCCGATTATGGCCGGGGCGATGTTGGGGTTTGTGGGGCTGCAAGGCATTTTGCTCATAGACGTGGTGACGTTTCTATTTGCCGTGGGAACCTTGTTGTTTATTTTTGTGCCAGACCCGCCGCGCACGGTGGAGGGCCAGCAGGGCCAGGGCAATTTCTGGCGAGAATCGGCTTATGGCTTTGTGTATATCTGGCGACGGCCGTCGCTTTTGGGTTTGCAGATCGTCTTTTTCATCGGCAACTTCTTTGCCACGCTGGCCTTTACCGCGCTGGCGGCCATGATTTTGTACCGCACCAACCAAAACGCGCAGCTTTTTGCCTGGATCATGTCGGCCGGGGCGATTGGCGGCGTGTTGGGTGGTGTGTTGATGAGCACCTGGGGCGGACCAAAGCCGCGCGTTCATGGCGTGTTGGCCGGTTGGATTGGCAGCGGCGTGTTGGGCTTGATGCTCATGGGCATTGGCCAAAGCTGGCCCATCTGGGCGTTGGCTTCTTTTTTGGGCAACTTGCTAGTGCCCATTATCAACGGCTCCAACCAGGCTATTTGGCAGGCGAAAGTAGCCCCGGATGTTCAGGGGCGCGTGTTTTCCGTGCGCCGGGTGATTGCCTGGGCGGTGGTTCCGCTGGCAAATTTGCTGGTAATTCCCCTGACGGATGGCTGGTTAGAACCGGCCATGCGCACGGGCGGCAGCCTGGTGGATCGTTTTTCCTGGCTGGTGGGCAGCGGTGCGGGGGCGGGGATTTCGCTCTTGTTTGTGTTTGCCGGGCTGACTTCGGCGCTGGTGGGATTGGGCGGCTACCTGTTCCCGGTGATTCGTAAGGCAGAGATTATTTTGCCGGATCATGACGAGATGGCGCGGGTGGAAACGGCCGTTTCCTGATCATCGCGCCATAGTTCACAAGACCCTAAGGGTTCAAGAGCAAACCCTTAGGGTCTTCCTGGAGAAGGACAATGCGCGGCTTTGTTTATTCGTTGCCGCCGGTTTGTTTGGCGTACCAGACGCCGCCGTGCCCTTCGGCTCCGGTCAGGCGGTAGCCCATTTTTTCGTAGAAGTGGCGGTTGCGCGTGTTCCAGGCGGGCGTATCCAGCGTCCAGCGGTCGGTTTCCGGGTATGTTTCTTCCAGAAAGCGAAAAGCCTGGGCACCGATGCCCTGATTCTGGCAGTCGGGGTGCACAAATATGCGCCCGAGTTCCATTTGCCGGTAGCCCTTGGGGTAGACGATGATGCCGCCGAGCAAACGGCCGTCTTCATCTTCTATTTTGTAATAATCACAGGTCAAAATCATACGCAGCTGCCAGTTGACCGTGTCGTAGCCGGGCGGGCCGCCAACCTGTGGCGCGCCGTAGTGGATATCGTGGTTGAAGGCTTGCCGGGAAACGGCCGTTAACGGCCGTGCATCCTCCTCTACCGCTTTGCGAATACAAATGTTCATGACTCCCTTCCATTTTGCAAGGAGATTGGTACACGGATGACGCGGATTTTCGCGGATAAAACAATGGTATCCGTGTAATTGTCTTTAAACCGGTTCGAGTTGGCCGCGCAGTTCGATGATCTGGTCGCGCAGGGCGGCGGCGCGTTCAAACTCCAGCATGAGAGCGGCCGTTTTCATGTCGGTTTCCAATTGCGCCAGTTGATGAAGCAGGTCGGCGGGGGAATAGGCGGCGGGTTCGGCGACGGCCGTTTCCCCCTCATCAACCTTCCCCTTCCGCCAATCCAGCTCGCCAATTTGCTTGGCGATGGTTTGCGGCGTGATGCCGTGGGCCGTGTTGTAGGCGATTTGCTTCTCGCGGCGGCGGTTCGTCTCGTCGATAGCCCGCTGCATGGACGCCGTCACCCGGTCGGCGTACATGATGACTGCGCCTTCGATGTGGCGGGCGGCGCGGCCAATTGTCTGGATAAGCGCCGTGTCGGAGCGTAAAAAGCCTTCTTTGTCGGCGTCCAGAATGGCCACCAACGACACTTCCGGCAAGTCTAACCCTTCACGCAGCAAGTTGATGCCCACGACAGCATCATAGACGCCCCGGCGCAAATCCCGCAAGATTTCGATGCGCTCCAGGGTTTCCACTTCGCTGTGCAGATAATGGACGTTCAGGTTCATCTCGGCCAGATAAGCGGCCAGGTCTTCGGCCATGCGCTTGGTGAGCGTGGTGATGAGGGCGCGCTGGCCGTTATCGACGCGGCGGCGCACTTCGAAGAGCAGATCATCTACCTGCCCTTTCACCGGCCGGACGCTGATTTGCGGATCGACGAGGCCGGTGGGGCGGATCATTTGATCGACGGTGTTTTGACTGTGTTCGCGTTCATACGGGCCAGGGGTGGCGGTGGTGTAGATGACCTGATAAAGCCGCGCTTCCCATTCGTCGAAGGTGAGCGGGCGGTTGTCCAGGGCGCTGGGCAGGCGGAAGCCAAAATCAACCAGCGTTTGTTTGCGCTGGCGGTCGCCGTGGTACATGGCGCGGATTTGCGGCAGGGTCATGTGGCTTTCGTCGACGACCAGGAGGAAATCGTCGGGGAAGTAGTCCAAGAGGGTCCAGGGCGGCGCGCCGGCCGGTTTGCCATAGAAGTGACGGCCGTAATTTTCGCTGCCGTTGCAATAGCCCATTTCGCGCAGCATTTCCAGGTCGAAGCGCGTGCGTTGTTCCAGGCGGTATGCTTCCAGCAGTTTGTTTTGCCGGTTGAGATGGGCTAATTGTTCTTCTAGCTCGGCTTCGATGCGGGTAACGGCCGTGGCCACATCATCCGTTTCGGTGACAAAATGACGGGCGGGGTGAAACATAATTTCCGGCAGCTCGCGGCGCAGTTCGCCGGTCAGGCCGTCGATTTCGCTGATACGTTCGACCTCTTCACCCCAAAACTCGATGCGGTAAATGGTTTCGCCGTGCGGCGGCTGGATTTCTAACACGTCGCCGCGGACACGGAAACGGCCGTGACTCAGTTCATAATCATTTCGTTCATAATAAATATCCACCAGGCGGCGCAGCGTTTTGTCGCGGTGGGCGATGTGGCCGGTTTGCAAGTGCAGGTGCGCCTGATGATATTTCACCGGATCGCCCAGCGAGTAAATGGCGCTGACGCTGGCGATGACAATTACGTCGCGCCGCGTCGCCAGAGCCTGAGTGGCCGCCAGCCTCATGCGCTCGATTTCGGCGTTGATTTCGGTGGTTTTTTCGATGTAGGTGTCGGTGCGCGGGATGTAGGCTTCCGGCTGGTAATAATCGTAGTAGCTCACAAAGTAGCTGACGGCGTTGTGGGGGAAAAAGCTTTTGAATTCGCTGTAGAGCTGCGCGGCCAGGGTTTTGTTGTGGGCCATGATGAGGGTGGGGCGCTGTGTTTGTTGGATGACGTTGGCAATGGTGAAAGTTTTGCCGGTTCCGGTAGCGCCCAGCAGCACCTGATGGCGCAGTCCGTTGGCTAACCCATGGACGAGGCCGGAAACGGCCGTGGGCTGGTCGCCGGTTGGTTCGTATGGCGCGGTTAATTGAAATTGTGTCATGGTGTCACCTCTTCCGAGACTTAAACGTTACAATTATGATCAGTTTACCTGCGAATCCTGACACCTACTGTCAATTTTGTCGGCGGTGAGGATAAATATTTGATGAACGGCCGTGAGATATTTACTGTAAAATGAAACTCAGCAGTAAGTGTAAGTGGCATGTTAAGATAAAATTGTCATTGTGGTCTTGTTTGCATTCTGATTTTTATGAGGTTGGCCTGAGTGTCGCGACGGCGAAAAAGAGCTGGGTGTAAAAATTTATGAACCGAATGGCTGTGGAATCGGATTCTGGGAAAAACGTCCGGGATAAATTGTTCACTGGCGAGTATTCGCAGCTGCTGCACAACTTGTCGCCTAAACGGCTGTTGTTGTTTACGCTGGTAGCCATCTATGTAACCGAGCTGCTGGTGATGCTGTTAATTGAGGTGCTGCTCAATGAGCCGCTGGCTCTGCCGTTCCATGTGATGGAAACCGTGCTGGATGCGACGATTTTGGCCGTTCTGGTGTTTCCGATGATTTACTCCTTTTCTTTTCGGCCGCTGCGAAGTTCGCTTAAGGCTTTGCAGCAGACACAGGAATCGCTGACCGCGTCGCTTTCCTTGTTGGAGAAGACATTTTCTAGTCTGGGCGAAATTGTATTCGTCCTGAATGATCGGACGCAGAAGATTTTGTTAGCCAATCAATCGGTGTCGGAGGTGTTGGGCTATTCGTCTGAGGAGATGGTGGGCAAGGGAATTGACGTGTGTTTTGCCGACCCGGAGACGTATCAAATCTGGGCGCAGCAATTGGAGCGTCGGCTGTCACAAAAGGGTCATGTTCGGGTGGAAACAGTTTTTCAGACCCGGGATGGGCAAGCCTGTGTTGTGGAAACGACTGTGTCGCGGATTCATTCCAACAACGGCGAGCCAACCTATCGGGTGTTGTTGATTCGTGATGTGACGCAGCAGCGGGTGACAGAGGAAAAGATTCGCCTGCAAACGGCCGCGTTAGAAGCGGCGGCCAATGGCATCGTGATTACGGATCGCAACGGCCGTGTCGAATGGACCAATCCGGCCTTTTGTGCCATGACCGGTTATTCAGGCGATGAAATAGTGGGTTCCAGTCTGAATCAATTGAAATCTGGCCAGCATAAGGACGGATTTTACCAGACTTTGTGGCAAACCATTCTGGCCGGGCAGGTGTGGTCGGGTGAAATTGTAAATCGGCATAAGAACGGCCGTTTGTACACTGAAGAACAAACCATCGCCCCAGTGCGAGACGGGAATGGAGCCATCACTCACTTTATCGCCATCAAACAAGACATCTCCCAGCGCAAAGAGGTGGAGCAAAAGTTAAAAGACAGCGAAACACGCTACCGCAGTCTGGTGGAAACATCTCCTGACGGCATTTTGCTCACCAGTCTGGACGGCAAAATTTTGTTTTGCAATGAACAAATGGCCCAAATGACCGGCGCAGAAAGCCCTCAGACGCTCATCGGCCACAGAACCCATGAATTTCTGACGCCCGAAGGTCGTTTTCAGGCGCAAAACAACATTCAACAACTGCTTTCTAACCGGGCGACGCGCAGCTCCGAATACGAAATCATCAATATCAACGGGGAGCTTTTGCCCGTGGAAATCAGTTCTTCGGTCATTGAAGATCAGAACGGTCGGGTGACTGGCCTGACCAGCATGGTGCGGAACATCAGCGCCCGCAAAAAAGCGGAATTCCAGCTTTCCAAACAAAATCAAGAGCTGCAAACGTTGAGCCAACTGAGCCGTTCGCTGGTTTCCAGTCTGGAAATGGACGTGGTTCTGAGCCGGATCGTGGAACAAATTATGCCGCTGCTGGCCGCCGAGTGCCTGACCATTTTATTGCGCGAGGGCGAGGAATTGGTTTGTCAGGCGACCGGCGGGTTGGGGTTTGGTTATTTGAAGGGGCAGCGCATTCCGATTGACGATGAGCTGTTGGCACCGGTGTTGGCTGCGGAACGGCCGTATTTGTCCACGGCCGTTGACTGTCTTTTCTACCTCAAAAACTGCGCTTATCCTTGTTACGATCCCCAACGCGCTCTCATGCTCGTCCCGCTGCGAGTAGGCCAGGAAACCATCGGCCTCATGCAAGCCATCCACAGCCAGCAAAACGCCTTCGATGATGAAGACAGCCGCCTGATTCTGGCTGCCGCCAGTTGGGCGGCCGTGGCCATCAACCACGCCCGCCAACACACCCGCATTCAGCGCCAACTGCGCGAAACAGAAACCCTGGCGACGATCAATCAGGCCCTGAACGAAAGTTTGGAAATGGACAAACTCCTGCAGCTTATCGCCGATTCAACTCAGGTGCTCATCCCGCAAATGGATCAGGTGGTCATCCATCTGGCCGACGAGCAGGAGCATATGTTGACCCCTGTTATCTGGAGCGGCGTCACCGAACCCAGCCTGATGACGCTTTTTGTTGATTTGCGCGAAAGTTTGTTGAGCCAGGCGTTATCCACGCAGTCCATTATGGCTTACCCTGATCTGGAGGCTGTAAAAACCGAGGGGATTCAATACTCCTGGTCGACTGGCGCGCTGTTGGTCGCGCCCTTAATTGCCAATGGCGAGCGCGAATTGGGCACCATTAGCATTCGCAGCCTGAAGCCGTTTGCCTTTTCGTCTAATGACGAGGTTGCTTTGTCGCGGTTGGCGGCGTCGGCGGCAATTGCCATCGAATCTTCGCGCCTGTATCAATCCGAACGTTCGCAGCGGCAAATTGCCGAGGCGTTGGTGGGGGCAGCCAAAGTCTTTAGCCAGAGCTTGCAGCTTAACGATGTGCTAAAAATGGTTTTGCAGCAGTGCCAACAGGTGGTATCTTGTGAGGAAGCGACGATTTTATTGGGTGCGGATGGTTCTGAATGGCGCCAATCGACTCTGGCAACGGCCGTTGCCCAATCTATCCATCTGTTTGCCACAGACGATGCCGCTCCAGCGCTTCTAACCGACACCCAGTATGAATGGATGGTTCAGACCAGCAAACCCGTTCTGGTAGAACTCAAAGATTTTTCCGCCCATCAGGAAGAAACCAGCCCAACTTTGCCAGAAACGATGGCGGTTGCATCCCTGAGTGTGGGGCAGCAGACCATCGGTTTCCTGATTGCCCATCATAGTCAGCTCAAACATTTCGACACAAGCATTTTGCGCCGCCTGGAGGCGCTGGCTTCTCAGGCCGCTTTGGCCATCCACAACGCCCAAATGCACCAAAACCTGCAAGCATTGTTGAACCAGGAACAAGCCATGCGCCAGCGCCTGATTCAAACCGAAAAATTAACCGCCATGGGACGAATGATTGCCTCTGTAGCCCACGAGATGAACAATCCGCTGCAAACCATTAAGAATTGTTTGTTCATCAGCCAGCGGCGTGTGACCGAAGAACATCCCATTTCCACTTATTTGGAGATGGCGTCTTCCGAGACCGGTCGCCTGTCTGATCTGGTGGTACAGCTGCGCGAAGTGTATCGCCCGCGCAGCAGCCAGGACATTGCGCCTTTTTCGGTGCAAAAGCTTATTGAGGAGACGCAGGCGATTTTGCAGCCCCATTTTCAGCAGAATCATGTGCGTTGGGTGGTAGACACGTCTTCGATTCCAGCCGATTTTACGACGATGGGAATCGCCAATCAGCTCAAACAGGTGTTATTGAACATTTCGCTTAACGCCGTGGATGCGATGCAGCCACATGGCGGCGAACTCACCTTACGCATCTTGTATGATCTGGAAACAGATCGGGTTGGTTTACAATTGCAGGATACCGGGCCAGGACTGGATGCGAAAGTAATCCCCAATTTGTTTGAGCCGTTTTTTACGACCAAAGAGTCTGGGATTGGCCTCGGTTTGGCAATTTGTTACGATATTGTGCAAAATCATGGCGGGCAGATTACCGTGGAGAATGCTGAATTGCCACACCATGGGGCGGTTTTTACTATCTGGTTGCCGTGTAACGGCCGTAACGATCCGACAAATCAAACATCACAAGGAGCCATTAGTGCCTGAATCATCTACCATTTTGATAGTTGATGACGAACAAAACTTGCGCGAAACCCTCGCCGTCATTTTGCGTGATGAAGGGTACCAGGTTTATTCGGCCGCCGCTCCCAGCGAGGCCCTGACTTACTTACGCCAACGCCCCTTCGATATCATGTTTTTAGACATCCGCATGCCCGAAAAAAGCGGGCTAGACTTGCTGCCAGAAATTCGCCAGCTTCATCCCCGCATGCCCATCCTTATCCTGACCGCCTACGCATCGTTGGATTCGGCCATCGAAGCCATGCGCAAAGGGGCCAACGATTACCTGTTTAAACCCATCAATCCTATCGATATTTTGCATCGGGTGAATATACTCCTCAGCAAACGCCCCAACTCTTCTCAGGATATTGTACAAGAAATGAAAAGCTTGTTGGCGCAGCTGGAAGGCAGCAATGATTCGTTGGCCGTTTCACCTGGAGAAAAAGAGGCTCAGGCAGCCAATCAACGCTTCTTACATTGCGGCAAAATTACCATAGACCTCATCGCCCGGCAGATATTTTCCGATGGGCAAATTGTGAATGTGACGCCCACCTCGTTTGATTATTTGCTGGCGCTAATGCGGCACGCGCCGGAAACCATTGGTTATGTAGCCCTGGTACAGGAAGCGCAGGGATATGACTTGACGCAAATTGAAGCAAACGATCTGGCTCGCGGCCGAATTCACGAACTGCGTAAGGCTCTGGAAGAGGATCCTCGCCGCCCGTCGATCATCATCACCATTCGGGGCATTGGATACCGGCTGGTTTGTTGAGAAAATCGCTCCAAATGGGGGTTTGAGCCGCATAATACCTCAACAATTACCCACAACCCCAAACAATTTTTCCCTAAAAAAGAAATATGATTCAAGCAACGCACGCTAAGTTTAGCGTGCTGCTTGCTTTGGATCGATTATGGGAAGCGAATTAAACAATTAGTACTCGCAAACCATGGGTCGGCAAGGCAAAATTGGAATCGGATCAGGGAGAAAATTGAAGTGTACACACCACATATCTTGATTGCCGATTCAGATGCCAATGTCCGGATAACGCTGACGCATTTGTTAGAGTATGGTGGTTATGAAGTTCGGGCCACACGGCCGGGCCGAGAAGTGGTGGATTGTCTGGCAAACGGCCGTTTCAAACTCCTCCTTCTGGAAATAGACATCCCGGCGCAAAGTGGGCTTCTGCTGTTAGGAGCCATTCGCCGGTTTTCGCCTACCCTGCCGATTATTGTGCTGACCTCTTGTTCCGATATGCAAACGGCCGTTAGCGCCCGCCAATTCGGCGTCAGCAGTTACCTCGTTAAACCCATCAACCCAGCCAGCTTGCTTTGCCAAATCGACAAAGCGCTTGCAGGCAGCGCGCTCTTTCACCCCTGATTTCTCACCTCCCCCAACTCATCGATAGACCCCAAGGGTTTGATACCCCTATCATCCAAATTCTCACAAGTAAACCCTTGGGGTCTGTATAGCTCCGTCCCCCAACCCCTCCCTCAATTGTGAAGATTGCCCCAACAATTCGGAATGAACCGGAACGTTCAGAACGCCTGTTTTCCTTAATAATTACCCTTGTGCACTTTGTATCAAATTTTTTATTGAAGATAAGCGGGCTAATCAGTCACAAATTAACCAAGGAGGATACTATGCCCCATAGAAAGAAGTTTCGTTTAGCAGTGGCCATACTCGGGTTTGGCGTGCTGCTCCTGGTAGCAGTTCTGGCTGCTCCACCCAATATGCTTGCCGAGACCCTCAGAGAAGGTCTCAGCCAGACCGTCGCCCTCACAAAAGCGCCAACTGATCAGCGACCGGTCGTCGATTCGGCGCCTGTCCGGCCGGTGAGCATCAAAGGGCAGTTTGAATTTTTGAAGGAAATCGGCTGGAGTATCTCCGAAGCGTACGTGGCTCATCCCGGGCGAACGGCCGTTATCACCGAAGGCACACTCCAGGATGGGTTTGTCATCAAAGCCATCGCCACCAACCCCGATTATCCAAACTTCACCAAAGGCATTCTGGAAATACAAATGTCCGCCTTTTCACCGGCCAAAGATATGCCCGGACAAAAAGCAGGCAAATGGTATATCCACGGCGAATGGAAAATTACCGACGCCAATGCCACGGCTGAAGTCACCCAATACCGCTACGGGCCTCACACATTCAAGGGCGTGATCAACCTCGAACTCGATTACAACCCTCTGACCAAAGAAGGCCAGGCGCAATTCCTGAGCCAGCCCGTGCGCTTCGCCGCCCCTGGCGAAACCATCCAAAGCCAACCGCCACAAGCCGCGATAATCGGCAACACCCGTTTCAACGAGGCCTTCCAGCTTTCCGGCGATTACCTGTTAACCCCCGCCACAGCAGAAACTGAGGGAGGAAACTAATGTCACACTTAAAAGATCGCATCACATCCAGTTTGCCCATCCGTAACCCCAGGAGCAGGCTCATCCTGCTCGTCTTGGTTGTGATGGTGGCCATGCTCGCCGTCATTAGCGTCAGCTATGCGGACGTGCCCGGCGGCCGCCCCACACCCGACAACGTGTCCGTGCCCAATCCCGGCACACAAGAACAAGAATTAACCAACATCACCTTCCCGGCTCCCTACAACACCTTTGAATTTGTGGTAACGTGTGGCGCTTGCCATGGCGGCACCATCGATCAACAAGCCGGGCACTTTGCCAACTGGGCCGGTTCCGCCCACGCCAATGCTTTCCGCGACCCCATCTTCCGCGCCAATCAGCAGATTGTAAACCAAACAGTCCTCAACCTGACCGGCGAAGATGGCGCAGGTAATGTGTGCGTACGCTGCCACAGCCCCAATGCCTGGTACTCCGGCCGTACAGACCCCAATTTGGCTGGAATGGCCGACACCAGCAACGCCATCAACAGCATCGTCCTCTCCACCGATGGCGAAGGCATCCTCTGCGAATTCTGCCACCGCACCATCGGCGGCGTTGAAATGCAGCGCGCCGATCTGGACCCCAACGATCCCGTCTGGAACATGATGGCCGGCATCAGCGATTGGCCACACACCGGGGCTGCCTATCCTCAAGGTCCCGTTGCCGGTAACCCGTATGGCGACGCCACTTTCCAGATCAATGATGGCATGACCTACGGTGGGAAATACCCCGGCACGGCCGAAATCTATTTCAGCGACATACCTCTGGCCGGTACCAACTACACCGGTCAGGCTTACGGTGTCTACCCACCTGGTTGGCAGTTGCCTGGCGGCATAGACGCCAGCGGGCAGCCCGCTTTTGCGCCGGACGGCTCTGTGCCTCTGCATTTTGAAGCGCCCATTGGTCCGCCGCAAAACCCGGATGGTTCCTACAATTACCAGGGTCAGGCGTTCTCGCCGGAACATACAACATTCGAGGGAGATTTCATCAGAACTTCTGAGTTCTGTGGCGGCTGCCATGATCTGACCATTCCGGTACTCAATCATGGGATGCCGGAACAACGTACCTACACAGAATGGCGTTACAGCTCCTTCGGTGATGGCGTCGGTGGCGACGATCAACGCTGCCAGGACTGCCACATGCCGACCCAGAAGCACGAATATGCTGACGACATTCCGGTTTCCTTAAATGCGGATCCCGTGTTGTCCGGTTGGTTCCCCTACGCCAAAGATCGCAACCCGAACGGCGGTACCGCTTTCCACAAATTCCAGGGATCTAACCGTGAATTACCCATGATGATGTCCATCCTCTATCCCGAAGTAGACCTGGAAGTAATCGGGGCGGTGACAGGTAATGATGTACGTATCTTCCCCGGTATGCTTTCTTCGCGCGATACCATGTGGACACGCGCCCAGCGCAATGCAGAAGTTGAAATGTTGGAAGCTGTGAAGTTGGACGTATTGAGCGCACCGGTTGAAGTATCGCCGGGTATCTATGAAGTTCAGGTTCAGGTTACCAACGAATCCGGGCATCGCATTCCTACCGGTTATCCCGACGGCCGTCGCCTGTTTGTCAGCCTCACCGTCGCAGACGCCAATGGCGCCCCGGTCTACGTTTCCGGATACTACGACGAAGCCGCAGCGCAACTCTATGACGACCCCACCAGTTTGCAGTTGGACGACCGCGCCCTGACCAATGTCATCGACGCGACCGTCGACAACCAGGTCATGATCTATGAAAAGCGGACTGGCTCGTTGGATGCCGGCACGGGCAATTATGTGATGTCCGTCAACCTGATTAACACCACGGTCTTGTTCGACAACCGCATTCCCCCAGCCGGTTTCACCTACGCTGACTACAGCGCCGCCGGCACCAAATTCGTGACCTACGACGATCCCACCACCAAAGCCCCGCGTGAAGACTTCGGTCGTTACCCGGACGGACAAAATTGGGACGTCATTACGTACCGGTTCGCCGCCCCGTCCGGCTCCGCTCTGACGGCTTCGGCGACTGCTTACTGGCAAACCCATACCCGCGAATTTATGGAGCATCTGCGCACCGAAAGCGCCGCTCTGGGCCTGAACGTTCGCCCGGAAGGTCCGCCAAACTTACTGGACCCGAATTACCCATTAACCCCCAACTACCTCAGCGACAACATCCCCGACTTCGACATCATGACGTCGCTGGATGGTACGGAAGGGCTTCAGGATAACTGGGGTGGCGTAGCTTACGCGACCTGGTTATTGACCGGCAAGGGCAGTCCCTATCCTGTCGGCAGTGACAGCAGCGATCTCACGGCCGTTCCCGCAGCGCCAAGTTGGTTAACGGCAATCTCTCTTAACCCCTTCGCCGTTCAACTGGATTGGGAGGCTGTCCCCGCCGCCGATGGTTACGAAGTCTGGATCCGCTACGGCGCCAGCGACCTGACCGCTTCCTGGGACAGACTGGCTGTTGTCTATGACGGCACAACACTCGTCAACGACGCCATGAACATTGGCAAAACCTACGGCTTCAAGGTTGTGGCCTTCAACGGGCAAGGCGACAGCGCCGATTCTCCGCTGGCGATTATTACCACGCCCATTGATCTGCCCTTGAATCCCATGAACACCAAAGTCGTTGGCGTCACGCCAAACTCCGTTGAATTGTCCTGGTTCGATCAGGCCGAATTGGAAATTGGCTTTATTATCCAGCGGCAAGATGTGCCGGTGATGGGCGATTTCTACGAAGTGGCCCGCATCCCCAGCCAGACGCCGGGCGGCGCGACAGGCGGCAATGCCTGGACAGACACAGGCGTTCTCCCAGGCATGACCTACAACTATCGCGTGGCGGCTTATAACGACATTGGCCAATCCACCTGGGACATTCCGGTAACGGCCAGCACCGGCGGTCTGCCCACCTGGGTCGGCACGCTGGGAGCCACAGCCATCAGCGGCAACCGCGTAGACCTGAGTTGGAGCGCGGCCAGCGGTCTGGTCACCGGGTATCGCATCGAGCGCAATACCACCGGCCCGAACGGCCCATGGACCACAACCTTTGTGGTAGCCAACCCGAATGCGACCAGCTACAGCGACACAACGGCCGTGCCCTCCACCACCTACTGGTACCGCGCCTTTGCCTACAACACGGCCGGTTCCTCGGCTGCCTCAAACAGCGCCACGGTCACGACGCCAGCCATTGCGCCCATTGCGCCAACCAATCTGGTAGCCACCGTTCAGGCCGGACCGCAAGTCTTGCTTACCTGGACAGATAATGCCAACAACGAGCAAGGCTTCTATGTGGAACGAGCCAACGGCACAGGTCCAGACGTTGTCTGGGCGCGAATCGCCACTGTCAATGGCGCAAACATCACCACCTACACAGACACGACTGTTGGTACGCAAACCACGTACTCTTACCGGGTACAGGCGTTTGCCGGTGGTGGGTCGGCTGTATCGCCATATACGAATGTGGCAACGGCCGTTATCGGCACCGAAATCCCGGGCGCGCCATCTCAACTCCTGGCCTCTCGCGTACAGAAAAACAGGGTCACTCTGGACTGGATGGATAACTCGACCAATGAAACCTACTTCGAGATTTTCCGCAGCACAGACGGCGCTACGTTCGCCCCTATCGGCACAACCGGCGTCAATATCAGCACCTACAATGACCGTTCCGTGAATGCCAATACCAGATATTGGTACTACGTAAGAGCTTGCAACACGGCTGGATGCAGCCAAAACTCTGAGACGATTGACGTTCGGACGCGTCGTTAAACGATACTGTTAGATTCGCTGTGCCGGAGCCGCAATACTCCGGCACAGCGCTTTTAATGAGGATAAATTATGAAAAGCCATCGTACCTATAGGGCATTTGCTGCAATCCTGATCATCATTGCCCTCCTCTCGCTCGGTGGATTGGCCCTGGTGAGGGCTATCGATGCCAACAATGTAGACTATGTATCCCAAATTGGCGGCGACTCGCGCGCCGTGACTTTTTATGGTCAGTATGCTTATCTCGGCGTTGGCCCCAAAGTTGTCATTCTCAATCTCACCAATCCGGCCAATCCGGTTGTTGTTCAAGAATCCGATCCCTTGTCAGTTTTAGGCGGCCCGGATGCCATCGTCGAAGAGATCACGATCCCCGATGCATCCGGCAATATCTTTGTTGCCGCCGGAAACGCGGGGATGTTTATTTTGAATGTGACCAACCCTGGCAGCCCAACCAAACCCACTTTTGTTTCCAATTACAATACGGCCGATACCACCGATTATGCCTTGGCAGTAGACGTGTATGGCACGTATGCTGCGGTTGCGTTTGATACCGGCGGTCTCGTGGCGCTGGACGTTAGCGTCCCGGCTACCCCGGCTTTTGTCAATGCCGCACCCACCGGCGACAGCGCCCGTGATGTAGGTTTGGTGAGTGGCGGTCTGGGTGAAATATACGCCTTTGTTGCTGCCGGCACGGCCGGCATCGAGTCTTACGAAATCGCGCCGCTGTTTGGCCTGGAAACCACCCTGCCATTGGCCGATTATGCTGAGGGTATCGCCGTCAATGCGACGCGTGTACACGCCTATGTCGCCGATACCGGCGGCGGGCTGCACATTATCGACATTTCGAACCCGGCGCTGATGGTTTCCCTCAGCAATCCGGCCACGGCCGGGCAGGCGCTGGATGTCGATTACTTCGGCAATTATGTGTTCGTGGCTGACGATACAGCCGGTGTGCGCTTGTTTAATGCTGTGAATCCGGCCAACCCAGTGCCCTTTACACCGCCAAACGTAGATACAGAGGGTTACGCGGTGGCCCTGGCCGCCGGAAATAATCGTATTTACGTGGCCGATAGTTGGGCAGGAATGAGCATCATCGATTTTAGTGTGGTGAGCAATCCCAATATCATCGGCCGTTTTGCATCGCTGGGCGAAGTGAATGGCGTGGCGGTTTCCCAGACCAGCCCATATGCGTTTAGCGCGGATGGCTTAATGGGTCTGGCCAGCACAAACGCGGCCAACCGAACGGCCCCTGTGAAGGCTGATGCTGCTGCGCTGGCAGATTATGCGCTCAACGTACAGCTTGCCGGTGATTATGCGTTTGCCGCCGATTCGTTTGGCGGATTGCAGGTGGTGGATGTGAGCGCGCCGGGTTCGCTAACGGCCGTTGCCTCTCTCCTCACCAATGACGTTGCCGTCGACGTCGCTCTCAGCGGCAATTATGCCTACCTCGCCGACAGCCTGGAAGGCCTCTTCATCGCCGACATCTCTGATCCTTTGAATCCGACCTTTGCTGGCAGCCTGGGCTCGCCAGACTTGCCCTACGCCGTCGGCGTGGACGTTGTCGGGAATTATGCCTACATCGCGGCTGATCTGGACGGCTTCTTTGTGGTCGATGTTAGCAACCCGGCCAGCCCGGCGGTGGCCGATTCTTTAGCGCTGGCGACCGGAGCCGCCTGGGATGTGGATGTGGTGGGCAGTTATGCTTATCTGGCGGCCGACGACGGCGGCTTGAAGGTCATCGACATCAGCGACCCCAACAACATCAGCCAGGTAGGTGAATTGACAGGCGTCGATTTGCCGCTGGCTTTAGACGTGGCCGTGGTGGGGAATCGCGCCGTGGTAGCTGGTGGTTCTGATGGCGTGATTGTCGTCGACATCAGTACCCCGACTGCGCCCACCAAGGCAGGTTACTACAACACCGCCGGTTTTGCCTCCCGCGTGACCATTGCCGGGGCCATTTATGTGGCCGATGTGGAAGGCGGTATGTACCTGTTGGATTACAACAACTTCAATTTTGGCGAAACTGATCTGGCGATTGCCAAGACGGATGGGTTGAGCACGGCCGTTCCCGGCGCATCGCACACCTACACCATCACCGTCAGCAACCTCGGCCCAAGCGATGTGACCGGCGCGACTGTTACGGATAGCTTTACCGGCGTTTTGGGCAGTGTGACCTGGACTTGTTCGGCGACGGCCGGATCTGGCTGCGACACGGCCAGCGGCACAGGCAGCATCAACGCTACCGTCAACCTGCTTGTAGGCGGCGAAGCCACCTTCACGGCAACCGGCACAATCGCCAGCGACGATTCCGGCGTCTTGAGCAACACTGCTTCCGTCGCGCCGCCGGCTGGCATGGTAGACACCAACTCAATCAACGACAGCGCCACAGACACCACCGATCTCGTCGCGCAAACGGACCTGAAAGTGGTTAAAAGCGGCATGCCGGACCCGGTTATTCCTGGCGCGGCCCTGACCTATGAAATCGTCGTGACCAATCAAGGCCCCAGCGATATGACGGCCGCAGCAACCCTGACCGACACGCTGCCGATGGATGTGGCCTTTGTATCCTCAACCCCAGGTTCACCGACGTGTACTCACAGCAGCGGCGACATCACTTGCGCAATTGCACCTCTGGCGAGTGGAGCCAATGTCACCGTTACGCTTGAAGTACTGGTAGATGCCGCTGCCAATGCGGCGCTGGTCAACAGCGCGGGCGTGGCGGCTGTGGATACAGACCCGGACTTGACGAACAACACGGCCGTAATCACCACTGCCATCAAAACCGCCGACCTCGCCATCACCAAGAGCGATACGCCCGATCCGGTAACGGCTGGTGAGCAAGTGACTTATACCATCGGCGTAACCAACCAGGGGCCGGATGGCGCCACCAACGTGACGGTGGTTGATACGCTGCCTGCCGGTGTGTCGTTTGTCTCTGCCGCGCCAGGTTCGCCGACTTGTGCGGAAGCCAGCGGCGTTGTGACTTGCGACCTGGGCGCTCTGGCGAATGCCGGAACTGCACAGGTGACCATTGTCGCGCTGGTAAACAGCAGCACGACCGGGTTTTTGGCGAATACGGCCGTTGTCTCTGCCGATGAGTACGATGACAATACCGAGAACAACACAGCCAACGCCACCACCCAGATCAGCCTGGAAGCGGATCTGGCCATTACCAAGAGCGATGGACAGGTCAACATCGTGGCCGGCGAGACCCTGACGTACACCATCACTGTGACCAATGCCGGTCCTAGTGACGTGAGTGGCGCGTCAGTTGTGGACAACTTCCCGGCGACGCTGTTGGGTGTAGCCTGGCAATGTGCCTCCAGCGGCGGCGCAAGCTGCGCCAGCGCCAGCGGCACAGGCGATATCGACCTCAGCGTCGACATCCCGGTCGGCGGCGAGATCACCATTCTCGCTTCGGCGACGGTTGCCAACACGGCTACCGGGCTGTTGATCAACACGGCCGAAGTGGCGCCGCCCGCAGGCACGATTGATCCGAATCTGGCAAACAACACCGCCACCGATACCAACTCGCTGGGCGCGCTGGCCGATGTCAGCCTCAGCGCTTTGGCCGCGCCGGATCCCGTTCATCCAATGGAATGGGTCACCGTCACGCTCACGGTCGCCAACAGTGGACCGTCGGCGGCCGGCGGCGTGCAAATCACGAGTTTGCTGCCGGCGTCTGTCAGCTTTGTCTCGTCGGACATCTGCACGATGACCGGCAGCCAACTGACTTGCACCGTTGGCGTGTTGGAAAACGGGCAGCAAGCGACGGCGACAGTCGTTTTGCAGGTCAAGACGGTTGGTACGTTGCAGCAGCAGTTCAACGTGTTCGCCGTCAATGATAGCAACGCCAGCAACAACACGGCCGTTGCCACCATCAACGTTTCGCCATTCATGAGTTTCTTGCCTCTGGTCACCAGATAATTGGCCTGAGGGCGGAACGGAAAAAGGAATGGGGGCATGGGCGACTATGCCCCCATTTTTTTATCGAAAGCGGCTGCCAGTGCGATTATGCGACCTGGCAGCGTTTATCAGGAGGTATGACCATGCGACGAATAGCAGCTCTCGTTGTGGCCTTGATGACGGCGTTTGGCTTGATGGGTACGGCCGTTTTCTGGCTCCATCCCCCGCGCATCCATGCCGCGCCCGAGACCGTCATCAGCGTTACCACTACCGTGGATGAACTGGATGCCAACGGTTTGTGTTCTTTGCGCGAAGCAATCCAGGCGGCTAATACGGATACGGCCGTCGACGCCTGCGCCGCCGGTTCCGGTGAAAACGACGTGATTTCCATTCCCGCCGGACATTACCTGCTCACCCTGGCCGATCCGGTTGGTGTGGTGGAGGAGAACGGCAATGCCACCGGCGACCTGGATATTTTGCAAAGCGTAGCCCTGATTGGGGCCGGCACGGCCCAGACGATCATTGATGGCAACGGCATTGACCGCATCTTTCACCAGCCTGGCGCAGCCACCCGGGTTGTCGTCAGCGATGTTACCGTTCAGGGCGGCGATTTGGGTGTTGGAACCAGCGTCAATTACTCTGGCGGCGGCTTTTCGCTCATCTCCGGCTGCGCCCTGACGCTGACCAATGTGTTGGTGACGCAAAATCAGGCCAGCCCAGGCCAGCCCATCTTAAGCAGCGGCGGCGGCGGCGGGATTTATAACAACGGCGGCCAATTAACCCTGCAAAACTCAACGGTTTCTGGCAACATTGCCGGGTTTGGCGGCGGCGTCTATAACGGTGGTCGCCTGACGATCATCAACAGCAGCATCTTGAGCAATCAATCCACCTATTACGGCGCCGGCATCATCCACGCCGGCACGAGCGACGTCAACATCCAATCCAGCGCCATCAGCTATAACGTGGCTGGCAGCAACGGCGGCGGTCTTTATCTTACCGGCGGTACGACCAACCTGACCAACGTTACCATCAGCCATAATCGCGCCAGCCAATACCTGGGCGGCGGCGTTTGGGCGTATTACGAAGGCATTTTGGCCGTCAACATTGATCATTCGACCATCTATGCCAATTTTGCCGGAACTGGCGGCGGCATTTACAACACCCATCAGCAGGGCTTGTTGATGATGGGTGCGGCTCCGGCTGCGCCGCAAGCCGGTCTGATTACGCTGAAAAACAGCATCGTGGCCGCCAATACCGGCGGCAACTGTGGCCGCAGCCCACAAACATCGGCCTTTGTCTCGCTGGGGTATAACATCGACAGCGCCAACGATTGCGAGTTTCAGGCCGCCACCGACCAAATCAACACAGATCCAACATTGGGCCGTTGCAAGACAATGGCGGTCCCCAAACGCATGGTTTACGAGCAGGCAGTCCGGCTATCGACGCGGCGGACTGCGCCGATACACTGGGCAACCCGGTGATTGTGGATCAGCGTGGCGTGGCCCGGCCGCAAGGCGCAGCGTGCGACAGCGGCAGCTTTGAATTTGTGCCGGGCCAGAACAGTGATTTGCGCCTCGTAAAATCTGTCTCGGTGACGGCGGCCGGACCGGCCGAACCGCTGGTGTATACGCTGACGATTTTTAACGATGGTCCTGATCTGGCGGCCAATGTGACGGTGACGGATACACTGCCGGTTGGTTTAACGGGGGTAACGGCCGTTGCCCCCAATTGGTCCTGCCAGACGCCCGCCGGTCTGGTAGTCTGCGTATACAGTGCGGATTTGCCCGTGGGCGCAGCCCCGGACGTGCGGGTGGAGGCTACAACGCCGACCAGCAGCGGCATTTTAACCAATACGGCCGTTGTCGCCGCGCCAAACTTCGATGTAGACTTGTCGCAAAACCAGGATGACGCCGTCACACGCGTGACCAGTCCGGCGGCCGATTTGCAGATCATGAAGACGGCCGTTCCCACGGCCGTTCTGCAGGGCGAGCCGCTAACTTACACGCTGGTTGTCACCAACGCTGGCCCAGATGCGGCCTCTTCCATCACCCTGACCGATACGCTGCCGGATGGGGTCTCTTATCTGGGCTATACGGCCGTTGGCTGGAACTGCCAGGATGCGGTGGCCATAACCTGCACACGCGCAGCTTTGGCGGCTGGCGAATCGTCGACGGTCACGCTGCATACCTTGGCTCCTGGTTTCACCGGAACGATCACCAACACGGCCGTAATCGCGTCGGCCGTACCCGATCCGCAGGTGGGTAACAACACGGCGTCGATGGCGACGGCCGTGCTGCCGGCCAGCGGCGCGCAAGCCGATCTGGCTGTGACGCAGGCCATTACCCCGACCACCATCCACAGCGGGGAGGTGGTCACCGTGACCCTGACGGTGACCAACGCCGGGCCGGACCCGGCTGAAAGCTTGTCGCTGCAAAACAACCTGCCGGTGAATGCCGCGCTGCTGGCCATTCACAGCGGCGCCTGGCAGTGCGTGGACCAGTCGCCCACTGTTTTGTGCACGCTGCCGGTGTTGGAAACGGCCGTGTCCTCTACAGTTCAGTTGGTGTTACAGGTGGGCTTGTCGGGGCGCGAATTGGTGAACGAAACGGCCGTTAGCGCAGCCACGGCAGATCTCAACAACAGCAACAATCGGAGCGTGTTGACTGTGCCGATTATCCTGCCGCCGCGCGCGTATTTGCCGATGATGGTGAAAAGTGGGGAATAACTAACCCGCATAAACTAGGCTGTCGTGGGGTTTTTAGGCGCAGATGAACCTGGATAAGAACCAGGTTCATCTGCGCTTTGTGGTTCAAAATCAGGCCGGAACGGCTGCCGCCGCTTCGTACCCTTTTTGGATGACCAGTTTGTTGGCGGCCAGCAGGTGGGCTTTGCGCGCCGGGAGATGGGCGTCCAGGGTGAGCATGAGCTGGTCCAGAGTTAGGAACGGCCGTCGAGCCAGCAATGCGCCCAACGTAGCCATATTCATCATCTTAGCCGAACCCAGTTCATCGGCAATATCGTTGGCGGGCACATAGGCCACGTCTACGTCGCTGCGGCTTACTTTTTGCATGATGAGCGAGCTGTTAACCACCAGCAGACCGCCCGGCTTTACCAGCGGTTCGTACTTTTGCAGCGAGGGCAAATTGAGCACCACAGCCACGTCCGGTCTGGCCACGATGGGCGCGCCGACCGGCTCATCGCTGACGATGACTGTGCAGTTGGCCGTGCCGCCGCGCATTTCTGGCCCATAAGAAGGAATCCAGGTGACGTGTAAATTGTTGTCCATGCCGGCATAAGCCAGAAGCTGCCCGGCAAACAAAACCCCTTGTCCCCCGAATCCGGCAATTACGATTGATGTTTCCATGTTTATTTCCTTTAACTCCTAAAATCAGGCCAGCACAAGTTCTGGCTCGATTTGTTCTTCGTTGTGTTCGGCGATAGCGCGGGTGAGAACCTGACCCAGCCGCCGAATGCCTTCTTCGATTTGCGCGGGTTGGGCATTGGAGAAGTTGAATCGCGCTGTGTTGTGGCCCACGCCTTCGCTGGCGTTAGGATGGAAGGCCGCGCCGGGGACAAAGGCGACTTTGTTTTCGATGGCTGTTTTGAGTAGTTCGGCGGCGTCCATCCATTCCGGTAGGGTGACCCAGAGGAACAGGCCGCCAGACGGCCGTGTCCAATACACACCCAGCGGGAAATGCTCCTCCATCGCCGCCAGCATCACATCGCGTCGTTCGTGGTAAACCTGGCGAATCAGCAGTTTGTGCTCGTCCAAAAACCCATCTCTGGCGACTTCATAGGCCACCATTTGCGAGAAGGTGCTGGTGTGCAGGTCCATGCCCTGTTTGGCCATCACGCAGCGCCTGATGACTTCTTCCGGAGCGACCATCCACCCCAGCCGCAGACCGGGGGCCAGCGTTTTGGAGAAGGTTCCCAGATAGATCACGTCGCCGCGGGTAAAGGAACGGCCGTTGCCATTAGGCCTGGTCTCTTCCTGAAAATCCGCATCCATGGCAATCAGGGGCGGCAAATGCTCGCCTTCGTACCGCAAATCGCCATAAGGATCGTCCTCAATGATCGGGATGCCGTAATGGTCGGCAATTTGCACCAGCTTGCGGCGGCGCTCCAACGACAGCGTGACGCCTGCCGGGTTCTGGAAGTTAGGCAGGATGTACATGAACTTTGGCCCGGCGCGCAGCGCTTCGATAAAACGCTCGTCCAGGCAAATCCCGTCGTCGTCCACCGGCACAGTCACATAATCGGCCTGGTAGGCGCGCCAGGCTTGCAGCGCGCCCATGTAGGTGGGCTGTTCGGTTAAAATCACATCGCCCGGGTCCAGCATCACCTTGCCGATGAGGTCCAGGGCTTGCTGCGCGCCGCTGGTGATTAGCACGTTTTCCGGGCGAGTTTTAATGCCATAACGGCTCATTTTTTGCACGATATATTCGCGCAGCGGCCGGTAGCCTTCGGTGGTGGAGTATTGCAGCGCCTGTGCGCCGTGTTCGGCCAGCACGCGCTGGGTGGCGGCTTCGAACCGGGCGACCGGGAACACTTCCGGGGCGGGCAGGCCGCCAGCAAAGGAGATGATGTCCGGCTGTTCGGTTAACTTTAGCAGTTCACGGATGATGGAACCGCTCATACCTTGCATTCGTTGGGCATAACGTCGTGTCCATGGACAGGTCATTTTAGGTCTCCTTTGTCCCTGGGGAAGCAGGCAGGTACGCCTGCAAGCGCGGACGGAATCGGCCGCGTTCCCAGGTTCATGTTAATTGCGGGCGCGTTTGTTTTGCAGCGCCTCGTCTACTTTATAATCGCCCAGCGGGTAGACCGGAATCATTTCGTCGCGGACCCAGTGGGCGGCGTCGGTGGGGGTCATGCCCCAGTTTGTGGGGCAGCTGGAAAGTAGTTCGACGATGCTGAAGCCCAACCCCTGGATTTGGGCCTCGAAAGCCGTTTTGATGGCTTGTTTGGCCTGGATGACGTGGCGGGCGTCGTGGAGGCTGCGGCGGACGCTGTAGACGACGCCGGGCAGGGCGGCCATCATTTCGGCGATGCGCATGGGCTGGCCGGTGGTGCGTTGATCACGGCCGTTTGGCGATGATGTGGTCACCTGACCGAGCAGGGACGTGGGAGCCATCTGCCCGCCGGTCATGCCGTAAATGGCGTTGTTGATGAAAATAACTGTGAGCTGTTCGCCGCGAGAGGCGGCATGAATGGCTTCGGCGATGCCGATGGAGGCCAGGTCGCCATCACCCTGGTAGGTGAAGACGATGTTGTCCGGGTTGACGCGTTTGAGGCCGGTGGCCATGGCCGGGGCACGGCCGTGCGCCGCTTCCACAGAATCAAAGGCAAAATAGTTGTAGGCAAATACCGCGCAGCCAACCGGAGCCACGAGGATGGAGCGTTCCTGAATGCCCAGTTCGTCGATTACTTCCGCGATCAGGCGGTGGGCGACGCCGTGGGTGCAGCCGGGGCAGTAATGGGTATAGACTTCTTCCAGGCTGTGCGGCCGTTCGTAAACCAGTTTCTCAAGTTGTTTTTCAGGCGCTAACATGACCATGAGTTTGTTCTCCTATTAACCAACCGCAGGTAATTATTGTTGGTGCGAGGCGAGCACTTCGCTGCGCCGCCAGATAATCTGAATTTCTTGCTCAATTTCATCGGTGAAGGGAATTAACCCGCCCATGCGTCCCAGGAATTCTACCGGCACTTTGCGGCCAACGGCTTCGCGCACGTCGTGGAGCATTTGCCCGGCGTTCATTTCGACAACCAGGAACGCTTTGGCGCGGTCGGCCAGTTGGGACAGCCGTTTTTCCGGGAAAGGCCAGAGGGTGATGGGGCGGAGCAGGCCAACGGGTACGTTTGCCTGGCGTAGGCTTTTTACGGCCGTTCCCGCCACGCGCCCCGCTGTGCCAAATGCCACCACCACAATTTCCGCATCCTCGATGTAACTTTCTTCGTAGCGGATTTCGTTGGCGGTAATCAGGGCCAGTTTGGCTTGTAATTTTTCATTGAAGGTGTGCAGCTCCTCGCCGCCGAGATGGATGGAGGTGATGACATTTTTGTCGGGGACGTGGCCGTTGAGCCGCCGCTTGTTTTGCCCGGTAACTGCCCAGGACGGCCGTTTCCCATTCATTTCCCGCATTGGCGGCAGTTCTGCCGGTTCCATCATCTGCCCGATGGCTCCATCCAGCACCACAAAGACCAGTGTGCGGTACTTTTCCGCCAGATCAAACGAGAGTACCATCATGTCGATGGCTTCCTGGATGGTGGAGGGCGCCAGGACGATGGGGTGAAAATCGCCATGTCCGGCCTGCTTGACGACCTGGTTGTAATCGGCCTGGCTTGGTTGGATGTTGCCCAGGCCTGGCCCGCCGCGCATCACGTCTACCACAACGGCCGGCACTTCAGACCCGGCGATGTAGCTGAATCCTTCCTGCATCAGGCTGACGCCGGGGCTGCTGGAGGAAGTCATGACGCGCACGCCGGCCGACGCTGCGCCGTAAACCATGTTGACGGCCGCGACTTCGGATTCGGCCTGCAAAAAGACGCGGCCTAATTCCGGCATTCGTTTGGACATATGCTCTAATAATTCGGTTTGAGGGGTGATGGGGTAGCCGAAGTATGCTTCACAACCAGCGCGTACCGCTGCTTCGGCAATGGCCACATTTCCTTTTAATAATTCTTTAGCCATGTTGCACCTCCTAAGCGGCCAGGCTGAGGGCTTTGCCGTTCAGCGTTTGTTCTTTTTTTTGCGGTTTTTGGGGAATGTCACGGTAGACAGTGATGCAGCCATCTGGACAAACGGTGGCGCACAGGGCGCAGCCGGTGCAGTCGTGGCTGGGATCTAGCATAATGACGGGGCGATATCCTTTGCTATTTAAGTCTTCGGCCAAAACCAATATATCGGGGGGACAGGCTTCGCGGCATAGTTCGCAGCCTTTGCACCGTTCCACATCAATGACAACTCGACCTTTAGCCATAGTGGGACTCTCCTTTTCTTTAGAGGGGGAGGGGCGCTGTGGAGCAGCCTCTCCCAGTGACTTGTTACGGTCCTTTAATTGGGATAGCGACGACGCGTGGGAAACACGGCCGTTATCTCGCATCTGGTTGGTAAATTACAAATTGGGAATGCAATTGTGATGGGACGACTATCGCGGGTGGAAGCCCCGCATCTGCCTTTGATTATGCGTTTTTTCACAAAGGTTCGACAGTGACAGATTGACGGATTCTCGATGACAAATGTCATATCCGAAAACGCGAATTTGGTTAACAATCAAACTTGATTATGGTCAATAAGTTAAAATTATTAACCAAATCGGTGAATTGTGTTGCGATGGGGTGTTTGGGTGGCGTGGAAAATAAAACGGCCGTTCGCCTGACCATGATTCAATTAAAAATGGCGAGGGAACGGCCGTCTGTGCAGCGAATTTAGACGATTGTCAGCCGTCAGGCTTCGATGATTTGGTAGGTGTGTTGAATGGGCACGGCTTGCGACAACATCGCTTGCGCGGGGCAGTAAGCGTTTTCCGATAGGTCGATGGCGCGTTCCACGGCCTTGGGGTCGATATTGTGGCCGGTGATGATGTATTCGATGGTCACGGCCGTAAACACCTTGGGATGATTTTCTGCGCGTTCAGCATGGGTTTTCACCTCAAACGCGGTTACGTCTTGCCGTTTCTTTTTGAGAATGGAGATGACGTCCATGCCCGTGCAGCCGGCCAGACTCATGAGCATTAATTCCAACGGCCGTGCGCCCAAATCTGTGCCGCCTACAGCCGGGTCGCCATCCAGGGTGATTTTGTGGCCGCTGGTGGCTGCCGCGGTAAATTGTAATCCGTCTTGCCAGCTAACAATTGCATCCATAAAAAGTGTCTCCTTGTGTGTCTTAACCGAAGTAAAAACTCTGGACTAACCAGAGCTTGCCGGAGGTCACGCCCCCGGAAGATGAGCTATCAGGTAAATGCGCCGCTTTCCGCCGCCTCGCCACAGGCAGAACATGCTAAAATAAACAGTCCGTCATACGCCAGACGGCCGTTGCCACAAGTGGGGCAGACGTCGCCTGGTTTTGGCGGCCTGGCCTGACAGGGCGGCGCATCTGGTTTGCGCCACCAGACCGTGGCTTTTGGCGATTGATAATCGTTAGGCGATTGATAATCGTTAGGCGATTGGGAAGCAGTGGTTTTTTGCGTGTCCATTTGTGACTAAGCATAAACGTCTCCGGCGCTGTCGACCAGTGATTTTTGTCATAAGTCAGGTGGCGTTTGGGTCATAACGGCCGTTTCGCCCAAAGTAGTTTTCCAAATTTTCGCCTTCAGACCGGAATTTTTGGGAAAGAGACAACGTGAGCGTAGGCTTAACACCATAAATGAAAAGGACACGGATGAACACGGATAAGAATCCGTGAAAATCCGTGTTCATCCGTGTCCAATTTTCGGAGAAAACTTCCCGACAGTAGCCGACCACCATGAATGAAAATCCGCAGATTTTTTCTCCGCGCCTCTGCGTCTCTGCGTTAAATTACTTTATACGAGGAGTTGTATCATGAACCAGATCACGCATGTTGTTAAACGAAGTGGGGCGATTGTGCCCTTCAATCAAGATCGCATCACCAATGCTATTTATCGGGCGGCGGTAGCGGTGGGCGGCCGCGACCGCGACCGGGCGCAAGAATTGTCCGACCAGGTGATGGCCTTGCTGGCGGCCGCCATGCCGCCGGGTCACAACCCAACCATCGAAGAAATTCAAGACGTGGTGGAAAAGGTACTCATTGAAAACGGCCATGCAACGGTTGCCAAAGCGTATATTTTGTACCGCGATGAACAAAACAGGCGGCGGCAAGAAGCGGCCAAACATGCCTCACGGCCGTCCGAAAACATCCCCTGGGCCAAAATCTGGCACGTTCTCGATTGGGCCGTGCAGCACGATCTGCACACCGTCGCCGGACTAAACCGCCGCATTGCTCAGGGCGAATTCCCCCAAATCGTCCACGAAGCCGAAGCCGCCTACGAAGATGACGTAGATACGGCCGCCGAAATGCTGGCCGAAAAAGGCGCAGCCCTGAAAATGGTCCTCATCAGCGGCCCGTCTTCCTCCGGCAAAACTACCACCACCATCAAAATCGAGCAGCGCCTCAAGCGCACCGGCCTGAAATTTGTCACCCTCAACGTAGACAACTACTTTTTCGACCTGGAAATGCATCCCAAAGACGAATTTGGCGATTATGATTTCGAGACCCCGCAGGCGTTGGATTTGCCGCTCATCAACAACCACTTACAGCGGCTCATCGCCGGGGAAGAAGTCCTAATCCCCTATTACGACTTTAAAACCGGCACGCGCCACCCCGACCAAACCCCGCTGCGCCTGGCCGCCAACGAGATTTTGCTGATCGACAGCCTGCACGGACTCTACCCACCAATGACCGAGGGCATCCCGTTTGAGAAAAAATTCAAGCTTTACCTGGAGCCGCTGCTGCAAATGCGTGGCCCAGATGGCTACATTCGCTGGACCGATTTACGCCTGATCCGGCGCATGTTACGCGATGCGACGCATCGGGCGTATAATCCACAGATGACGCTGACGCATTGGCATTATGTACGCTCTAGTGAACTGCGTCACATTATCCCCCACATGGGCACGGCCGATTTCATTGTCAACAGCGCCATGCCCTACGAGCTGCCTTTGTATGCGAA
>JAKQCM010000224.1 GCA_029559155.1 Chloroflexota bacterium
AATTACCGCAGCTCTATGAAGCCGACGCAAGCCTATCGAGCCGATACCAGTCTGCCGCCCACTGCCGCCGGACCACTGCCGCTGTCGTTTTACAGCTACAACAACAATAGCGACGGCCTTGTGCCCAATGCCAGCGCTGCGCCGTTTTTGTGGCAGGAACAAGGCATGGCTGCTGGCGTAGCCGTCCAGGGTTTAGACACGTTGATGGGGGATGGGGAACGGCCGTATCGCGCCATTTTCTGGTGCATTCCCTTTGAACAAACGCCCATCACCCTCCAACCGGCCATCATGAACGGCATTATGGGCTGGTTGAGCGACCTCGGCGACTCCACTTTCACAGTCGATAAACCGGTCAGCCTGCCCGACGAAATACGCACCTATACCATTACCCTGCGCAATTTCGCCCCCAACCAGCCCAATCAGGTCACAATTACCAACACCCTGCCCGCCGAACTGCGCCTTCTGGAAGACACCATTACAGGCGGCGGCAAATTTGTGCGCGAGAAAAACGAATTGCTCTGGCGCGGCGAATTGGCCGGCGGCGCGGTGCAGACCATCACCTATCAGGCGCGGGTAGCCGGCGGACTAAAACCGGGCACGCGCATAGACAATGTCCTGGAAATTACCCACCAACGCCCAGGAGCAAACAATCCCCTGAGCTTTAACCGCATCGCCTCCGTTCGGTCGGATACGTCCGACCTGTCTCCATCCCATTTGGATGTGTACATGGCGACTGTAGAGCACAGGCAATATATCACGTATACGCTTACCCTGGCCAATGCCGGGTCGATTGCCGCGTCGGGGACAACGGCCGTTCTCCGCTACCCCCCAACCCTGAACGCCATCACCTACACGCTCAGCATTTCATCCGGTATTGTCACATGGACCAATGGGCAACTGACCTGGAGCGGAGCGATACAACCCAACCAAGAGATATCTATCACGCTGCAAACGCGCCGTTTCATCCAACTGGCCGGTGGCAATTGGCTAACGGCCGTAGCCTACATCAACCAGGCGCAATCAGGAGACGACACGGCCGTGCGCGCCCAAATCAGTTACCTGCCACCTTATCAAACCTTTCTGCCAATTATTGCTATTCGCCCATAGAATCGGTATCATCAACGGCACTTGCAGTAACAAAGGAAGAGTCAATGGGAAAAAGCCAGAAGCCAAAAATACATGTCGTTTACGTCGAAGATGAACCCAGCATCGCCCAATTACTGGTCAGCGGACTGGGCCTTTTTGGCATTGTCGTACATCCCGTATTTATGAGCGCCGAAGCGCTGCTCGAACGGACGGACCGCGATGAGTTTCAACGCGCCGATCTGTTTTTCTTTGATATTCGGCTGCCGCGCATGACCGGATTGGATCTGGCGCGAGAACTACGCGCGCGGGGTGAGCAACGGCCGTTTGTCCTCGTCAGCGCCTGGCCTTCACCACCCAAACACGAACTGGAAGCCATTCGGGCGCGCTTTCTCCCCAAGCCCTTCGACTTCCCCGACGTCATCCAGACCATTCAGAACCTGATGGAAAATTAGCGGACCCAACCACCCAAGCTGGAGAAACTTCCCTCATGGCTAAAGGCCAAAAGAACCGATCCCCTCTGCCCAAACTTGTGCAGTACGCCCTAGAAAATGTCCCCCACGAGGTTACGACATTCCCCAATACCATGCGCGACGCGGAAGAAATTGCCGCTTTGCTCGGTTTACCACCGGCGCAACTCTTCAAAACGTTGGTCGTGCTGCGCCCCGACAAAGGCAAACCCCTCCTGGTTATGATTCCGGCCAACCAGCAGCTCGATTTGAAAAAAGTAGCCCTGGCGGCAGGTGAAAAAAAGCTCACCATGGCCGCCCACGCCGAAGCAGAAGCCATCACCCGCCTGCAGGTTGGCGGAATTTCTGCTCTGGCGCTGCTCAATCGCGGCTTCGACATCTTCATCGACGATTCTGCTTTAGCCTTTGAACAGATTTACGTCAGCGGCGGACAGCGCGGTTTAGACGTGAAAATCAAGACAACTGACCTCATCCGCATCACGGACGCGCACCCAATCGCCGCAACCTGATGCGGCGGTGGGTTTTGGAGCAATTTTGGGAACAAGTTCCGGTTTGTTTTTCGACTGGCGGATGAGTGGGTTAAAATTCTTCTGAATCTGGCGCAAGATATTAGCAAACATACGGAGAACAACAGAGCAACATGGAAATAAAAACGCCCGATTGGGTGAAAGATGCCATTTTTTACCAGATTTTCCCTGACCGATTTGCTCGAAGCAGCACGCCGGCGGTGGGAAACGGCCGTTTCCTACCCCCAAAAAATTTCCAACCCTGGGGCACGCCGCCCACTGTAAAAGGCTTTCAGGGCGGCGATCTGATCGGCGCGCGCGAAAAACTGCCCTATCTGGCGGAATTAGGCGTTAACGCCATTTACCTGAACCCCATTTTTGCCTCCGCATCCAACCATCGCTACCACACCTTCGACTACTTCCAAGTGGATCCGCTGCTGGGCGGCAATGAGGCGCTGCAAGACTTTTTAACCGATGCCCATGCGTTAGGCATGAAGGTGATTTTGGATGGGGTATTTAATCACGCCAGCCGAGGGTTTTTCCAGTTCAACCATCTGCTGGAATGCGGGCCGGATTCGCCCTACACAGACTGGTTTCACGTCCATAAATGGCCCTTAAACGCCTACGATGACGGCGCAGCGCCTAATTATGAAGCGTGGTGGAACATTCCTTCCCTGCCAAAATTTAACACAGAGACCACGGCCGTACGCGAATTTCTCTTCAACGTAGCCGCCTATTGGCTGGAACAAGGCATCGACGGCTGGCGGCTGGATGTGCCCAACGAAATCGACGACGATTCGTTCTGGCAAGAATTTCGCCGCCGCTGCCATGCGGTAAACCCGGAAGCCTACATTGTGGGCGAACTTTGGCAGGACGCCCGGCGCTGGCTGCAAGGCGACCAGTTCGACGCGCAGATGAACTATCAATTTACCCGCCTGGCCTATGGCTTTTTGTTGGGTAAAGCCATGGACCAATCGGAAGCGCAGCATACGGGCTACGGCCGTATGCGTCCGCTCAGCGCACCCCGTTTTGCCGCAGAACTAGACTCCCTGTTCAACCAGACCTACCACCGCGAAATTGTCCTGGCGCAAATGAACATGCTCGGCAGCCATGACACGCCGCGTGTGTTAACTGTCGCCGCCGGAGACAAAACGGCCGTTCACCTTCTCTTCCTGCTGCAAATGACCGTGCCCGGCGCGCCCAACGTGTATTATGGCGACGAAATCGGCCTGCCCGGCGGCGGCGACCCAGACTGCCGCCGCGCATTTCCCTGGCAAGAGCCGGCCCAATGGGACACAGCCTTGCGCGCAAACGTAAGGCAGTTGATTGCCTTGCGGCGCGAAAAACCAGCCCTGCGACGCGGTGATTTTAAGATTCTGGCCGCCGACCGGGGCGTGGCGGTTTATCAAAGACAGCATGAAGGGCAAACGGCCGTTGTCGCCATCAACGCCTCCAACCGCCGCCGCACCTTACCCATTCCGGCCCAATTCACCGGCAGCCTGCCGGAACTATTGGCCGCCGCCGGGTCCGAGGAACCGTTGGCAGCAGGGGCGAGTGTGCAGATAAACGGCCGTTCAGCGCGCATTTGGGCAAACTAACAAATCTCCACAAATATCAACCTGGCAGACACATTTTTCTGCTAGCATCTTCTAATGGGCGCAAAATAGCTTTTTGCGCAACCTTAACGGCGCGAAAATCAGAATCAAGTACACTAGTATGTGGTATAAACCATCAATCTAGCTATTTATCGAATTCATTATGGGAAAAGATGGCCAACCTGACACGACACAGGTAACACAAACGCCAACTATACTCTACATCGAAGACAACCTTGACAACCAAAAACTTGTCATGCGTGTCCTCCAGGCTGCCGGGTACCAAGTACATGGCGCGTCAGACGGGCCATCCGGATTCGCCTATCTACAAACCCATACCCCAGACCTCATCCTGATGGATATTCATTTGCCCGGAATGGACGGCTTCACGATGACCCGCCAACTGCGGCAGAACGAACAATTTGCATTCACCCCCATCATTACCCTGACTGCCAACGTGACCCAAGAAGATCAACAACGCAGCCGAGAAGTCGGTTCCAACGGCTTCATCCAAAAACCGATCAACGTCGATAGTTTGCCAGATCAAATCCAGGCATTCCTGGCCAGTAGTAAACGAGAAACCCCATGAATAAGCCGCCTTCCAATACAAGATATCCAGCCAACCCAACCGATGCGCACATTTTGGTCGTTGAAGACAACGTTTCCAACTTTGTCCTTATCGCCCGACTGCTTGCCTTTATGGGCGTGCAAAAATGCGAATGGAAAACCACAGGTTGGGGCGTGGTGGATTTTGCCAATACCATGCCGCGCGTCGACCTGATTTTGATGGATTTACATCTGCCGCACGAAGACGGTTATGAAGCTTTGCGGCAAATCCGCGCCGACAGCAATCTCCGAGACACACTGGTCGTCGTCGTGACTGCCTATGGCAGCAGTGAAGAAATGAAAAAGGCCCGGGAAGCGGGTTTTGACGGTTTTTTGGTCAAACCCCTGGATGCCGACCAATTTCCTGAACAGATCAGGAAAATTTTAGGTGGAGAAGAAATCTGGGATTTGGGCATTTAGCATGACGCTCCCGGCTTTACTCAGGCGCTTGTTGGCGATTCCCTCTAGTAATGAAACGGCCGTGCAAAAAGGCCATCTCATCCAGAGCATCATCATCGGGCTTTCCTCCATTGCCATCCTCAGTGCGCTAACCCATTTTCTGCTGACGCTTTCTTCTGGCAGTATCGCACCTGAAACATGGGCATCCACATTGGCTGCCCTGATCCTCATCCCCGTTGCAGCCGCGATTGGGCTTTTCTTAGTCCACCGGGGCAAACCGATTTGGGCCGCCCATTTCTTCTTCGTCGTCACCAATACCATTTTTTTTAGTCAACTCGTCATCCGGGAAAACACAACGACTTTGCCCTATTTGATGCTCATCTCGGTCATCGGCATCGCCACAATGGGTTCTGTCTCTGCCAGCGTCGTCTACACTGCGCTCATTCTGGCATCTATGACAGCGTATTACCTGTTTGCCGGAAATCCCAACTTCACCTTTATCGATCTGATGGCCTACACCTTGACCACGGTCAGCATCAGCTTCGCCGCCTGGGTAAGCGCCAATGCCATGCAAAAATCGGTCGATGCTTCCGCGAAATTATCGGCCGAGCAACAAGACCAGGCGCGGCAGTTGCAGCGGCGGGCGCAGCAGTTGCAGCGCGGCGCAGCCGTAAGCCAGACAGCCAGCACCTATTTGAACCTGGAAGATTTGCTGCGCGACACCGTATACATGGTGCGCGATCAGTTTGGCTTTTATTTTGTGGCGATTTATTTATTGGACGAGTCGGAATCCATTCTCCTGCTGCGTGAAGCAACCGGGGCCATCGGCGAAGAGATGAAAACACGCCGCTACCAGGTAGATATGGCGTCCAAATCGATTGTGGGTTGGGTGGCGGCGCATCAAGAGGCGCGCATCGCCCGTGATGTGTTTGAAGACCCGGTCTTCTTTAACGAGCCGCTGCTGCGGGAAACGCGGTCTGAATTGGCGCTGCCGCTGCAAGCGCACGGCCGTGTCCTGGGTGTTTTAGACGTGCAAAGCCGCCAATCCGAAGCCTTCTTGGAAGATGACATTGCCATCCTCCAGATTATGACCAATCAAGTCGCCATCAGCATCGACAATGCCCGCCTGTTCGCTGCCACGGAGCAGCACCTCAACGAAACCCAAACATTATTAAACCTCAGCAGCAATCTGGCCAGCACCATGGATGTGGGCGAAATTCAACGCCGGGCCGCGCGTACCTTCGCCAACCAGCTAAGAGCGTCCGTTTGCCTGATCACCCAATGGGATGAAGCGCACAACCAACTTATCGGGCAGGTGACGTATGTGAGGCAGGAAAACGGCCGTCTCGCCGAAAAATTCGACCTCACCCCAATCGCCATCGACCTGGCCAACCACCCGGCTACAGCCCAACTACTCGCTACCGGCCAACCCGTCTTGCGCAATCTCCAAGACCCAAACACGGACGAAACCAACCGCACTTTTGTGATCAATGCCCAACACATCGCCAACCTGGAAGCGCCTCTACGTCACGGTGCGCAAACACTCGGCGCTATCCATCTGTTCCGCGACTTCCCGGAGCGCCCCTTTAACGACGCCGACGCGCAGCTGGTGCAGGTGATGGCCAACGAAACGGCCGTGGCCATCCACAACGCCACCCTCACCTCAGACGCGCAGGGACGCGTCGCCCAACTCAGCGCCCTCAACCGACTCAGCCACACCCTATCCATAGCCCCAACCTTGCATGATATTTTTACCGGCGTCCGGCGCGAAGTTTTCTCACTCTTCGAAGCCACGGCCATGTCCATCATCCTGGTAACAGAAGACAAACAACACCTCAACTGGATTTACGCTTACGAATACGGGCAAGAAGTTGACCTTTCCAGCATTGCCCCATTAGACATTAACGCCGGTTTCAGCGGTCAAGTCGTGCGCAGCCGCCGGTACCTGCTCGTTAGCCGCCAAATTGCCCAACTAGCCGAACAATATCAATCCCTCACCGTCGGCGCCCCATCCTCCACCTGGCTTGGTTTCCCCCTCATCGTCGCCAACGAATTGATTGGCGTCCTGGCCATCGAAAATGAAAACGACCCCAACGCTTTTGGCGAACGCGATGTGCAACTGCTGGAAACCATCGCCGGGTCAGTCGCCATTGCCCTCAACACCCACTTGCAATTTGAAGCAGTGCAAAAAGCCTTAGAAATTCAATCCGCCCAGCGCACGCAACTGCAAACGGCCGCTGAAGTCGCCGCTGTTACCACCAGCATTCTCGAATTGGACCAACTACTGGAACGCGCCGTGAATCTCATTCAGGAACGCTTCAATCTCTATTACACCGGCCTCTTTCTGATTGATGACGACGGCCGTCAGGCCGTCCTGAAAGCGGCAACCGGCGAAGCCGGACGCGTGCAACTTCGCAAGGGACACCAACTCGCCGTTGGCGGGCAGTCGCTTATTGGCGGGGCTACCGGTGACGGGCAGGCGCGTATCACCCAAGATGTGTCGGCGGACACCGAATGGCAGCCCAACCCACATCTGCCGGCGACCCGCTCCGAATTGGCTTTACCTCTGCGTGTGCGCGGCCAAATTATTGGCGCGCTCACCGTCCAAAGCGACAAAGCCAACGCGTTTGCCACTGAAATGATCAGCATTCTACAGACCATGAGCGACCAGCTGGCCATCGCCATCGACAATGCGCGCCTGCTGGCCCAGGCGGAAGACCGCACTGCGCGGCAGGAGGAAATTAACCGCATCAGCACGCAGCTGCATAACACAGCCGATATCGATGCGATTATACACATTGGCCTGAAAGCCATTTCCGACCGGGTCGGCGGGCAGCCGGTGAGTTTGTCATTGGGCGCGAAAAAAGAAGAGGCACGGCCGTTGCCGGGCCCGTTGTCGGGCAACGGCCGTCCACACCCCACACCCTCGGAGCAGCCATGACCGCACACCCAGACCAGCCCATCGACGGTTTTCTGCGCCAATGGCACAACCACCACGAAAAAATCATTCAAGCCCTGACCGGCGCATTTATCGAAAATGTCGCTGACAACCGGGAAGACATGAAATCGGTACAGCG
>JAKQCM010000240.1 GCA_029559155.1 Chloroflexota bacterium
TTTCGCCAATTTCGCCGCCTACTTCCAATCTGCCGACCTGGCTGTGGGCAATCTGGAAACCGCCCTGGGCGACATTGGCGAGCCTGCGCCCAAGAATTACACTTTCCAGTCGCCGCCGGCGGCCGCCCAAACCATCGGCAACGCCGGGTTCGACGTGATGTCTCTGGCGAACAACCATGCCCTGGATTATGGTCCGGAATCGCTGCTGCAAGGCATTGGCCTGCTGAACGAGCAGAACGTGGCCGTAATCGGCGCAGGCGTCAACGCGGCCGCGGCGCGCGCGCCATTCATCACCGAAGCCAACGGCCTGACTGTGGCCTTTCTGAGCTACGTGCAGGTTCCGGTCGAGGTGACGAGCCATTTCGACACGGCCACGTGGACGGCCACAGCTGACACGCCAGGTTTAGCCTGGGCTGTGCCGGCAGAGATTAGCCAGGATGTAACGGCCGTACGCTCTCAGGTTGACTTGGTTGTGGTGATCGTACACAGCGGGTACGAATACGTCATTCCACCCAGCCAGGAGCAGCTAGACGCCGCTCACGCCGCCATAGACGCCGGGGCCGACATCGTTATCGGCCACCACGCCCATATTTTGCAGGGCGTAGAATTTTACAAGGATGGGGTGATTGTGTACGGGTTGGGCAATTTCGCCTTTAACATTGATGGGGAACCGAACACCGTGCTGCTCAATGTCTGGTTAGATGCGGATGGCGTGCGCCAGTTGGAATTTGTGCCGGCCATCATTCAGTTCGGCGGCCAACCCCGCCTGGCCACACCGGAAGAAGGCGCCGTCATCCTGCAACAAATTTATGACCGCAGCCGTGCTTTTCCGATGCCCTGAGTGGAAGACTGAGGAGTGAGGATTGGCAATCTCTAATCTCTAATCTCAAATCCTAGATCGCCTGGCTTGCGCGCAACCAACTGCGCTATAGATTTTGGTTGTCCGGAACGGCCGTTCACTCCCGTAATCTCCCCATCATGCAGCAGGTCAAAATCGGCGAAAGCGGCGGTTAACTCGCCGGGCAGCAGATAAAAATCGACGTCCGTGTGCGTCTCCGGCGTGCGGACAAAAGTCTCGAACAGGAGCCATCCCCCCGGTTTGAGCGCGCGCCGATACATCGGGAAAGTCGCTCGTTCTAAAAAGCGAAAGTTGAGAATGACATCGAAACAGTCTGGCGGAAACCAGGGATGCGAGAGGTCATAGACGGCCGTTTCCAGCCACAAACTTTCGCGCCGCGCCTGTTCCCTGGCCAGACGCAAACCCACTTCCGAAACATCCAGACAGACCACATGCAGCCCGCGCCGCGCCAATACCAAGCCATTTACCCCCACTCCGGCAGCGGCGTCCAAAACCAGGCCGCTACCCGGCAGGCGATCCGCAAAGCTCAACAACAAGTCTCGCGGCGGGCTGGCTTGCCATTGGACACCTTCAGCCGAGTAACGGCCGTTCCATTTTGTCGCCACATCCTCAGACATACCGCCTCCAAACTGTCTAAAATCAAGCCCTCGCCGGCACAACCCAACCCGGCAACACCTACCGACAATAAAATTAACGCCCTATAAACGGCAAACCGCGCCTGCGCCAGTATACTCTTTTAGCATAGACTGAGAAAAAACTATGACCAAGAAGTTCATTACCGGGGGCGGACTCCGAATCGATTATTTGATCACTCACGATGGGAAAGCGTACACAGGCTTGCCGGGTGGCAATGCGCTGTTCTCGGCCGTCGGAGCCTCTATCTGGACAAAAAATGTCGGTCTCTGGGCGCGTTTAGGCGAAAACTACCCCCAACATTGGTTAGATGAACTAGCGGAACGCGGTCTGGATACAACCGGTCTGATTCGTGTGCCGGGCGACCAGGATCATCGTACGTTTTTTGCCTATACGCCAGACGGCCGTCGAGATGACACCAATCCGGCCGCCCACTTTGACCGCATCCAGCAGCCGCTTCCGCCAGCGCTGGCGAATTATCTCCACTCCACGCCCGGCCAGGATGATCCGTACGTTTACGAACCGTTGGCCTTACGACCCGCAGATTGGCCGGCAGCGTATGATGGCGCGACGGCCGTGCATTTATCGCCCCACTCATTGCGCAGCCACATGTACATTCCGGCCACGCTGCGGCAATTTGGGGTGCGCCAGATTACCGTTGACCCAGGCGAACGGTACATGGTTCCCGAATTGATCCCCCATCTAGCTACGTTTTTGCCTCTCGTCGACGCCTTCATGCCCAGCCGCGAGGAAATTCATTCACTGATGGGTAAGGGAGTGGCTATGGAAGACGCGGCCATAACTTTAGGCCAGATGGGAGCCAGGTTGGTGGTCATCAAAATGGGCGCGGAAGGGGTGTTGGTATCTGAGGGAAACGGCCGTATCACCCACCTTTCCCCCTATCACGCCCCCAATGACGAGCGAGTTATCGACGTCACCGGAGCAGGCGACGCCTTTTGTGGGGGGTTTATGGTCGGTTTGGCCACCACCCATAACCCGGTTCTAGCCGCCAAAATGGGCATGGTCTCGGCCTCCTTGATTTTGGAAGGATACGGGGCACTCACAGCCCTGGCATCTTCTCCCTCGGAAGCACGTAAACGGCTAAAGACCCTTAAAACAAAAAAACCCGACAGGCTGTTTCTTGCCTGTCAGGTTTAATTTATGCCAAGGAACCCAAAAGATTAAACGCCACGGTGCGCCAGATGCCGGGCGGAAAACGATTCGGGCTTGTCGCTAACACCGAAAGCAGCGTTGATAGGCGATTGAATTACCCTTCGGGAGCCAATTCTGGCTCTTTTTCTTGTGGGGCCGGTTCGTGCCGCTCCACCAAAATGGTGCAATCCGTCACCAAGGCGGCGATTAAGGCCACGGCCGCATAGGCCGGCAGCAGGGCAATACCCGTTACGCCTAAAACCAGGGGTACTTCCAGGTTCAAATTCATCTTCTCGTTTTTAATGACCAGGCGGCGAACGGTGGCTTCGCGAACCAGTTTCTTAACCATGCCCACCAACTCTCCACCGGCAACAACGAATTCTTCGGACCAGCTACGGCCGTCTTCTTCTGTTGTTTCTGCTTCTTCTAAAACCGGGATTTCTTCTTTTTCTACGTTATCTACAAATTCTTCTGTCATTTTATTGCTCCTCACAAATTGGTTTGGTGCAGGGAACCCTCGCAAATAGCACTGAGCAATTTTACCCCTGCGTGACGTTTGTCAGCCTACCTGTAAATTTCGATTGGCAAGCTGTCTACCCATACGCAGGTCTGTTACAAAAGTTGCAGCGAGCCAACCCTGCCACTCACGCTGCTTCAGGTAGGGGTCTCAACTTGGTGGCTCTCCGGAAACCGGTATAATTTTGTGGATGCATCACCTGTTCGAGATCAGGTCATACGTGGAAACCCTGACCTTCCAGAAACCACCCGGCTGACCGAATGCATGAGCCTTTCATGGCCTTATCTACCACTCAAATTTTTTTACTCTCCACGGCCGTTGCCACTCTGCCAATCTTGCTCTACATTGCTCTCATTTACTGGTTCGACCGGTATGAAAAAGAGCCGTGGTGGTTGTTGACGGCTACATTTTTTTGGGGCGCCATACCCAGCATCCTTTTCGCTTATTTTTTCAACACCCTGCTCAGCGCGCCGATTTACTGGCTAACTGGTGAAACCCTGGGAGAAACCATTAGCGCCAGCCTGATCGCCCCCATTGTCGAAGAATCGATTAAAGGATTGGCTGTTCTGGCGATTTTGCTTATCTGGCGAGATGAACTCGACAGCCCTTTGGATGGCATCATCTATGGCGCGATGGTTGGGTTGGGGTTTGCGCTGGTGGAAAATGTGTTTTATTTCATCAGCGTGTATCAGGAGGGCGGCTTAGAAGCGTGGGGGATGAATGTGTTTGCCCGCAGCATTGTGTTTGGGCTAAACCATGCCCTATTTAGCAGTATGACAGGTCTGGGTATTGCTCTGGCGCGGATGGCGACTCAACCGCTCGTTAAAGCAGCGGCGTTGATTGGGGGATGGAGTACGGCCGTTTTCCTCCATTTCCTCCATAACTTCACCGTCTCCTTTGGCAATTTACTTTGTCTGGTAGCCTTGGTGAGCGATTGGGGCGGCGTACTGCTGACTTTGCTGATTATCGTTTGGGCGCTGCTGCAAGAAAGGCAGTGGCTGCGCCAATACCTCGCTGAAGAAGTAACTCTGGGCCATCTGGCCAACACCCATTACCTGACCGTTTGTTCTGGCCGCCGCCGGATCCGGGCGCAATTAACCTGCTTTTTAGATGATGGGCCGGTGGCTTATTGGCGGTTGGTGCGATATCACCAAAATCTGAGCGAGTTGGCCTACAAAAAGCGCCATTACGCCCTGTTTCAAGATGATTCCAGTTGGAAATTAATCGAGGTTTTACGCCAAAAAATTCAGGTGAACAGCCCAGGCCTGTGACTCTTGCCTCGGCAGCGCGGGCCTAATGGCGCACAAGCAGTTGCAATTGATCCCAGTGCGCCTGATCATGTTTCACAGCCAGATTGAGAAGCTCGTGAGTGCTGGTGGGACCAAAAAAGGAATGGCGTCCCTGCCGCGCCCAAATGGGATCGTCGGGTGGCGGGAGCATGGCAATGGTGCGGCTGCGGGCTGCCAGAAACTCGTTTAGGGCGATACGGCCGTTCTGCTGTGCATACTGTCGCTCTATCACCCAATCATCCGACGTCGCCCCGGAAATGAACGCATTTGCCGCAGCCATCATGTTTTGGAAGCGCGGTTGGTGTACTTCCTGCTCCACATCGCGCAAATGGCAACATAATTCGGTCAGGTTCCATTCGCCCGGCGACGGCCGCCACTGCCAGTCGATAGTATCCACGGCGAGGGTTTGGGAAACGGCCGTAGCAAACTGCTCCAACTCCGCTAACAATTCGACGACAGGCGGCGGCTCCTGCAACATCAAGACCCCCTAAAAGGTGCAGCTTCGGGTGACCGATTGCCCACCAACCAGTCATAAAACTGCGCCAGAGATCCGGCTCCGCTGATTAGGGTCTTATCCGGCGGCTCAGAAGCGACAGATGCCAACCAAAAAGTATTGAGGCCAACCGCCGCGGCCGGCTCAATGTCATTTTCCCAATCATCGCCGATCATCAAGGCTGCCGGCGCAGGAACCTGAATTATGTCCAAAATTTCCTGGTAATAAGCCGGATGAGGTTTTGTCGCATGCATGTTTTCGTAAGTTGTAACCAGATCGAAAGGAAAGTCGGTGATGGGCAGCCCAGCCCAGCGCAATCGTTCTTCGATGGCAATTCGCGGAAACATGGGATTGGTGGCGATCACGACTTTGAGGCCTTGAGCAAAACAAAATTGAACCAACTCGCGGGCACACGGCCGCTGCGCGCTCACGTCAGCTAATGTGGGGAATTGATCGCGATAAAAGCTTTCAAAAAAGGCTTCCATTTCCACGGGATCCAGGCCAGTGCGCTGTTGGAAGGCTTGCCAAAACGCATCACGGTTAGAAACGGCCGTGTCCCCATGATCAATCATCGCCTGCGTACAAATCATTAACTCCTGCAAAAATTTATCACGCGGCATATACCGCTCGGCATACTCACCCAGCAGCGCAAAATAGCGGGGAATAAAGGCGTCCATGCCATTTCCCAACAACGTATCGTCTAAATCGAACAAAATCGCTTGCAGTTGCATGGTTCTCCCCTCAGAAACAGGCTACTCGGCATTAAATAAATCACGCAGGCCCGGTTTTTCGCGGGCGCACTTCAGGCAGCCAATGTGTGGTTCGGGCACGTCAATCAGATGGCGGCTGCACGATGCCTTCACTTCTACCCGACGATTCATGCCCAGAAAACCCTTTTTGATGGTCGCTTCCAGTACCAGATAGGGACTGCTGTTTGCCAGCAATATGCCCGGCACAGGGCAGGCAAAACAATCGTCGGGCTTCCAGGGCTCCGAATGTGATTTTTGCGCTACCAGGCGGCATTCTTGGGTAGAATTACCCCGATGAAAATCCTGGTAGTAGAAGTGGCATTCTTTTCCGGCAGGTGTTTTCATAACGGATTTCCCAAAAAAAAAGCGACCCCAAATGGTGTCGCTTGTTTAGTACGCCCTGAGAGACTCGAACTCCCGACCTACTGGTTCGTAGCCAGTCGCTCTAATCCACTGAGCTAAGGGCGCATGTAAGACCTCTATAAAATTATCACAGTTTGCTTCTTTGAACAACTTTGTTTCATGAAAGCTTACCTAAAACAGGTGTTGAAGCAAAAAGGCGGGGAGACAGGGATTCGAACCCTGGAACGGCTTTTTAACACCGTTAACCGCTTAGCAGGCGGCCCCAATCGACCACTCTGGCATCTCCCCGTTTATAAACCTGTGGAGAGGTTTTATTAACCTGTTAAGTAACTCCGGTTACAAAATTGTCAACGGAGGGAGAGGGATTCGAACCCCCGGTGAGCAAAGCCCACTACGGTTTTCAAGACCGTTGCCATCGTCCACTCGGCCATCCCTCCTTCCCTCAGGGAGGTCCCTACAAGGTTGCGAAGTATAACACGGCCGTTTTGCCATGTCAAAATTTTTGGGTATGCGCAGCACGGCTAACCAGAGGTTGGGCTGAGGCGCAAATCGCTAATTTCCAACCACTGGGTTTGGCTTGTGGGCAGCACGCCCCAACGGAAACGGCCGTCACATGTAGCCACCATGTATTGATTGTCCAACCAACAGACAAACCCCAGCGGACCTCTGGGGCTGTGGGCGGTGCGCAGGATTGTCTCGCCATCTATGACAAACTGACACCCTGTCGGCAGCCAGAGTAATTCGTAGGTGTGCCAGGCGGTCATAACGGCCGTTAGCGGCGCAAAACTAATGCCCAGGCGGCGGCGAACAGAAGGCCAGAGTCGTTTGCGCAGCGCCGGCAGCCGGTTCAACAAGAGAATGATCGGCGAAATAGGTATGAGGGAAACGGCCGTGGCCCGACCGGCATCCAGCGTAGCGGCAAACCAGCCACGCCCCGGACCTTGCGCCGCCAATGGCAAATCTGAGGGCGGTGAGGCAAAGAAAAACCAGGTCGCCTGCGGCAGCGCCGGCCGCCGCACGGATGGGTCGCCGAATGGCGCGTTCCAAAAGCCGAAACCGGCCGTGCCGACCAACTGATCGCTATCATGCGAAAAACGGGCGCGCAACGACAGATGAGTCCCCGGAGACCAACGAAAAAGAGAACGGCCGTGACCGGCATATTCCTTATTTCCCGGCCCATAATCGTCTAACTGAGCGTCAGCATAACCAGCGACCACCGGCGGCAGCCAACAGGTGTATATCGGACCTCCCGTGACAACGCCGCCATGCAATTCCAACAGCCGGAATTCAGTATCCGCCAAATGCTTCACCTGTCTATTATTCAGGAATCGAGTATAATCATGGCCACGAAGGAGAGCGTTTTTTATGGAAATTTCCTGGTATGGACTTAGCTGCTTTCGCATTACCGAAAGAAAACATGCTACCGTAGTAACAGACCCTTATGATTCTGGTCTTGGGCTACCATCCCTAAAACTAAAAGCAGATATTATCACAGTCAGCCATGACGCTAAAGGCCACAACCGGCCAGAAGTTGTCTCCGGCTATCAACACGTCTTAACCGGGCCAGGCGAATACGAGATTGGCAATGTCTTCGTCACCGGCATTGCCACGCCAGGCGAGGCCAAATATGCCCCCAACGTCATTTATGTGTTCGATTACGACGGCCTGACCGTCGCCCATCTGGGTGATATGCAGAAGGTTCCTACTCAGACGCAAATAGAAGCATTAGAAGAAGTTTCGGTACTGCTTTTGCCGGTGGGCGGTGGGAACAGCCTGAACGCCGCCCAGGCATCGGAACTGGTATCGATGATCGAGCCTAACATCGTCATCCCCATGCATTATCAACTGCCTAACCTTAGCATCGAACTGGATGCTGTGGATCGTTTCTTAAAGGAAATGGGGGTTACGGAGCCAAAGGAAGAAAGCGCGCTAAAAATTTCTTCCGGCAATTTACCGGAAGAGACTGAGATCATCTTGTTGACGCCCCGCTCATCGTAAAATATGGGATTGATGGAATTTTATGGCAACCAAACTTTTAATGCGCTGGAATATTCGCCCTGAAACCGAGTCGGAGTATTATGAATTTCTCGTACATGAATTTATGCCGGGAATGAATAAGCTGGGCATTGACGATATTCAGGTCTGGTATACCACCTTTGGCGATTGCGAGCAGAAGTTGGCCAGTGGCATTACGCCGTCGATGGAAAGAATGAATGATGCGCTTCACAGCGACGCTTGGGAACAATTGCGCAACAAGCTGCAAACTTTTGTAACCGACCTGGATTTCAAGCTCGTTTCGGCGACGCGGGGCTTCCAAATTTAATTTTTCGCTGGATTTGTGGATTTAACACAAACGCCTGCCTTGGTTAAGGCAGGCGTTTTTCTATGATGGTAGAGGTGGGGTTGGGTTAAACGGCCGTTGCCGACGGCGCCTCGCTCTTTGCCGGTTTTGCCGCACTCTCGGGGCTGCTTTTGGCAGAACTTTCGCCTTCTCCGCTGCTCGCCCCATCTGAGCTGGCGGCCTTGTCGCTCTTGTCCGATTTGCTTCCCGGCAATGTTGCACTTTGTCCGGAGCGATTATCTGTTACATAAAACCCTTTGCCTTTAAACACGACGCCAACTGAATTGACGACACGCCGTATTTCTCCTGAACACACGGGGCATTCCGTTAAGGGATCATCCGTCATGCGTTGGCGGACTTCAAATTCATTGTCACATTCTTTGCAACGATACGTATAGATTGGCATTGAACAACTCAAGCTGTTGATTAAAATTTAAGTGACTGTACAAGACCCTGAGGGTTTGCTCATGAGAAGTAAGACCTTCGGGAACTCAAACCCTTAGGGTCTTCCCAGAGAACCCTGAACAGTAACAAATTTAGATTGAATGAAAATTTATTGTAACGGTCAGATTATGTTTTGACAACCCGATGACCGTGCATTATGCTATCAATGTTTCGTAAAATTTAGATTAGCAAATCGGGTTATTTAACAAATTTCGTTTAGCAGGTATACCAAAAGGAAAAAACATGTCCATTCAAGATACACACGCTCAGTTAAAATCTGAAATTTGGCAGGCCGTAGAGCAATCAGGCATCGACCTAAGCGGCATCGACAAAGGAACTCTAACCAGCCTGGTCGATGTGATTATGGACGCCACGCTGATGGCTTTGGATGACGAAATGGGCAAACAAGTTCAGAGCGAAACGTCCAAAGTGGTGGGAACGGCCGTTTCCAACGAAGTCCTCGACGACGACAAAGAAGACATCCTCTGGGAAGGTCGTCCATTCCTTTCCATCTCCCTGCAATACACCATCACCGACGAACGGATACGCATCACCTCCGGCTTCTTGGGCAAAGCCCGGGAAAACATCGAGCTGGTACGCATCCAGGACCTGGACTACAAACAAACGCTGAGCGAACGCATGATCAATGTCGGTGACATTTCCGTCCTCAGCCATGATCGCAGCGAGCCGCGTATTGTCCTGAAGAATATCAAAGACCCGGAAGCCGTCTATGAGATCCTGCGGCGCGCCGTGCTGCACGCGCGTAAGCGACATGGATTTACCTACCGAGAAGAAATGTAAGGAATTGGTGAAAAGCCCGGCTTTGCAAAAAGTCGGGCTTTTTTGATGGCCTATGGCTTAATCAGGCAGCAGAAACCCGACCAATGCCCCGCCGCCCGGCACGTTTTCCGCCCAGATACGGCCGTTATGCGCCCCCACAATCGCCTGAGCAATGGCTAAACCCAGGCCTGCGCCGCCTGCAGCCCGCGTCCGGGCCTGTTCACCGCGGTAAAACTGTTCGAACACACGCGGTAAATCAACTGCGTTAAAACCCGCGCCGCTGTCGCGCACCGTCACTACCACACCATCAGGAGTGCGCACGGCCGTTACCCAAATGCTTCCCCCATCCGGCGTATACCGCAGACCATTGCTAAGCAAATTTGCCAACACCCGGTGAATCTTCGCCACATTTAGCCGCACAGGGTCCACATCCTGCCCCACATTGGCCACCAAAGACACCTGCCGCTGTTTGGCCAGCGCTTGAAACGTCTCCAACGTTTCCACAATCACATCGCCTAACGAATGCCGCCCAAACTCCATGCTCAAACCGCCAGCTTCTAACTGCGCCAATTCGAACAGATCATCAATCAGCCCATTAAGCGCAATGATATCGGCGCGAATGGTGCGGTAATATCGCTGTACGGTTTGTGGGTCTTCCACCACGCCATCATGCAGCGCCTCAATCATCGCCCGGATGCTGGTGAGCGGCGTACGCAAATCATGCGAGGTCCAGGCAACCAGATCACGGCGTAAGTTCTCTAATTCTTCTTGCTCATTCGCCGCTTGTTGCAGCTGTGCAGCCATCTGGTTAAATGTGGCGGCCACCCGCGCCACCTCGTCCTGCCCCTGCACAACCGCTCGCGTATCCAGATTACCGGCGGCAATCTGCTGGGCCGAATCGGCCAGTTCACGCAGCCCGGCGTTTAAATTGGCGGCCACAAACACGCCGAACGACGTGGCCACAATGGCTGCAAACAATAGCAGCACGCCGCTTAAAATGAGATCATGTTGACTGGCAAACATGCGTTCCGACATGATCCAGACGTTAAAAAGCGTTACCACACCAGCCCACCCATAGGTCAACACCAAAGTCAGGCTAAACGATGGCGAGCGGCGAGCCGCATAACGGAACAAAACATAGCCCACGCCGAGCGAAATCAGCGAGGTAACGGTGAGTGTGGTCACCATTTGGGCCACATCGGCCAGCGGCGCTTGCATGAGCGCCTGCATTAACAAGACAGCGACCAGCAAAGCGAACGCAGCGCCCAGCAGCAAGATGCGCCAGGATGCACGCAATAACCAGGCCAATGGTTTGCTTTGGTCGAGTGTGTTGATCATGGTGATTTATCCTGGCTCAAATTTGTAGCCAACGCCCCACACCGTCGCCAGCCAGACGGGGTTTCCCGGGTCGATTTCGATTTTTTCGCGCAGGCGGCGAATGTGGACGGTAACTGTGCTGGGATCGACATACTCAGAAAAACCCCAAACTTTTTCCAGCAATTGGTCGCGTTTAAAGACCTGGCGTGGATGGGAGGCCATAAACCAGAGCAGGTTAAACTCGGTGGCCGTTAGCTCGATATTTTTGCCGCGAACGGTTACCAACCGGGTATTGGGATCGATGGCGAGATCGGTGAAGGTTAACGGCCGTTGCCCGCCATCATTCCCCATCGTCCCCGCCGACCGCCGCAAAACCGCCTTCACCCGCGAAACCAGTTCCGCCGGCGAAAAGGGCTTTGTCACGTAATCGTCCGCACCCAGCTCCAGGCCATAAATGCGGTCTGTTTCTTGCTGGCGCGCCGTTAACATAATAACCGGAACATTAACGGCCGTATCCCCGCGCAGCTCGCGCAAAATCGACAGGCCATCCACCTCCGGCAGCATCAAATCCAACACCACCAGGGCTGGAAGCTGTTTACGCACAGCCTCTAACGCCTGACGGCCGTCTCGCGCCACCCGCACCTGAAACCCTTCGCGCTTCAAGTACAGACTCACCACTTCCACCACCGACGCTTCATCATCGACAACTAAAATGTCGCCCAATTCCGTGAGAGTGTTCATGTATTCCATCTACCTTTTCTTATAATGGCAATACCTTACAGATGTCTTACACAGGCGAATTTTTACACGAGGTGTAATCATTTTGTAATAGATGTTGTGGGCTGCTGGCTGGCGGTGGGCGGCGGCTGGTCGGCTGTGTCCCGTTGGCAATGGGGCCACGGATCTTCCCCGGCCAGCAGCGCCGCCAGCGCCGGGCTGTCGGCATAATAACCATGATAAGACGGCGGCAGCAGGGCCGCAATCTGCGCCATAATGAATTGTGTATAAACGGGCAAATCCTTTGTACGCACCCGTTCCCCATCGGTCGGCAGCGTGAACGGCCGTCCAATTCTCACTTCCAACGTCGTCGGCCGCAGCCGCTTAAAATTGTGAAACAACCGATCCCCATTCACCAATCCAACCGGCAAGATGGGCACATTGGCCCGGCTGGCCAAAAAAGCCGCACCATCTTTTGCGGCCATCAACTGCCCGGAATAGCTGCGCGTGCCTTCCGGAGCCAGACCAAACACCGTACCCGAAGCAATCGCCGTCAGCGCCTCGCGCAGCGACTGCCGATCCGCCTCGCCCCGGCTGATATAGATTGCGCCCAACCAGGCCATAATCGGCCCAAAAATAGGGTGATAGCGCCACTTCTCCACTGCGAAAAATCGCCATTTTTGCACAGGAAACGTAAGCAGCAGCACCGGCGTGTCCACAACGCTGGTGTGATTGAGGACCACAATATAAGGGCCTTCGTGGGGAATATTTTCCCGCCCGATCACTTTAATGCGCGCCAGAATAATCAGGCGCACCACATTCATAGCCAGACGAATTAGGCGATAACGAAAAAGCATAAGTCTCCTGAAACGATGGAATTGAAAGTCCGCAAAAAATACGGAACATGGATGACGAATTACGGCGCAGCACTTGCCACACGCTGCCCAAAAGCGATGACCTGCACGGTAACGGCCGTTCCGCCCGGCGGCGCGGCTTGCATGGTAAACGGCCGTGTCTCTCCCGCCAGCAGCACATCCGGCAAAGTCATCTGCTGAAAACCGGCCAGATTGCCCTGAGCGTCGTATAAACTGGCCACCACAATCACCTGGGCGGCGGTTTCGCCCACATTTTGCACCTGCCCGCTAATTTCCACCCGGTCGCTCTGGGCCGAAACGGCCGTATCCCCCACAGCCAAATCCAGATAACGCGATCCCAGGTCCACCACAGCATCGCCGCCCGATACTGCGATCAGCGGCGCACCCCATTCGGCGGGCGGGGCGGCCAGCAGCACGCCAAACGGCGACACACCGCCCGGCGGGATGATAGCGGCGCTGGCCCAGGCCACGGCCGTTGCCGACGGACCGCCAGCGGCATCGGGCAGTTCCAGGGTCAGCGTCACATTATCGACTGGCGTGTCGCCATCGTTTACCACTTCGCCCAGCAGCCACACCGCGCCCACCGGCGTGCGGTAAACCTGAATTTGGCGCACGCGCACTTGAACGGGCACGGCCGTACCCACCAATCCGGCATAATCGGCCACAACCGGCGGCGGTAAAATCAACGCCTGCCCAATTTGTAAAAGCTGCGGCTGCACCTCAGGGTTCAGCGCTTTAATCTCTTCCACCGTCGTATCGCGGGCGATGGCAATGCCCAACAACGTATCGCCCTCGGCTACCAGATAGATGATTGGCGTGGGCGAGGGTGTCGTTGTGGGCGCAGGCCGGGGTGTGGGTGTGGTTTGCAGCACCACGGCCGTCGGCGGCAATTTGGTCGCCAGGGTAATGCCGATGGCGGGAATGGGCGTTACAGTAGGCGGGGAAACGGGGGTGACGGCCGTTTCCAATTCTGACGATTGGCACTGCGCCAGAAAAATCAGCGCCGCCAAAAGGAAAATGATCGCTTTTTTATCCATAGACGCCGGATGAGTATAACGAATTTTAACCAGCGGGCGAACATGGCGCGCGGCGGCAACCGGAATATCAGCCGCCGGGTTGTCGGGCGGCGCAGGACGTATTACACTCTGACGCGTGATAAAATCGCCGTTCACCACCCGTTTTTTACGCCCCAACAGCCGATTACTTCACCTCGCCGAGTGGGTTGTTTTGTTCATGGCGCTTATCGGAGCGATCTGGGCGGCTACTCAAAGCCAGAATGCGCCGCAGCTCATTTTGTTGGGGCTGCTCATGATCATCACCCTGAATTTTGGTTTGCCGCCGGAGCGCGGCGCGGCCGGTTTAACGCCGGTGGTGGTGATCAGCAGTTTGTTGATGGTGGGACTGGAAACGGCCGTTATCCTCTTCATCCTCAGCATTATCCTGGCCGAAATTGCCCGCCCCCTCTGGAACCCTCTGTGGGAATACGTCGACGTCGCCCGACCATCCTGGCCGCAGCGCCTGGGCATTGGCCTGGTACACCTGATCAGCCTTATTTTCGCCGGGCTGGCGTTTCAACGGCTTGGCGGCGTGGCGCCCCTCACCGTCGAATTCATCGAAGAATTAGACCTCAATTTGCTCACCTTGCTGGCGATTGTTTATGGCGCGACTTATTTTTTGTTGATGTGGCTGATCTGGCTGTTGATGAAACGGCCGTCGAGCCGCTTTTTCCGCGACAATGCCTTATCGGTCGTCACGTTTGGCTTTTTGGCCCAGCCGTTCGCCTGGCTGGGCAGCATCACCTTTGTGCGCGACGGTCTGCCGACATTTGTGATTTTTACTCTGGGCGTTGGCGTTTTCAGCGTCCTGATCTGGATTTCCTGGCAGCGCCGCTTCATCATGGAGCGGCGGCTGGCGCAATTTGCCGCCCTGAATCAGACCGGCGCATCGCTGCGAGAAACATTGGACCTACCGGTTGTGTTGGCGCGGACGCATGAACTGGTTAGCGAATTGGTTGCCGTGGACGAGTTTGCCGTTGTGCTGCGCAGCGACTCCGGGCAGTGGCAACGGCCGTTCCCCAACACCTCATCCCCCAACCCGGCCCTTGACGAGCCGGATGATTTTACGCGCTGGGTGATGGAAAACGGCCGTGTTCTCGACCTGGACCCGCGCAATATGCCCTTCGCTGCCCGCCATCAACTCACCCCACCCCGCCCCCTGCCCACAGCCTGGCTGGGGATTCCCCTCACCTCGGCCAACCAGATAAACGGCGTTCTGATTGTGCAGCGTCAGCCGCCCAATCCTCCCTTCAACCAATGGCAACGCGAACTGCTGATCACAATCGCCGGGCAAGTAAGCGCCGCCATCCAAAACGCCCGCCTTTACAGCGAAACCCTCCGCCTCTACACCCTGACGGACGAAGCGTTGGCGCAACGAGTGAAACAGTTACAGGCTTTGCTGGATTCTATTCAGGAAGGCGTGCTGATGGTGGACAAAAACGGCGTCATTGTTTTGCTCAATCCCATAGCCGCGGCCTTGTTAAACCAACCGGCCCAACTGCTTTACCGGCAGCCTCTGGACGCAGGCAGCGCCGCCGAACCGTTGGGGTTTACGGCCGTGCAGCTTTCCAACCTGCTGCAACAAATCCAGACCGGCAGCCTGCCGCCAGAGCGGCAAACCACCTTCAACGCCAGCAGTCAGCGCATCTTCACTCGCCTGGAAGCGCCCGTCCGGACCGCCGATAATCAGGCGCTTGGCTGGCTGATGCTGTTCCGCGATGTGACCGAGGAGCAAAAACTGGCCGAACGGCGCACCGACCTCACCCGCATGATCGTCCACGACCTGCGGAATCCGCTCACCACATTGGTCAGCACCATCAACTTGTTAGAAAACCAATCCGCCGAGAACCAGAGCGACCTGCTAGACACCGCACGGCATGGCTGCCTGGACATGTTGGATATGGTCGATTCGCTGATGGACATCAATCGCATGGAGGCCGGGGTATCGGTCGTAGAAGCGGAGGCGATGCGCCTGCCGCCGTTGGTGGATCGGGTGGTAAAACGGGTTCTGCCGCTGGCGCAGCAGCGCGGCATTAGCCTGTCGTTTGATCCGCCGCCGCCCGAACTGCCGGCCATTTGGGCCGACGAGGAATTGGTGCGGCGGGTACTCATCAACCTGTTGGATAACGCGCTGAAGTTTACACCGGCGGGGGGAAGGGTAAACGGCCGTCTACAAACCGAATTCGATCCGACCAACGCCGGCGAACCAGGGGTGCGCTGCCTGATCCGCGATACCGGCCCGGGCATTCCGCCAGACTTGCAAGAGCGCGTCTTCGACCGCTTTACACGCACCAATCAAGACGGCGCACCGGTCCGTGGGACCGGCCTGGGTCTGACTTTTTGTAAACTGGCGGTTGAAGCGCAAAACGGCCGTATCTGGGTCGAAAATGCGCCCGATGGCGGCAGTCTGTTCATCTTCACCCTGCCCGGAATCCCGTACTTTGCCCTGAATAGTTAACCAAAGATTGAACCAATCTTTACGATGGGTCCAATCGCAAATTTAGGAGAAACCATGACATCATCCAATCCCTTTTTACAGCTAGACCGGCAAATGGTCGGCGACGTGTACACCAGCAGCGAAGTGATGGACAATCTGACCATCCTTTGCGACGAGTTTGGCTCGCGGTTTGGCGGCACGCCCGGCGAAAAACAGGCCGCCGACTTTATGCAAGCCAAACTAATAGCCTACGGCCTGCAAAATGTTCACCTGGAACCCATCAATTACATTGGCTGGCGGCGGGGCAGCGTGAAGTTAGAAATTATCGCCCCCATCCAAATGGAGCTTCCGTGCATCAGTCTGCCTCATTCACCAGCCTGCCAATTAGAAGGCACGCTCATCGACATGGGTGAAGGCGCGCCAGACGATTTTGAAGCCCGCGCCGACGAAATCCGTGGCCGGATCGTCCTGACGACCAGTGAAGCCCGGCCAAAAGGCAGCAAACGTTGGGTACACCGCATGGAAAAACACGGCCGTGCCATTGTCGCCGGAGCCACCGGTTTCATCTTCATCAATCATTACCCAGGTTTTGGTCCGGCCACTGGAGGCATTGGCAATGATGGCGAGTCTCTCATCCCCGGCATATCCGTCGCCCTGGAAGATGGCGCCTTTTTGCAGCGCCTGCTCAAACGGCACGGCGAGGTCAAAATCCGCCTCACCAGCACCGACGAATGCGCCCCAATGGTTTCCTGGAACGTCGTGGGCGATCTGCCAGGCAATCAAGCGCCGGAGCAAATCATCATGCTCGGCTGCCATTATGATGGCCACGACATTTCCCAAGGCGCGACCGATCCGGCTTCCGGGACAGCAGCTTTGCTGGAAGCCGCCCGGGTTCTGGCCGCGTATGCGGCCGGCAAACTACCCTTCACTGTGCGATTTGTCTTATGGGGTGTAGAAGAAATTGGCCTCATTGGATCAACCCAATACGTGCAACAGCACCAGGACGAGATGGCGAATATCCGCTTTTATCTGAACATGGACATGGCCGGAAGCCTGCCGAACAAAGGCATTGTGTTGAATAAGTGGCCGTCTCTGGAACCGATTTTTGCGGGTTGGAGCACAGAAATGGCGCTGCCATTTGGCATCGACCAGTCGATCAACGCCCATTCGGACCATTATCCATTTTTAATGGCGGGCGTGCCGACGGGCGGCATCGGCAGCGTAGGGGGACCGCCGAGCAGCGGCCGGGGATATGCCCACACGCGCTACGATACGCTGGACAAGACGGAGATCACCAGTTTGCGCGAAGCGGCTGTGCTGGCGGCGCGATTGGCGCTGCGCATGGCCAACGCGGCTGATTGGCCGGCTCAGCAGCGCAGCCAGGAAACAGTCGCCGATTTACTGGATAATCCAGACAATCGTGAAGAATCCGCATTTTTTGCGCGTTTGGATGCCTATTATGCTCAGGCCCGGAAGGAATCGGCAGGCTAATTTGCGTCGACGCCGGCAAAAGAGGCGCACCTGACGGCAAATACATCGCTGGGTTTGCAGATTGGTTCGATCCGAGAGATTGAAGCAATATTACCGGTAAACAAAAAGAGCCTGGCTGTCTAGGAAAAGTCAGCCAGGCTCTTTTGCTTGGTGGGGATGGTGGGTTAGCGGCGAGGGATGATAATCCAGAGCAGGACGTAGGGCAGGAAACCGGGTAAACCACCGGGCAGCAGCAAGATCAGGAAGAGCAGGCGAAACCAGAAGGGGCTGATGCCATAAAATTCGCCTAGACCGCCGCAGACGCCGCCCACGATGCCATTTTGCCGTCTTAATTTATTTGTTGCTTTCATCGTACTCATTGTTACCTCCAAACAGCAGCCAAGCTGCTGTGCATTTGCGTTTTCCAGTTACGGCTACCATTACGCAGGTGGGTCACAATGGTTGCGCTAGTGACTAGATGATCTGGCCGCGTTCATTGCGGATGGCTGATACCAAACGCTCCAGGCTTTGATCGCGGCGTTGTATGTAGCCGACAAGTTCGCGAACCTTAGGGCCTTTGCCCTCACCCGGTAAATAGTCGTATTCTAGGCCTAAATCAAAGCATAGGGTCCGGAGTTCCTGGTAGTCGAAATAGTCGTTGAGCAGGCGGCGGATCTCGGTGGGACTGATGTTGACGGGGAGGGAAACGGCCGTTTCCGTTTCATCTTCGTCTGCGTTATTGGCGTGCTGGCGGATCCATTCGGCAAAAATAGCGCCGTTGACATTCCAATCGTTGAGGCCGGGCACAATGAAGCCCAAAGCGCGCAGTTTGCGCCGCGCTGCATTGAGGGCTGGAGAATGCGCCCAATCGGGGTGAACGGCCGTACGCAACGCTAGACTGCGCAAATAATCCCGTTCACATTTAGTCAGATCGCGCCACCATTGCTCCATGTAGGGAGCCAGCGAGACCAACAGTTGCGGCAGCAAGGCGTTAAACGTCGGGGGCATCCCGTAGAGTTTTGTCTCGTACCATTTGGCGGCCGTAGCCTGCACAAAAAATGGCAGCGATCCGGCCAAGGCGTGGATGTCGGCCACTTCGTTGTCGACATATAACAAACCGGTTTGCATAGCCGGTTGGCGAATCAGCAATTCCACTTCGCGCATCTCCAGACCAGGCAAATAAAGCGGTGTTGGATAAAAAATGTTGTAAAAAGGGGAGGTAGGCGGCAGCCCAATCTGTTCGCCCAACTGCGACAAATTCCAATAGGATGAGGTAATACAGGCCAGTTCATAGTCAAATACGCCGGTCATGGCGCGTAGTTCTGTTAAAAAATCTTCCGTAAAAGAGCCGGTCCGAATATGGTCAAATTCATCCAGGAGCAATATGATGCGGCGATGGGGATGCTGGCACAAAATGGATTCTACGTCATACAAATTGGCCTCGCCAGATGGCGACTGCCAGAGGTTAAGTGGTCTCGTACCGCTTAAGACATGGTTTAGTTTGTTTATTAGACGGTGGTAGAAATCGGCAGGCGTTCTGCAAGAGGACATGTCGATGTAAACCATGATGTAATCACGGGGATTGGGGACATAACGAGCCATGACTTCGCGGTGTGAGACGTATTGGAAAAAAGACGTTTTGCCCGCGCGGCGCACGCCCAAAACGCTTAAAGATTGCGCCTGAATGCCTCCGACGATTTCAAAGAATCGGGAGACTTGTTCGGTACGGCCGTAAAAATCTTCTGGCCGTTTTATCGGATGGCCAACCACATATGTCAGCATCATGCACCCTCCCCTAATCTAATAGAGAGCCTAACGGCCGTTTACTAACAATCCAACTACGCAGCAAATCAAACGATACAGCATACGCATAATCCTTACTTATTAAAGTTGGCTGCCAGCCGCCCGGACGTGGCAGCCGTGTCTGCATCTCCCTCTCCACTGCCTGCCGCGTAATCAGCCGGCGTTGCTCCAAACTCTTCAACGCCTGATTCAACACTTCATCCGCAAAATCGACATGGCGCAATCTCTGGGCAATCTCTGGGCGTAAAATGGCCTCTTCCCCCAATTCAGCGCTGCCCGACAAAGAAGCCAATACCAACTGCTCTTCTCGCGAACACTCATTCCACAGATGCAGCAAGTGACTGTCATCCTCTTCCAAAATTCGATCAAATGTCTCCCGCACATCAGCAATGGATATTAATTTGCTGCGATTATTTGTCAAATTCGTCGCACTGATCAGCCGGTGGCAAATTAACTGGCTGAAATAAGGATGCCCACGCGCTGCCAACCAGATTCGTTCAACTGCCAAATCGTCGTACTGGATCATGGGAGCAACCGGCTCGCGGATCAGGCGTTCAGTCTCGTCTCGCGTTAATGAAACAATCTCACGGCTAATGCCTACATGAAAAATAATACTCCAATAATCTTCCACCAACTGGTTTGTGCCTACCAGAATAAAGGTGACTCGGGTACGATGCTGCATGAGCGAGCGCAAATAGGACAAAATGTCCTGGCTGAGTTGGCCTCGCTCAATGCTTACTTGCAACTGCTCCAATTCATCCATGATCAATACCAGCAGGCCATTTTCCGGCAATTTGTCCTCTACTTTGTCCAAATAGTCGTCAAAATCACGGAAAAGCGTCCCATTGATAGACCAGGAAGCGGGAGGACTCACTTCAATGCCTCGGCGGTGCAGGTTGCGGGAAATGTCATGGCTTAAGCGATCAAAAAACTCCGCCGTCTCGCAGCCCGCCAATCGTTGTAAATCGATGTACACAGGATAGATGGGGTAACCGGGATATTCTCGTATGTTTTTACCTCGATGACCGCCCACCAATTGATATAGTGTCGAAGTTTTACCCATTCGCCGCTGGCCGTACAAGATCAGTGTGTGTGGCTGTGTTTTACCAATCAGGTTCTCTTCGATCCAGCGGAAGACATCTTCTCGCCCGACATAAAGGGATTCGGAAGCGGCCGTTAGCGGCTTACCGACAACATAAGGGTTATCGACATGGAAGGAGCTGCGCGCCAGCGAATCAAACTGAACTTCTGATTCTAAAATTTGCTGATATTCATGGCCGCGAACATCGTAATATGTCGCCCGAATCATGATGCGTGCCTCTTTTTCCCTGGGATGCAGCCAGATAGTCAGCGGAACGCTTTGGGCTGGGTTCACTGCGCCAATTTGGATAACGGCTGAATCTTTTTCAGCCTCATAAGCTGGCGAGGGTAGTATGTCTAAGGTCAGATTTTCGATGATATCGGCATACTGTGGGTTGGTTAGCAATCCTACAATTTGGGCGCGCCCCCGGCTGACAACGATATGATCGCGGTCTAGTTGAAAATCCAAAATGGTGGGCATGTCCCGTTCGTCTGCGGTAATTTCACCTAATTCATAGAGGATCATGCGCGTGGTAGTCGAAATTTGGCGATTGGTAAAGGTACGAAGTCGTTCGATTTCGGCGCGGGAAACAAGGACGTTTTCACGTTCGGGTGATAATTTTTGCGCGAACCAGTCATATTCTTCTTTGGTAAGTGGGTGCCGGGGCAAAAATTCGATCTTGAAGACGTGAAATTCGTAATCTTTGAAGATGTAGTCGCGCTGCGAAAACTGCCGCTGGTGCAGGGGCTTGTATTCCCAAACGATACGATAATCGCGAGGACTTTGCAGGCCAAGTTCTTCCAGCAACTTGCGCTGGATGGTTCTGGCGAATGAGTCTTTATCGCCCTGATTCTGGTCCATTCGGCCGCCAACCAGGTTGAACATGTCCCAATTGGCATTCCACTGTAGCAAATAGCGTCGGTCCTCTCCGCTGCCAATGGTGATCAGGGCGAAGGCGCTACGTGCGCGTAATGTGTTGAGAATGCGGCTTACTTCTAACGGCCGTTCAATGCCCCGCACCGCATGTTTCCCCGCTACCAAACCAGAACATAAAGCCAATCTTTTGGCCCAGGGATACCAGGGCGCGTTTTCTAATTCTTCAAACTTCAAAGCTGCCATGCTTTGGAAGAAAACCGCTACCGGATAATGATAGCGGAAACGCTCCGGACTGTGCGTCTTGGCCATCTGTCGCAGCGAAAACAAGAAATAAAACAGGTTTTCTGAATATAACGGGAATTGCGTATACAACGTGTCGTACCATATCGGACGATAATCGCGTAAATCGCTAATAAAATCGGCAAAATCCCCTTCAGCCTGCCAGAGTACGTCTTCCAATAACAAGGCAAATTTGAACGCTGTGTCCGAATCCCACAACCCCTCGTCGATCATTGATTTATAGAGACGATATAAGACATGCGTCCGAAATTCCACTTCCAATTTTGCCAGATCGTAATAGATATGACCGGGGCGGGCATCGGAAAAATCGATCAGCCAGACGGCGACGCCGGTGTCGCCGGCTTCGACCAACACGTTTGTGGTATTGAGATCGCCGTGTACGACCGGTGAAATCTGAGGAATAGGCACGATCATATCTTCGCGGCCAATCTCCCAAAGCAGGCAGCGGATATTGGTGACGGGTGAAATGAACTGCCCAGACCCCAGATCATAGCTGTCTGATTCCAGGTTGTACGGCCGTTCCGTAATCCGGGCGATATGCTGCGCCAAAATCGTCTCCTGCGACGCCACAACGCGACCACGAACGCAAATCCGCTTACCCCGCCGAATCAACGGATGCGCCAGTATGTCCCATTCCGATTCAGAAAATGCAACCTTAAAACGCAAAATCGGGTGATCCTTACTCCTCAAAAGCGGCAGCGCCGGATACATGGCCAACAAATCGTCGTGCAAATAGATAACCCCATGAGCGGTATCCAATTCAGCCACCTCAAACCCGCATAATTTCACCCACGGCTCCTCTCCATGCCGCAGCGCCTGGCTAACTGCTTGCAATTTCACATTTCCCGGCACCGAAGATAACGTGGTCAGCTCTTCCGCCGAAAGTATAATATCGCTCTCGTTGTCATCATCCTGCTCCACCAAAACAGCATCAGCCAGAGTCAGATGGGGCGGCAAAACACGTGAATACAATGGCGCCCAATAACGTAGCTCGCTATCGCTGCTGCCAATATAAAGTTGTTCCAGGCTCATCCGAAGCTCTTCCAACAGAGCATCAATCAACTCTTTGCGCAGTCGATTCTGGTCTTGTAAAAATTGAGTCAATGTAATCGCATCCCGTCTGGACCCTGCCAGAGCATAACAAGCTCCAGCTAGATGCTGACCCCGCACCATTTTCCCCTGTATCTGACCAACACGCTGATTCAATCGCGGCTGAATTAAAGTATCTTGTTTCTCCTGAATCATCTCCAGGCGGTCAGCCGCATCGATCTTTAGGATACGCCGCAGCTCATTTGTTGGTTTCACCCGATAAATGCGCGAGCCACTAAACCCCTCATCCATGCGAAAAATCTGGACAACGTCACTGGTCGCAAACAAACGTTTGATGATATAGCGTTCTTCGGGATTGTCATTCAACGCCATCAGATCAGAGTTGCTCAAACCTGGTTCAATGCGCGGCTTAACCAGATCGCTGGCGTAACGATCAAAAATATCTGGCCAAACAACCGGGGAAAAAACGTGTTTATGAATTTGCTCGTTCAGCCGTTCTAATTTTGCCGACTGCTTGGTAAAATGCCAGGCTGCGCCCTCGCGCATCAGGTAACGAACGCGATCATCCAGAGCGCTGGTAAAAACGACAACCGGCAGCTTCGGTCGAATTTCCCGAACCTGGGTAATAAACATGGTGATTTCCGGCAACAGATCGTAATCTGCGTCCACAAAAATTAGATCGATATCTTCGTCCTGGTTTATGATGCGCAGCGCCTTTTCAAATGACCCAGCAATGAAAAAGCGAAATTCGTTTGTGTGACACAAGACAGTTCTGGGAAATTGGTCAGCCTGGATAGAAGTTCCCGGCTGAGTAAAATGTCCCCCAACACACAATGTTTTTAACTTCACAAACCCGTTCAAACTATGTGTGGGCGTTTCTGAAGGCATGGTTGCTCCTCAATTTTGGCCGATTATGCAATTTTATTTACTACAATTTAATATTTTCAAATTCCTAACATAACGTATCCACATTATGCACGAATATGCGAAGGGGAGGAACTGCGCTTTATAGGATTTTTGTACTAGGCACGGCCGTTTCAGGCAAAACACGCAGCATCAATCAGGCAAAACCATGCTTTCAGACTAACAATGAGCGCCATCCAAACAAATCGAATCGTTAAAAGGAACAGGCGTCAACTCATCCAAGGCATTCAAGATATACCGCGTTGTCATCGAAATAGGACGATCGTCACAAGTGCGTAACCGGCAAATCTCATCAACGGACACATAGATATTCTCTCTGCCAGTAGACAGCCAACGGGCGAAGGTATTTAGCCGGTGACGATCTAGTGCCAACTCCGGAAATAGCTCCACGGCAAAAATGCTAAAATGATAATTCTTAAAATGGTTGGTACGCTGGGAGTACTGGCGCAAATAAATCTGCTTCAACTCTTTGACGATAAAAAAATCACGCGGGCTGCTTAAGCCCATCTCCTCTTCAATTTCCCGACAAATGGTCCGTCGAAATGAATTTTGGTCTCCACACGCATTGTCCACTTTACCACCAATCAGATTAAACGCCCCCCACTGGTGATTCCATTGCAGCAAATACCTTCTGCTGCTCCCTTCTCCGGCAATAATTCGAGCCAGGGCGCTTTTTTCTACAATTGGCTCAATGGCAGATGGGAAATAATTCATTTCAAAACAACTTGCTAGTAAATTTGTATGGAAAGCCTGTTGACGCACTTCATGATAGCCTAAAACATACGCCATGAGTATTGTACTTTGGTCATTTTGCCCTTCGTTTGTCGTCTTTGGGAGAATTTTTAGCGCGGATGAAGGAGCGCTTGATAGAGGGAAAGCAGCTCTTGAGCCGCTTTTTGCCAGGAAAATTGACGTGCGCGACGGTACCCGGCAGCTACCAACTGCGCCCGCCAGGCCGGATCGGCGACCAAATTTTGCAGCGTGGTGGTCCAGGCATTCTGATCGTGAGGAGAAAGCTGCACGGCCGTTTCCCCCACCACTTCTGGCAGCGATGAACTATACGACGTCACCACCGGCACGCCGCACTGCATCGCCTCCAATAAGGGCAGCCCAAATCCCTCGTACAAACTTGGAAATAAAAACAAAGTCGCCCGACTGTACAGCGCCGGTAAATCCGCGTCGGCCACAAAACCTAAAAAGCGCACACGGCCGTTTAAGCCCTGCCGCTCAATTTCCGCCAACATGTCGTCGTATAACCAACCTTTACCGCCGGCGATATACAAATTGTGCGGGTAAACAGCCGCCACCGGCGCAAATGCCCGGATAAGCATCTGATAATTTTTGCGCGGCTGCACGGTTCCCACCGACAAAAAATATGGCGTGTCATCCAGGTGGTAGCGGTTGGCAACGGCCGTTAATATCTCCGGTTCCGTGACCGGCCGAAACTGCTGGTTGACCCCGCTGTACAAGACCGTGATTTTATCCGCCGGGACTTGCCAGGCGGCCACCAAATCATCGCGCGTCGCGGCTGAATCGGCCAAAACATGCGTCGCCCGCCGAATCGACCACGGGACGACCCGATTCAAATACGCCACCAACACGGACGGGTAAACCTCCGGGTAATGAACAAACGACAAATCATGAACGGTCAGAAGGGTGGGAATGCCTTTGGCAACCGGCGGCAGCACAAAATCCGGCGAATGAAACAAATCGAGCGGCCCGGTGGCCCACTGCACCGGCGCAGGAACCCGCAGGCGATACCACAGCCGATACAACCATGCTTCTGTCAACGGCGCGGCATGAAAATGAATGTGCTCACCAGATAGCAGCGGATCGGGCACGGCCGTTTGCCCCACCTGTTTGGCGGCAAATAAATGGTAATCGAAACGGCCGTCCAGCGCCGTCAGCGCCCGCACCAATTCCCGCGTATACCGGCCAATCCCGCCGCCCTGCGTCAGCGCCGAAGTCACATCAATGCCAATGCGCATCAATCCACGTCACTATAGGTCCAAAAACGATTGACGAAAAAATTCCAGAACAACACCACAACCGTGGCCAACATCTTCGCCGGAATGTAACCCGGCAGCGCCAAAACGCCCATCCCCGCCAGCAGCGAATCAAATACCGGCTCCATCAACACCAAAATTAAATTATTGATCACCAGTCCGATGATGCTGACCACGGCAAACTGGCCCATTTGCGACATCAAACTCTTGGAGCGCGAATCCGGGTAAGTCCAATACCGGTTAAGCGTGAAATTGCTAATCACGGCCGCGGTAAAGGAGATCGTATTGGCAACCACTGTCGCCAGCCCGGTGGTTTCTTTGAGCAATGTCAGCGTGCCAAAATCGACCACAAAACCAATCGTGCCGACGATTAAAAACTTGAAAAAGCGTTCGGCTTCTTTAGGATTGATGCCAAAGCTGCCAGCCACACGCACAAAAATCGCAATCATGAATTTGCTAAACCTCACCGTAAAAAGAATGTAACCAGACAAACCCCAAAGGTTTGCTTCCGAAAATTTGGGGTCTGTATGGATTTCAAGGCTTCGGCTGTGATGGAGTGGCCAAACGGCCGTCTGCTTTTTGCTTCAGCAACGCCAGCAGCCCTAACATCACGCCTAAATGAATGTAAATATTATTTACATAAAGTTTATCAACCAGGTGATGAACCGCCAAAGCAGCCCAACATGCCATCAGCCCCAAAACAATTCCCCGTTCGGCCCCATCCAACCGGGCCAAAAGCCGCCAGGTCTGCCAGACAATCACGCTCCACAGCAGCAAATAAGCCAGCAGCCCAATAACCCCCACCTCAGCCAACAAGTTGAGGTAGTAATTGTGCGCGTGGCCCAGAGGATCAGGCCAGTTGATGAGCGCATAAGCCGCATAAGTCGGCTCGTAGTTGCCAAAGCCCACTCCCCACCAAAGTTGATCGCGGGCCATGCCCAACGCCGCCTGCCAATGGGCCAATCGCTCCAAAACGGCATAATTCGCGTCGTTGATATCGGCGCCGCGCACATCGCCGAATTGCAAATCCGCGCCAAAACTTACCAACCGATCAGTGACGCCGGCCGGGATCAGATTAGCCTGCAAGCCAATGATGAAGAATAACGCGCCAACTACCAGCATGGCGACGCCCCATCGCCGCTGGCGCGGCCAAAAAAACAGCAGCACGGCCGTTCCCGCAACAAACCCCAACCACGCCCCACGGCTCCACGAAAATACCAGCGCCAACCCCGTCAACAAAGCAACGCCGCCTACCAACAGCAGCGGCGCCCAAACGGACACGGCCGTTAACGAAAAACCTGGCTCCCGTTCCCGCCAGCGCCGCCACAAAACCGCTATCAGGCCCAAAACGATGCCTGCCGCCAGCAGCACAGACAAATTGATGAACCCGCCAAAGGGGTTTGGCTGCTCGAATGTGCCCGACGCGCGATAAAACCGGCCTAAAACAAGAAAATGCTCCGGTCCATCACCGCGCAGGCCAAACTGCCAGATGCCAATCGCTGCCTGCACTACACCGGAAAAAAGCAGCAGCCCAACCACAAGCCAGGGGAAGAAACGGCCGTTTCTCCCCACCTCCTGGCCTTCCTCCTGGTCCATTTCCTGGCCAAAATCCACCACCAGCAGGGCCAACAAGCCAATTTCCACCCACTTCATCAGCTCGCGCAAACCGACAGTCACCGAAGGCGCATCCACCACGGTTGCGGCCATCACCAGCAAAAAAAGGCCCAACGGCGCCGTAAGAAACGTATGGGGCAGCACCAGCCGCCGCCGCGACAAGCCACGCGCCAACCAGACGGCCAACGTCAGCAGCAGCAGTGCCTGGCCGCTGTCCAGCCCCCAGCCAAACAGCACGCTTTCCAGCGCGCCAAACGGCCCCAACAGAAGCATCAGACACAGCCCTACGAGCGGTTGGATAAAAGTTAGAAGGATAACGGCCGTTCCCCCCACCAATGCCGCGCCCCACAGCAAAGGCAGCCGTGCCAGCAACACACCCGCCGCCACTGCCAGCGCGCCAAATAATACTGGCTGGCGCAGCACGGCCGTGGTCCGCCAGCCGGGTTGCCATTTTTGGGGGATTAACGCATTCATGGGAGAAAAGGGTAGAGAGAATCGGCCGTTGGTTTTAAAGCGCCAACGGCCGTTTGCCTGTTAAACTTAAACGCGATTTTGGAAATACGCCACAGTTTCCCGCAGCCCTTCCATCAAATCAACTTTTGGCTCCCAGTCCAACACCCGCCGCGCCTTTGTAATGTCTGGCTGCCGCAATTTGGGGTCATCGGTAAACCGATCATCCTTCGGATTTACAAACAAAATGTCCGATCGGCTGCCCGAAACTTCAATCACCGCTTTGGCAAAATCCAGAATGGTCATCTCGCTCGGGTTCCCAATATTCACCGGCAGAGATTCGGCCGAAAACAGCAGGCGGTAGATGCCTTCCACCAGATCGGTGTAATACTGGAAGGAACGTGTCTGACGGCCGTCGCCGTACACCGTCAACGGCTTATTGGTGAGCGCCTGGTAAATGAAGTTGGGCACGACACGGCCGTCGTTCAACCGCATCCGTGGGCCATAGGTGTTAAAGATGCGCACAATGCGCGTTTCCAGGCCATGATACCGCTGATAAGCCAGCACCATCGCCTCTGAAAACCGCTTTGCCTCGTCGTAAACGCCACGCGGACCAATCGGGTTTACATTCCCCCAATACGTCTCAGGCTGCGGATTCACCTGCGGATCACCGTACACTTCGGAAGTAGAGGCCAGCAGATACCGTGCTTCCTTCACTTTGGCCAGACCTAACGTATTGTGGGTGCCCAAAGAGCCTACTTTCAACGTCGGAATCGGGTGCGTCAGATAATCATTCGGGCTGGCCGGAGAGGCAAAATGCAGCACCGCATCCAATGGGCCTGGCACATAGATGTGATTGCTCACATCATGTTTAATAAACGAAAAACGTTCATTCCCAAACAGATGGGCAATGTTATCCATATTGCCCGTAATTAAATTATCCATACCCACAACTGTATGGCCTTCTTTGATAAACCGATCAGAAAGATGCGAACCTAGAAACCCGGCCGCGCCTGTAATTAAAACACGCATCATACCTCCTATTGTTTGGTCAGATGCAAAAACACCCGACAAGTTATTTTAACCTAGCAATATATCTGCGACGAATCACGACCGGTAATCGTGGGGCAAACGGTCAACTCGCCATTCAATAAAGCTCGTTGTATACTCTAACAAGCTCACCAAATGGAGTGTTTCATGCACAACACCAATGATAAACGGCCGTCCACTAGCAAAGCACCATCACCTAACATCCCATCTAACGACAGCCACGAAAGCCGCAAAGCCGACCACATTCGCATCAATTTAGAAGAAGACGTCACGTTCAACAAACTGACCTCCGGCCTAGAAAAATACTTCTTTCTCCACCAGGCGCTGCCTGAAATCGATCTGGCCGAAGTGAATACCCACACACAGGTTTTCGGCAAAACGCTCTCCACGCCGCTCCTCATTTCCTCGATGACCGGCGGCACAGCCGAAGCGCGGCAAATCAACCGCACGCTGGCCGCCGCTGCCCAAGAAGTTGGCATCGCCATGGGCCTTGGCTCACAGCGCGCCGCCATCGAAGACAACACCCTGGCAGGCACATACCGCGTACGCGATGTCGCCCCGGATATTCTTTTGTTCGCTAACCTCGGCGCTGTGCAGCTAAATTATGGTTATGGCCTGGACCACTGCCGCCGCGCCGTCGATATGATCGAAGCCGACGCCCTGATTTTGCATTTCAATGCCCTGCAGGAAGCGGTGCAGCCAGAGGGCGACGGCAATTTTGCCGGTTTGCTAACCAAGGTAGAAGCCATTTGCCGCGCCCTGCCGGTTCCCGTCATCGCCAAGGAGGTCGGTTGGGGGTTTGCTGAAAACACCGCCCGCCAGCTGGTTTCTGCCGGGGTTGCGGCTATTGATGTGGCCGGAGCCGGAGGCACATCCTGGAGCCAGGTGGAAATGTACCGCGCGCCAACGGCGCGGCTTGCCAGGGTTGCCGGCGCATTTATTGATTGGGGCATCCCCACGGCCGTTTCTCTGCAATACTGCCGCGCCGCCGCCCCTAACCTGCCAGTTTTCGCCAGCGGCGGCATCCGTAACGGCATTGATGTGGCCAAATGCATTGCTTTAGGCGCGAATCTGGTCGGGTTTGCCGGCGAATTCCTGCGCGCAGCCGACAAAGGCGGCGTCGAAGGCGTAGTGGAATTGGCCGGCGCCATCACCGACGAGCTGCGCGTAACCATGTTTTGCAGCGGCGCAGGCGACCTGCCTACGCTCGCCCAGACCCCGCTGCGCCGCGAATTTTAAAGAGGCCGGCCCACTTCCGACCTGATATCTCCCATATGTCACCAAACGGAAATAACGCATGACCAACGAGCTACAAACAATATCACAAACCATGTTGGCCGCCCTGAACGACGAAATGCGGTCTGTTCTTCAAGCCAACAACACGATGCCGGATACCTTTCACGGCATGATCCACTACCACATGGGCTGGGTGGACGAATCTTTTCAACCTGTCAATGTGCACCCTGGGAAGCAGATACGGCCGTTACTCTGCTTGCTCACGTGCCAGGCGGCCGGCGGCGATTGGCGGCAAGCCTTACCTGCCGCCGCCGCCATCGAAATCCTGCACAATTTCTCGCTGGTCCACGATGATATCGAGGACGCCAGCCCCACTCGACGCGGCCGCCAGACCATGTGGCAAATTTGGGGCATCGAACAAGCCATCAATACCGGCGACGCCATGTTTGCCTTCGCCCACCTGGCCATGAACCGACTGATAGAACGAGGCGTGGCTGCCCCCATCGTCGTGCAGGCGCTGCGCCGTTTCGACGAAACCTGCGTGCGTTTAACCCAAGGCCAGCACGCCGATATGGATTTCGAGAAGCGTATAGAAGTTAGCGTAGCTGAATATATGGCGATGATTGAAGGGAAAACGGCCGTGCTCGTTTCGCTCAGCACAGAATTAGGCGCACGAATCGCCGGCGCAAACGAAGACACAGTAGCCCACTACACGCAGTTTGGCCTCGATCTCGGCCTGGCCTTCCAGGTGAAAGACGATATCCTCGGCATTTGGGGCGACGAATCACTCACCGGCAAATCGGCCGCCACAGACATCATCACCAAAAAGAAAACGCTCCCGGTCCTTTACGGCCTGGAGCAAAGCGAAGCCCTGCGGCAGCTCTACCGGCAACCGGCCGCCAACGATACATTCGTCCGCGAGGCCATCCAAATCCTGGATGCCTGTGGGGCGCGCACCTTTACCCAAAATCGGGCCAGCGCATATTCCGAAGGCGCAGTTGATCACCTGCAAGCGGCTCATCCAAGTGGCAGTGCCGCTGTCGCCCTGCAAACACTCACAGAAATGCTGCTGCAGCGCAACGCATAATTTCCATCTCGCAGCTCGGTCTGATCAGTTTTCAACAAAACAACCAGGCATTGTCCTGTCATTCTGAGCGAAGTCTTCAGAGCAAAGAATCCCTATAACCTGATTATTCCAAACAAGCCTAAAAACCAAAAGGGCGATTCGTCATGAATCGCCCTTTTTTGTGTTCCGTCAGCTTAGTTTTACAACTAATCGATGTCTACATTACCCGACAAGCGCTGGGCATCAGCCGCATCAATCGCCGCCGCCGCCGCAATCGCCGCAAGAATGTCTTCATCCGTATCATCACCAATCAACGTTTTACTTAAATCGATGTCCTCCGGAAGCGCAGAAATCACATCCGCTTCTTCGCGGGCTTCGAGTTGTTCCTGGTGTTTTTTATAGCCGGTACCGGCTGGAATCAACTTACCGATGATCACGTTTTCTTTCAAGCCATGCAGTTGGTCTTCACGTCCACCGATGGCCGCTCCGGCCAATACCTTGATAGTGTGCTGGAACGAACTGGCCGAGAGGAAGCTCTCGGTATTCAGCGCAGCTTTGGTAACGCCTAACAAGACGGCTTCGGCCTGACCCGGAATACCACCTTCTTCGATGATTTCCTCGTTGTTAGCCTGGAAAATCGCCAGATCGATCAGTTCGCCGGGCAGCATTTCTGTATCGCCAGAGGCTGTTACGACCACTTTGCTCAACATCTTACGGATAATCACCTCGAAGTGTTTATCGTGGATGTTTTGCCCTTGCGGCCGATAGACGATCTGCATTTCACGCAGCAAGTATTGGGTGACGGCATCGCGGCCTAAAATATCCAGAATGCGATGAGGGTTCTTGGAACCTTCTGTAAGTTGATCCCCGGCATTCACTTGTTGCCCATCGGAAATCAACATGCGCATACCGGCGGGAATTTCATAGTCGCGCTCGTCGCGGCTTTCCCAAATAATCCGTAGACCTTTGGCGTCTTTTTGCACACGGCCACCATGACGCGCCGGAATGATCTCGTCGTCTTTTTCAGCGATGATTGTGCCAGCATCGATTTCTTCGTTGTTTTCGATTTTTAGCAGCCAGTCGGCCGGGATATCGTAAGCATCTTCCACCAGCTTGCTTTCGGTGATGAAGACGTGGCGTACGCCATCCACGACGCGAATTTCGGCGATACCGCCAATTTCAGTCATAACTGCTTCACCCTTGGGCCGCTGGCGGGCTTCGAAGAGTTCTTCAACACGGGGCAAACCCTGGGTGATGTCGCCAGCGGCGGAAGCGGTACCGCCGGTGTGGAATGTGCGCAAGGTTAACTGTGTGCCGGGTTCGCCAATGGATTGCGCGGCCACAATACCAACGGCCGTTCCCAATTCCACCAGCTTACCACGCGCCAGATCGATCCCGTAGCACTTCTTGCAAACACCGCGCCGCAGCTCACAGGTCATTGGCGAATAAACATACACTTCGGCGATGCCCAGTTCATCGACTTCTTGAGCCAGTTCGTCGGTAAACAGTTCGTTTTCGTGGATGATGATTTCGCCCGTTTCCGGATTGACGATGTTTTCGCCGGCGGAACGGCCGTATAACCGCTCTGCCAACGTCTGCTTGCCAAAATTATCCGACCGGCGGACATAAATGCCTTTCTTCGTTCCGCAGTCATCGGACATGATGATAATGTCTTGGGCGATGTCCACCAGACGGCGTGTCAGATAACCGGCATCGGCCGTACGCAGCGCCGTATCCGCCAACCCCTTCCGCGCGCCGTGCGTCGAGATGAAGTATTCCAGGGTGTTTAAACCCATGCGGAAATTCGACTGAATCGGCACCACGATAATCCGACCGCTGGGGTCAGCCATCAAACCGCGCATACCGGCCAACTGGGTAATAGGGCCAAAACCGCCCTTCCCTGCGCCAGACAGAGCCATGATCGCAATCGGGCTGCCCGGATCCATCGCGTTTCGCACCGCTTTTTCCACCTGATCTTTGGCGTTGTTCCACTGCTCAACCGTGCGTTGATATTGTTCGTCTTCTGTCAGCAGCCCGCGCCGATACTGGCGGTCAATTTCGTCCACTTTCTTGCGCGCGCCTAACAAAATCTCGCCGCGCTCTTCCGGCACAGTCAGGTCGGCCACGGCAATGGTCGTGCCAGAAATCGTGGCGTACTTGAAGCCGATATTCTTGATGCTGTCCACCAGTTCAATTGTGGCATCGTCGCCCAGCAGGCGGTAAACCTTGTTGATCAACGAGGTGACGCCGCCCTTGTCCAGGACACGGTTCACAAAACGCGCTTCGCGGGGCAAGGACAGGTTAAACAACACCCGCCCCGGCGATGTTTCGATAATGTGATGGCGCGGTTTACCATCGACGTAACGTTCGTGGTTGTCTTTGTAGTATGTTTCAGTTTCCAGTTTGATACGGGCATGGATGTCCACATAACCAAGGTCGTATGCGGTTTGGACTTCTTCCATGGAGCTAAAGACGCGGCCTTCACCGAGACGGCCGTCTTGCATCAGCGTCAGGTAATACACACCCAACACCATGTCCTTAGACGGACCCACAATCGGCTCGCCGTTCGCCGGTTTCAGCAGGTTGCGCGTGGCCATCATCAACGATTTAGCCTCTTCCACAGCCCGATCCGACAACGGCACATGCACGGCCATCTGGTCGCCGTCAAAGTCCGCATTAAACGCGGCGCAAACCAGGGGGTGCAGTTTGATGGCTTTGCCTTCCACCAACATCGGCATAAACGCCTGAATACCCAGGCGATGCAATGTCGGAGCGCGGTTCAGCATAATCGGCCGTCCCACGATCACTTCTTCCAACACCTGCCACACCTCTGGCTGCTGGCGTTCGATAAAGCGACGCGCGCCTTTCACATTGCTGGCATGACCATACTTCACCAATTTGCTGATGACAAACGGCCGGAACAGTTCCAGCGCCATTGTTTTCGGCAAACCGCATTGGCCTAACTTCAATTTCGGCCCAACCACAATCACCGAACGCCCCGAATAATCGACGCGCTTGCCCAACAGGTTGCGACGAAAACGCCCTTTCTTGCCCTTCAGCATATCCGAAAGCGATTTCAACTCGCGACGGCCGCGGCGGCTAAGCGCCTTGCCGCGCTGGCTGTTATCGATCAGGCTGTCGACGGCTTCTTGCAACATGCGCTTTTCGTTGCGCACAATCACGTCCGGCGCGCCCAACTCCAACAAGCGCTTCAGGCGGTTGTTACGGTTGATGACGCGACGATACAAATCATTCAGGTCCGAAGTAGCAAAACGGCCGCCGTCCAACTGCACCATCGGGCGCAAATCTGGCGGAATAACCGGCAAAACGGTCAATATCATCCACTCTGGGCGGTTGCCGCTCTGGCGCAGGGCTTCCACAACCTGCAACCGGCGCGTGGCGCGTTTTGCGGCTTGCTTGGAGCGCGTGGTACGCACTTCTCGCCACAGATCGCGTGACAATTTGTCCAAATCCATGCGCCGCAAAATTTCGTACAACGCTTCAGCGCCCATATCGGCCTTAAAAACATTGCCAAATTTGCTCTTTAGCTCACGGTATTCGGTCTCGTTCAAAAATTGCATTTGCGCCAGGCTTTCCAACTGTTCGCGGTTAGACTGGTACTGCTGCCGCAAGCGAGATTGCTTCATGCCGATGAAGTCTCGTTTTTCTTGTCCGACAGCCTGGGTTTCAGAACGCAGCTCAGCAATTTCTTTCTGCAAGGCAGCCACTTGTGACTGATGATCTTCTTCATGTTCGTGCTGCACGCGGGTCAGGCGGTCAGTCGTGATTTCTTGCACCAAAACTGCATGTTCGCGGCCAATGGACTGCCCTTTCTGGACAATGATTTCTCCATCCAGAATAATGTCTTCAGTGGCCGGATTTTTCTTCATGTTTTCCAGCCGCTGTTCCATCATTTTGGCTTCACGCACTACTTCATCCGTGATCTCAGCCAAACGATCATCAAATGTCGCGTTCAGTTCTGCTAATTGGCCTTCCAATTCTTCAAGACGAGCGGTGACGTCCAGCGTAGCATCGGCAACTTCGCCTTGCATTTCTTTTTCCAGACGCAGTTCAGCTTCTTCCAGTTCGTCGTCAAGACGTTTAAGGGCGCGCTGACGTGCTTCCTCATCGACATTGGTTGTAACATATTGCGCAAAATAGAGAACACGATCCAAATTTCGGCGGGAAACGTTTAAAAGTAAGCCCATGTGGCTGGGGACGCGGCGTGTGTACCAAACGTGCGCTACGGGAGCTGCGAGTTCAATATGCCCAAGGCGTTCGCGTCTGACCGAGGAGCGGGTAATTTCTACTCCGCATTTGTCACAAACAATACCCTTGTATCGGATATTTTTATATTTGCCGCAGTAACACTGCCAATCCCGTGTTGGGCCAAAGATGGCCTCACAAAACAGACCATCTTTTTCCGGCCGTAAGCGGCGGTAGTTGATGGTTTCAGGCTTGGTGACTTCACCGTAAGACCAAGACCTAATTTGTTCGGGGGATGCTAGACTGATTTTCAGCGAGCGGAATTCTGTTGTATCCACCAGGTGACCTCCCAAAAGATTTGAAGCTCCGACCCAATATTCACGTTTATCAAGTGACGCTAAGCGTCGGGGGGACTAAAGTGCATAAACACATAAAAGAGCGTATGGCAGTTACGCCAACGCCCTTTGAGTAACCTAGAACACTTTATAACATAACCAATTTATTCTAGTTGTAAAAAATGATATGTCAATAGAATTCTCATGAGAGAACTCTTAAAAAAGCCAATTGGCTATGGTAGCAAAGAAACTGTAAATGTCAATTTTTTAGCGGGTGGGTTTTTGAATGTTTAGGCTGGCTCACCGAGTATGTGTTTGAGGTAAGCTTCCATGAAATCATCTAAACGGCCGTCTAACACCGCCTGTGTATTGCCTGTTTCATAATTCGTCCGGTGGTCTTTGACCATTTTGTACGGATGCAGTACATAAGAACGTATCTGGCTGCCCCAACCGGCGTCTACATCTTCCCCTTTAAGCTCGGCCATTTCGGCGTCTTGTTTGCGCCGCTCCAGATCGAATAACTGCGATTTGAGGATGTTCATGGCGACCTGCATGTTTTGAGTCAGAGATCGCTGGTTTTGGCAAGAGACAACAATGCCGGTTGGTAGATGCACGATGCGCACGGCCGTTTCGTTCTTTTGCACATGCTGACCACCGGCCCCACTGGCCCGAAAACGGTCAATGCGTAAATCTTTCTCATCGACCTCAATCTCAATATCTTCGGCCACATCTGGCCAGACTTCGACTTTAGCAAAAGAGGTGTGGCGTCGTTTGGAAGCGTCATAGGGAGAAATGCGCACCAGACGATGCACCCCACGTTCGGATTGGAGACGGCCGTACACATAATCCCCTTCCACCGACATCAAACAGCTCTTAATGCCCGCCTCATCACCGCTGCTTTCATCCAGAATGGTGACCTGAAAACGATGCGCCTCCGCCCAACGAATAAACATCCGCTGCAACATCTGCGCCCAATCCTGCGCCTCCGTCCCCCCCGCGCCAGCGTGAATCGCCAAAATGGCGTTCTCGTCATCATACTCGCCCGAAAACAACGCCCGAAATTCCAACTTAGCTACCAGCTCCGTCAGTTCGGTTAGTTCGCGCTCAATTTCTGCTTCCAAATCCTCATCACCCAAACCAGCCAGTTCCAACGCATCATTCAGGCGCTTGCTTAATACCTCCCAAACAGTCACCTGTTCTTTTAAGCGTGTCAGATCGCGCATCACCGACTGCGCCCGCTGCGGATCGTCCCAAAAATTCGTTTCGCTGGCGATGAGCTGAAGTTGTTGAATCTTGTCAATTTTAGCGGCTACGTCAAAGCCGCCTCCGCAAATGATTCACCGTTTCTTGTAATTCACCTAATTGCGCAATTAAAGCTTCCATCACAAACTCCTTCGCCATTACCCTTCGCTGGCAAACAGGCCATTCACAAATTGATCTGGGTCAAACGGGGCCAAATCTTCAATCCGTTCCCCCGTGCCAATAAAACGAACCGGCAACCCCAATTCCCGATAGATGGCAAACACCATGCCGCCTTTGGCCGTGCTGTCCAGTTTGGTCAGAATCACGCCGGTGGCTTTCACGGATTCCTTAAATTTGGCTGCCTGCACCAGGGCATTCTGCCCAGTTGGCGCATCCAATACCAAAAATACCTCATGCGGGGCTGCATGGACGCTTTTACGGCAAACGCCATACACTTTTTCCAACTCTTTCATCAGGTTGAATTTGGTGTGCAGCCGCCCGGCCGTATCGACAAAGAGCAAATCGTAGCCACGAGCGCGGGTAGCGCGAATCGCATCGTAGGCCGTGGCCGCCGGATCGCCGCCTGGTTGACCAGCGATCACCGGCACGCCGGCGCGTTCGCCCCAAATTTTTAATTGATCAATCGCCGCCGCGCGAAAGGTGTCGCCGGCGGCCAAAAGCACATTTTTGCCCAGATTCTTATAGCGGTAAGCCAACTTGCCGATGGTCGTGGTTTTGCCGGAGCCATTGACGCCAACCACCATCACCACAGTCAGTTGGCGCGGCTGCTCCAATTCATACACAGGCGGATCAACGAGTATCGCACGCATCTCCTGTTTCATCGCCGCCAGCAATTGATCGGCGCGGAAAAGACCCTCGGCTTCGACGCGCTTGCGCATGCCAGAAACCAGATCAATGGTAGTTGGCACACCGACGTCAGCCTGAATGAGCAGCGCTTCCAGGTCTTCCCAGGTCTCTTCGGTGATTTCGCCCATACCCAGAACATTCACAATCTGCCCAAAAACAGTTTGACGGGTACGGTTTAATGATTCACGAATACTTTTAAACAAAGCAACCCTCTTACACCTGACAAGGCAACAAAATGACAAAATAATTTTGTCACGTAGTTTCCTTGATCAGTTCAATTTAATCGATGGAAACAACACGAAAGAGAAGTATAACAATGATCAGGGTGAAGGCAATTCGATGATTTCGCCATCGGCGGTTAGTTGTTCGATGCGCAGTGTCGCCTGGTTGAGTTGCTTATGGCAGCGGTCGGCCAGTTTTTGGCCTCGTTCGAAGAGGGTCAGGGATTCATCCAATGTTAATTCTCCGGCTTCCAGTCGGGCCACAATGGTTTCTAATTCTTGTAAGGCTTCTTCAAATGATAAGGTCTCTGTTTCTTGTTGCATTATTTACCTTTCCTGATTTTGTTGCGTGCTGCGCAGCCTATCCAAACCCGAAATAAGGTTGGCGTGCCTGCTATTTTCGGTTAACCGATGGTCGGCTGATGATCGCCCTGCAAATATTCTTGTATGCGTATTTTCATGCCGCCGGTCACTTCCGCAGGCAGGTCCGTGAGGGGGAAAAAGCGGTGATCGGCGATTTCAAAATCGGTACGGCCGTTTAATTGAAAATCTTCGCACACAAACAACACCACATGATCGCTCTTGCCGCCGTGGAGATAGGAATAAAGACCCCAGAAACGCACTTCGCCTAACGTCGCGCCAACTTCTTCGGAAGCTTCGCGGCGGGCTGCGGCTTCAAAACTTTCGCCGCGTTTCAGACCGCCGCCGGGGAAAAACCAGCCGGGCCGATAGGTGTGCCAAACCAGAAGCACCTGGTTGTCCTGGATCATCATCAGGCGTACACCCCAGGCCAATGGCTTGAAGATTCGCCAATAAATCCCGCCCAGGAAGTAGAGCAGGCGCGCTTTAAGATGCAAGGGAATTCTCGTTTTGCCGCTGCAGCAGATACCAGATGAGCCACACGGCCGTTCCCAAACACAGCACAAACAAACTATAAAACGTCGCCTGGATGCCCATGGAATTAGAGGTCCGTACCGGGTCGCTGGGGTGCATCACCAGCGGCGTGCGCGGAATTTCCCACAGTAAATAAGCCGCCAGACCGGTGGCGAACAGGCCGCGCCAACGCCATTTTGGCAGCCAACCGGCCAAAACCTGGGCAATAATCGCCACGGCCGTCACATTAAAGACGGCCAGATTACGCGGTTCACGCCATAAAACGCCGCCCCAGTTCACCTGCTCCGCCCAAAGACTCACCACCACGCCCAATATAAATACACCCAACGCCACGCCTCCAATGACCTGCCGCCAGCGGACCAAAAACGGCCGTGCCAGCGCCGCCTCAGCCAGCCCAACCAGGCCATTTACCAGCATCAAAGCCATGCCGGTCCAAATCAGGGCCACATGGACGTATACCACTTTGATGCCCGAACCCAAAGATTGTTCGGCCGGAGCAAACGCCACAACGACGCCCATCGCCGCCAGCAACGCCGCCAAAATGCCCCACACGACCAGATCGCGCCAGAACGGCCGTTTCCCCACCTTTTCCATGACCATCACTCACTCACCTCCACCGTAAATTGGCCGTCGGCTACCTGAATGGTTAAGCCTTCACCAGCCGCCACCTCGGCGGCGGCCCGCACCAGACGGCCGTCTTGATGACGCACAATCGCATATCCCCGCGACAGGGTGGCCAATGGGCTGACGGCCGTCAGGCCCACCTCCGCCACCGCCAGCCGATTCCGCACGCGCACCAGTTGGCTCGTCAGCGCCCTGTCCAGCCGCGCCGAAGTCACATCCAGGCGCTGCCGATTGTTATCCAGCCGCGCCTGCGGGCTAAGATGGGTCAGCGCGCGCGCCAACGTTTGCACCTGCCACCGCTTCTGGCGAATCAGATCATCCATGTCGGCCCGCAGCATGGCGGCGTACCCTTGCAGCAACGGCCGAATCTCCTCGATATCCGGCGTGGCCAATTCTGCTGCGGCCGAGGGCGTGGGCGCGCGTTGGTCGGCCACAAAATCGGCGATGGTAAAGTCTGTTTCATGCCCCACCCCGGTGATGATGGGATGTTGGGCGGCAAAAATCGCCCGCGCTACCCGCTCGTCATTGAACGCCCACAAATCTTCAATGGACCCGCCGCCGCGCGCCACAATGATGGTGTCGATGTCGGAACGGCCGTCCAACCACTGCAAAGCGCGCACAATTTGCGGCGGCGCGTCTGCGCCTTGCACCAGCGTCGGGGCAATCAACACAGACACCAGCGGATAGCGACGATTTAACACATTCAAAATATCACGCAGCGCAGCCGCATCGGCCGACGTGACAATGCCAATTTTGCGCGGCGTCAGGGGGATGGGCTTCTTGTGCGCCGCCTCAAACAATCCCTCATCGGCCAAACGCTGTTTAAGTTGTTCAAAGGCGACAGCCAGATTGCCCCGCCCGGCCGGCTGCATGTGCTCCACATAAAGCTGATACACGCCGCCAGCCTCGTAAACAGAGATACGGCCGTTAGCCACCACCGCATCTCCTTCCTCCGGCTGAAAAAACAATCGCTCCGCCGCCGATCGCCACATGACGCATTTAATCTGCGCCCCGGCGTCCTTCAACGTAAAATACAAATGACCCGACCGCGCCCGCGTGAAATTAGAAATTTCACCGCTCACTTCCAGGTCTTGCAGCCGGTAGTCAATGGCAAATAATTCTCGAATGTAGGCCGTCAATTCGCTAACCGTCCAGGCAGATTGGCTCAATTGACCGGTGTCTCTGGCAAATAATCCCACGATGCCTCTCTATCGCTGCTGCTCTTGCTCAGCGCGCCAGGTTTCATAGTCGGGCACATCCTCATCCACCGACCAGAAAAAGAAGTACGCGCCCATTGGTCCCATAAATTTGAATTCCCGGCAAAACTTTTTGGCGCGTGCGTAGTAATCCTCGCCATCCCGGCTGCGCAAATAGGCGTAAAAGGAGCCGTGTTGGGCAATTAGCTCCTGGCAAACACGGGCATTGTGGATGGTGGCTTCAATTTTACGGCCGTTCCTCACAATCCCCTTGTCCTCCACCAACCGCTCCACATCCTCCGCCGTAAAAGCGGCCACCTTGTCTACCTGGAATCCGGCAAATGCCGTCTGGAAATTGGGCCACTTCTGGCGAATCACGCGCCAACTAAAACCGGCCTGAAACACTGCCTGAGTAATCTTTTCCAAATAACCGGCGTCATCCTCCGGTCGGATTCGCGGCGGAATCTCATAATCATCTGGCCCTGCCATTTTCACCTCACACAGAAACAACTTGCTCATTGTTCACTGGCTCATCTTGAGCCACGAACGCACTCAACGGTAGAACATACGCTCGGATTTTATGAGGGTTTTCATCCCACGGCAAACGCAGTTGTCTTTGTTTCACGGATCATGTTAAAATTTTTGTAACTGTTCAGCTTCCTCTGGTAAGACCCCAAGGGTTTGGTACCCAAATAATCCAAATTCCCGGGAACAAACCCTTGGGGTCTGTATGTTACAAATTTTTTATCTTTAGATTGGAGGTGACGTCTGGAAAGTCTAGAATTTGCTCATGTATTGGTGGATTCCATCCTCGATAAAAAAGGCAGCGATATCGTGCTGCTAGATCTGCGAGAACACACTGTTTTTGCTGACTACTTTTTAATTTGCAATGGTGAAAACGACCGTCAGATCCGCGCCCTGGCAGAAAGTGTACGTACAGAAGCCAAGCAAGAAGCCGGTATTTTGGCTTCTGGCGTTGAAGGAATTCCGGAAGCCGGCTGGATTCTGATTGATTTTGGCGATCTGGTTGTCCATGTTTTTTCGCCGGACAAACGAGATTACTACAGCCTGGAGGATTTGTGGACAGATGCACGCGTGGTTTTACGAATGCAATAAAGCCTGCGACCACCTGGTAAAAAAAGAGCGCCAATATCAGCGCTCTTTTTTTTATGGCTTCAAAATTTCGCCAGGCGCTTGTTACTCACGAATCCAACTGTCGGTGACACGATTCCACGCCACCAGCTCGCCCGCCGAAAAGAAAAGGTTGACTTCTTTGGCGGCGTTTTCCGGGCTGTCGGAGCCATGTACCAAATTGCGGCCAATTTCCATGCCAAAATCACCGCGAATGGTTCCGGGGGCAGCCGCCACGGGGTTGGTGGCGCCCATAGTGGAGCGCGCAGCAGCGATGGCGTCTTTACCTTCCCATACCATCGCAACAACCGGACCGGAAGTGATGTATTCCACCAGGCTGTTGTAAAACGGCCGTTCCCGATGCACAGCATAATGCGCTTCTGCCAACTGTTGGGACATCTGCAAGAATTTCATGCCCGCCAGTTTCAAACCCCGGCGCTCAAAGCGCCCGACAATTTCACCGATCAGCCCGCGCTGCACGCCATCGGGTTTTACCAAAATCAAAGTGCGTTCCATCAAGATTTACTCCCAAATTAAGATTCATTCAACAACGAAGGACGAAAAACGCCAGTCATAAACCTTTGTTCTTCGTCCTTCGGTATCCGATAATTTTAAGCAAGGCTAGATTTGTACCTGATTTTTACATCTGGTCAAGCGCCTGTCGATACGTTTCCAGGGCTTTTTGCAGTTGGCCGTTGCGCATGTAGGCATCACCTAGCATCCTGCGCACGAGCGGTTTTTCTTGATGCCGCCCAGCAGCCGCTTCCAGATCGGCGATTAACGTATTGATGCCTTCACCCACTTCTACCAGACCCGCATATTCGTTCATCGCCTGGTCAAACTGACCCGCGTTCAACGCTTCTCGCGCAGACGCAAGCCGGTTCTGATCCAATTCGAGGGTCGAAATCCCCAGGCCTAAATCGGGCATCAACAAATCGTCGTCGAAATCCGGCTCCTCGAATCCGGGTAATTCAGGCAGTGGGCCGGTCTTGCGTTTGATAGACAATGGGCCAGTTTTCCCGCCTGGTTGATGAGCGACCGGCGGCTCGATTTCCGGCACACCGGCAATGGTCGCTTGCTCTTCTGCTGCCAACCAGCCATCCAGGTCCGGCTCAGGCAAACTTCCGAGCCAGTCTGTATGCCCGCCGACGCGAACGCTTTTTTCTTCGCCTTCGGTTGTCAGCCAGTCCGGTAACGATTCGTCCACCTCATCCAGATCCAAATCTTGTTCGTCGTGGGCGGCAAAGGTTGATTCGAAGTCCTTGATGTCCGCCGATTCTTCCGCCTGGAAAATGTCATCCCATTCGTCTGCCGCTTGCAGTTGATCGTTTGCAACGGCCGTTTCCAGCTCTTGCGCCACTACAGGAGGTTCTTGTTCTGCAGCGACCTGAGCCGCCACTATCCAGTCCGGCATGCCCAAATCGTCATCCTCCAGCGCGGCTTCATCGACGCTGGGTAATTCATCCAATGACACTCCCTGCCGCGCGGCCAACCGCTCCAACCAGGCCATCGCATCGTCGATATTGTCCGGCGCGGCTTCGTCGATGGTGTCTGACACGGCCGTTTCTTCCTCCATCACCCCGGCAACAGCTGCCACTTCTGCCGCCATCAAGAGATCATCTGGTTCAGCCTCTGGGGCTACGGGTTCAAATTCTGCCTCGCCGGCCGTTTGTTCTGCGGTAATCCAATCGGGCGTCTTCAGGTCGCCGACTTCGCCGGTGACTGTGGGCAGCTCATCCAATGGCGCACCCTGGCGAGCGGCCAATTGCTCCAACCAGGCCATCGCGTCATCGATGTTGTCGGGCACACTCAAGTCCGACTCAGCCGTTTCAGGCATTTCGGGCGTTTCCAGACTGGCGCCAACGATATCTACGTCGGGGGAAACTGCCGTCAACTCTGCCAGTGTCGCCTCATCTGCGTCAGCCAAAGAGGGCAGCTCATCCAATGGCGCGCCTTGCCGGGCCGCCAGTCGTTCCAACCAGGCCATTGCCTCATCCGGATCATCCGGGATGGTTTCCAAAAATGTGTCGTCGGGCGATCCAACCTCTTCTGCGGTGATAATTTCGTCAACCGCCTCGGCGGCGGCAAATTCTTCCAGCGCCGGAGCATCTTCTTCCTCAGCTTCAGCCAACAGCGCCCCAAAATCCACGCCCCAATCATCCTCATCCGCAGAAACAGCCTCTTCCAAGACCTCCGGCGTGGCTGTTCCAGCTGCGGGCAGCACAGCCAGCATATCTAGCTGAGCCAACGCCTCGGCCAGTTCATCATCGGAAATTTCCCGTTCGTCCAGGTCGGCGGCTGCCGACGAAAGGGCATCGCTTTCCAGGCTGACTTCTTCCTCAAGCCACATCAGTTCGGCCAACAACGCCGGACTGACAACCGGCAGCGGCGCCGGCTGGTCGGAAGCAGCGGGTTCGATTGCTTCCAGCTCGTCGTCGCCGGCCAGATCGGCCAGCCAGGCCATCGCCTCGTCCAACTCATCCTGCACGCCAGACGCAGGCTCGGCGGCAAATTGATCGGTTACCGCATCCCAATCCAGGTCGTCCGTATCATCCTGGCTGGCGGGGGCGGAAATTTCAGTTTCCAAGACCGTATCCATCTCGGAGGCAAAATCAGCTTCTTCTTCGATGGTCGACGGCCGTTCTATGGATGGCAGTTCGTCCAGCGGCGCACCCTGGCGAGCCGCCAATCGTTCGAGCCAGGCCATCGCTTCGTCTGGGTCATCGGGCACTTCGTCAACCGGTTCCAGAGCGGCGATCTCGTCATCCGGGGCGACCAAAATCGTGGCATCCTGCAGCCACTCCTCATCCCAATCGGGCAATGCGTCTGCGTCGCCGTCGATTAACTCATCCAGCGCAGCCTCCCAACTGACCTCTTCCGCCGGTTCATCGGTGATCGATGGTAGTTCGTCCAAAGGCGCGCCCTGGCGGGCGGCCAATCGTTCCAACCAGGCCATCGCTTCGTCCGGGTCGTCGGGCACGGCCAGGCTCAAATCGTCATCGTCTACGGCCGTTTCGCCCACCATTTCCGCGCCTATCAAGGTAGCGGCAAATAGATCCGGCTCCGGTGATTCCTCGATCGCCTCAGCCTCCTCAAGCTCGTCCAGTTCCGGGATTTCCATTTCGAGGGTGTCCTGGTCATCGACTTCCATTTCAGGCAGCGCGGCAGCGGTTGGGATAGACGGCAGTTCGTCGAGAGGCGCGCCCTGGCGGGCAGCCAATTGCTCTAACCAGGCCATAGCCGCTTCCGGGTCATCCGGAGGCATGTCGATGGGTTCATCAACGGGTGCGAGCAAGCCGGGTTCTTCGGCGGCGTCCTCAGCGGCAAACAGGTTGTCGAAGTCCATCGTGTAGGCGGCTGTAGGCAATTCCTCGACAGGCGCATTGGGTTCCGCGGCCAAATCTTCCAGCCAGGACATGGCGTCATCCAGGTCATCGGGGAAATCGTTCAATTCGGGGACGATCTCGTCGGCTGGCTGGTCAATTTCGCTGGCGACGGCTGCCGGACTGCTAAATACATCCACCTCGTCCTCAAAAATGTCTGCCTGGTCGGGCAAATCTTTTAACAAATCGTCTGCCTGGTCTTCCGGCCACTGCCAGGTGGGCAATTCGTCGATGGGTTGAGGGGATGGCTCACCTCCGGCCAGGGCATCCAACCAATCGAGTTCCTGGTCTTCTTCCAGAGGGAGCAGGGGTTCAGAAGGTTCATCGGCCACGGCCGTTTCCAATCCATCCTCTGGCGTCTCAGCCATAATTGTCTCCGGCGCATCTAATTGCAGCCAATCGGGCAGTTCGTCGCTCTGGCTGAGGGAAGCAATGCTTGGACTGGCCGTATCCGAAAGCGCCGACAAATCGTCCAGCCAATCCAACTCGTCGTCTGGCGGCAGTTTGGGTTCTTCGGGCAAATCCTGTTTTCCTTGCGGGCCTGTTATTTTTTCGTCTTTATCGTCGCTCACAACTTCCTCCACATCCAGGCTGGCGGTCACTAATGTTTCGCCGGTTTCTTCAGCGGGTAATAACCAATCGGGTAAGTCTTCGTGGGCCTGGCTTTCAGCGGCGAAAAAGTCGTCTTCGCTAGACAAATCCAGGGCAACGGCCGTACGCAGCATATTGCTCATCAGCGGTTCATCCACATCCCCTGGCTCGTCCACGGCCGTTTCGACCATCTCCTGCTGGAAGTCTACATCGGGTTCTTCCACAGCCGTGGAGGGAACCTTTGTCTCATCCAGCGGTGCAGAATCAAACGCGTCCAGGGTAGCGCCCATCAACCAGTCGGGCAGATCGCCGGTATCGGTTGGTTGAATGGGAGGAGAAACGGCCGTGTCCGCTTCTTCCTGCAACCAATCCGGCAAGTCTGAGCTGATAAGGTCTTCATCGGCCAGAGTTTGATCGTCAACGGCCGTGTCCGCCAAATTGTGCGTGTCGAGCAACCCTGACCCCACAGCCGCAGGCACATCGCTGGCCAGCCAGTCCGGCAGATTGTCCGTTCCCGTCAGCTCTCTGAACGCATCATCATCGGCTTCAGCCGTTGAATCAGCGGCAAACAGGATTTCATCTGGCTCTTCAATGGTCGCCCCTGCCAATTGTTTCGCTTCATCAGACTCAAACCAGTCAAAGTCCTCATCCGTCTCCGCTAACTCGGGGTTATTGGCGGCCACCCAATCGGCTAATTCGGCCGCCAATTGGTCGGTGACCGGTTTTGGCTCGTCGTAGAGATCGCTGATCTCGCCGCCGCCTATCAACCAATCCGGGATTTCGGCCGCATCATCCGACAAGGCAGCCACAGAGAAGTCAACATCTTCCTCCATGCCGCCGGCCAATTCATCCAAATTCTCCGCCGCGTCTCTGGCCGTTAGCTCGTCGGTCAGACGCCATTCAAAGGTATCTTCATTTTCATCCTCGTCCGCCGCCTCGCCAAAATCGGCGAATTGGGTTAGGTCAATTTCCCCGGCGGCAAATTGATCATCAGTGATGGGAAGCGGTTCGGCGGGCGAGCCGAGCCAATCGAACTCGTCGTCGTCCGGCTTTTCTACTTCCGCACCGGCGTCTTCACGCAGCCAAACGGCGGCGGTGAGGGGATCAACATCTATCGGTTCCAGGTCATCCTGGGTCAGATCGGCCAACCAATCCGGTGTCAGATCGTCGATGATAGGTTGCGCTTTGGTCGGTTTGCCAGCGGGTTCGGGCTGGCTATGGTCTTCGGAGGCGGCCAACCAATCCATCGCCGCGGCATCTTCGTCTTCACCAAAAAGATCGGCAAACTCGAACTCTGTATCCGGCTGTTTTTCGATGCCGGCCGTGACAAAGTCTAAATCTTGCTGCGGCTCTTCTTCAGCGGCAATTTGCATGCCGATTAACCAATCAGATTGGTGCGTGGTAGGGGAAACGGCCGTTTCCTCTTCCGCCATCTTGTCTAACTGGAATCCTGATTCGGCCGTGGTTCTGGCCTCCGGCGGCGTGTCGTCCAACGAGGGCAGTTCGCCGGTCAATCCTTCCAGCCATTGGTACAGGTCGTCGTCGCCTGCGTCGGCCTCGGTTTGGCCGGGGGCAACGGCCGTGCCAGAAACCCAGCCCGCAGGTTCTTGATACTCCCTCGGCTCCAGGTCTGCGCCCAAATAGTCAACTTCGACCAGCCCGGGCAAGGGAACTGCCCCTTCCACATGAAACGCGCTGCCTTCCGGCGATTCGCGGTCGATGTGGCGTTTATCGAACAACAACATGGTTTGGAGATGTTGGAGGTATCGTTGAGCTTCGTCCACGCGACCGGTTCGCAGCCAGATTTCGGCGATGATGGCGTTGGCGGCGATGCAGTTGGGCAGTTGGTCCAAGACTTGCAGGCAGACGTTGACAGCTTCAATGCGACGGCCGTCACGCCAGAGCGACTCCATCAACAAAACACGGAGATCGATACGCTCCGGGTCTTTTTCCAGGGTCGCGCGCAAAAGGGTTGCGGCTTGATCGTACAGTTGGCTGCGCAAGTAAAAGCGGGCCAACGCCCCGGCGTTGAGTGGTAAGCTGGTGTTCGGAACGGCCGTGTCGTCTTTTTGTTTCCCCCGGCGCGAATTCTCGAATTGGTAGACGTAGAGCGTGCGCAATTCATGTTGAATTGCCGCGTTATAAGGCTCGATTTCGTACGCGCGCTCCAGATGCCAGATGGCCTGCGAAACGACATCTTCTTCCTTATAAATCACAGCCAGACCGGCATGAACGATATAATCATTGGGATCCGCGCTGAGAATCCGTTGGAATAATTCTGTAGCTCCGGCGTGATCGCCCTTTTCCAGAAGCGCTTTCGCCAACAGGCGGTAGGTCGCAATGTGCTGCGGATGCTGCTGCAAAATGTGGCGGCAGTGCTCAACCGCCAGATCATAATGGCTGTCGTTTAGGAGCTTATCGATCTGTTCATGATATTTGTGCAGGGCTATGGTTGTCACAGGGTAACCTTATTTCCTGCAAAACGTAAAACGGACCGGGGAATTGACATAAAAGAAATTGCGAGTTTTACGTTTTACGCGTGTGTTATGGTTAACTTCTGGCGATATTATGCAAAGTTTCGCCTAATTTAGCAAGTGACGAGCCTTGAGTTGGGATAGTAGATCAGTCACGTCGTTTTCTTGTTGGGGCATAGGGCCGATGGTGTCCTGGATTTCATCGCGGCCGATCAGGGCATACACGGTGTTCAGGATGCCGCTATTCAGGACGTTAAGCTCGTAACCGCCTTCGAGAATAAAGAGGATACGGCCGTGACACAAATCATTGGCCATTTGCACCAGGTACCGCGAAATTCGAGCATACCCGCGCAAACTCAGCCCTCCCTGTGCCAGCGGATCCTGCCAGTGGGCATCATACCCGGCCGAAACGAGCAACAAATCGGGCTTAAACGCGGCCACTTTTGGCAAAACCAATTCCTTCATTATACGGCAGTACCCTTCGTCGCCCACATACGGCGGCAAGGGCACGTTTAGCGTATACCCCAACCCATGCCCCGCCCCGACCTCGTTGGAGCGGCCAATACCCGGATAAAAAAATGGAGCGAACAGATGGGTAGAAACAAACAAAACGCTGTCGTCTAAATAAAATATCTCTTGGGTGCCATTGCCATGATGCACGTCAAAATCAACAATTGCCACCCGTTTTGCCCCATGTACTTCCTGAGCGTGACGAGCGGCAACGGCCGTGTTGTTCAGCAAACAAAAGCCGCTCACCGAATTAAACCCGGCATGGTGCCCCGGCGGACGCACCAGGGCAATGCCATTTTTTGCCCGGCCCGTCATCACGCCATCCACAGCCTCGCAGCAGCCGCCGGCGGCCAAGCGCGCCAAACGAAAACTTTCCGGCGTCGCATATGTGTCGCCATGATCCAAAAAACCGCCGCCCGACCAGGAAACCTGTTGGATATGCTCGATCAAATCCGCTGAATGCGTCCGCATTAACTGCTCCAAAGTCGCCGTCATCGGCTCGACGGGAGTCAAATCTTGCAGCACTCCAAATTTCTCCAGGTGTGGCAACACAGCAGCTAAACGGTGATGGCTCTCTGGGTGATAAGCTCTGGTGTGCGCCAGAGCAGGCGCATAAACAAGTAAACTACTCATCCGCACATCCTTTTCCCGCTAAAATCGCCGAACTCTTTATAATTATACGCCCTAAGAAAAAAGGGCGCAGCATGGTTAGCCGCACCCTTCCTAAATCAATCACAATTTGCTGTTGGGCAGGTTTGCGCCAACGCATCAACCGCCATTCACCAGCATGTACAATAAACCCTGTCCACCGGCAAAAGCAACCACCAGCCCGGCAAAAACCACCGAGACCATCGACATCAATTTAATTAAGATGTTCAACGACGGGCCAGACGTATCCTTAAACGGATCGCCAACCGTATCGCCAACAACGGCCGCTTTGTGCGCTTGTGATCCCTTGCCGCCATGATGCCCTTCTTCAATATACTTTTTGGCGTTATCCCATGACCCACCTGCATTGGCCATCATCACCGCCAGAGCAAACCCGGCGGCCAAACCACCCGAGAGCAGCCCTAACACACCAGCCACGCCAAACAACACACCCACAATCACGGGCACAGCGATGGCAATAACCGATGGCGTCACCATTTCCCGCTGCGCAGAGGCGGTGCTGATGTCTACACAGCGCGCATAATCCGGCTTCGAGGTGCCGGCCAAAATGCCCGGATCGCTGCGGAATTGGCGGCGAACTTCTTCCACCATGCCGCCGGCTGCCCGCCCCACGGCGCGCATCGTTAACGCCGAAAAATAGAAAGCGGTGGCTGCGCCAATAAACAAACCGATCAAAACGGCCGGATTGAGCAAGGTCACGTTGTAATAAATCATAAAATCTTGCATGGTCATCGTGGCCACAGCGACTGCCTTACCGGCGATTTGCACCGTTTCGATGCCGCGCAGTTCTGTAAGCACCAGACGGATTTCTTCCAAATAGGCCGCCAGGAGGGCCAGCGATGTTAACGCCGCCGAACCAATGGCGAACCCTTTGCCAATGGCCGCCGTGGTATTGCCAACCGCATCCAGTTGATCGGTTCGGTCGCGCACTTTGGGATCGAGTTCGGCCATTTCGGCGTTGCCGCCCGCGTTGTCGGCGATGGGACCGTAGGCGTCGGTGGCCAGCGTGAAACCGAGCGTGGACAACATACCCACGGCCGCAATGCCGACGCCATAAAGCCCCATGAGGATACTGCTGTTGCCGCCTACCACATAAAAGCTAATGGCAATGCCGAAGACGATGGCAATAACGGGAATTCCGTTCGATTCCATGCCCACCGCCAGGCCTTCAATCAGGGAGGTGGCGGAACTGGTTTCCGCCTGTGCGGCGATGCCGCGTGTGGGTTTGAAGGCGTGCGAGGTGTAATACTCTGTCGCTTTGCCGACGATGATGCCCACGACGAGGCCGGTGACAACGGCCGTCCACACCTGCCACCAATTCGGCAAACCCAGACTATACAAAATAGGCAGCGACAACACGGCTATGCCAATGGAACTGCCATATAACCCTCGGCTCAAAGCGCCGATCAACTGCGCTTGCGACGCCCCTTCGTCCGCCTGTACCAGATAGATCGCCATGATGGACAAAACCACGCCCACAGCCGCCAGGACAATCGGCGCAGACAAATAACGAAGTTGCAACTCCATAATGGTAAAGCCGCCCATGGCGGTTCCGGCCGTCGCCACGGCCGCAACGCCCAGCGCAGAAGTAGCCAAAATTGAGCCGGCGTATGATTCATAAAGATCGGCGCCCATGCCGGCCACATCACCCACGTTATCGCCCACGTTGTCGGCAATCGTCGCCGGGTTGCGCGGATCGTCTTCGGGAATACCGGCTTCCACCTTGCCCACCAAATCCGCGCCGACGTCGGCCGCTTTGGTGAAAATGCCGCCGCCCACGCGGGCAAACAACGCCTGCGTAGACGCGCCCATGCCAAAGCTCAACATGGTAGCGGTAATAATGGACAGTGGGTTTGTGGCTGTGCTGATAAAGCTGTTGGGCAAAACGACCGGAAAGGCGTAATACAAAATCAAAAACCAGGCGGTTATATCCAGGAGGGCAAATCCGACGACCACCAGACCCATCACCGCGCCAGCGCGCAGGGCAATTTGCAAACCGTTGTTCAGGCTCTGGCTGGCGGCGTGCGCCGTGCGGGCCGAGGCATTGGTGGCCGTTTTCATGCCGAAAAAGCCACAAACGGCCGAGAACAGCCCGCCAGTGATGAAGGCAAATGGAACCACAGGGTTTTGCAGCTTCAGGAAGGACATGATGAGGAAAACCACAAAAAGAACGCCAAAAACAATGCCTACAACGCGATATTGGCGGGTCAGGTAAGCCATCGCGCCTTCACGGACCGCCTGGGCAATTTCTATCATGCGCGGGGTGCCTTCGCTTTCGGCCATGACTTGGCGATAAAAATAAAATGCGTACCCAAGGGCAACAATCGCGCCAATGGGGCCAAGCCACCATAACAACGGCACGGCCGTTCTGCCAGAAACTGCATCTTGGGCCATCAACATTGTTTGTTCCATGTAATTAACTTACGCCTCCTGCAAGGTTTTGTGGTAATCCGTGTCGTGAGGATTTTGCTACCGATTGTGTTGTAAGACTACATTTCAGGAGAAATTTTACCTGATTTTGTTCCTAAGTTTTGTCCCCTTTGTTTGGGTTTAACACGGGGAGCGGATTGTAACGAATCGCACAAACCATGTCAAACACGAGCAGCAATTCTCAATTTAGAGCATGGGTTGACAAAAAAAGAAAACAAGGTCATTACTATGGCGCACGATAACTAGATTTCCCTTGCAAGAGTTTTTCAAGACCTGGCAAACGGCCTGGGCTAACTTAATCAGGCGATGAGCGGCAAACGAGCCGGTAAAACGAGCCGGTAAACGGAACCTACCCTATTCCAGGTTCAGGAAGTCCTCTCGGATAATCCAATCCGCAATTTGTTAGGCCGTCTCTCACCGGCAGAATTTGCGCCCCAATATGAAAGGGTATAACGCTTGTAACCGATGGTTAGCAAAATGGTCGCTTCTGTTTACACCTCATTCCATCACCTATCTAGGCGGCGATTTGTTTAGCAATCAGCCATTCTACGAGGCATGTATGGCCCAGACGCAACACTTCATCTTTGTGTGTAAACCAGATTCCCATGTTCAGCTATACCGCCGGTTGGACGCCCTTACGCTGGACAAACGCTCCAAACAGCGCTGGATTGGCTATCATGGCGAAATCTGGCGTTGGCACGCGAGGTTATCTATCACAACAGGTGGGTGGTCAACCACCATTTGCAGGCCAATCTGGTTTCAAACGTGTGTACTTATGGTTGCACCCGCTGGAAGATTGAGAATGAGGGCATCAATGTATTGCAGGCGCGGCCTGGCTTGCTTTAGTGCGCAGCAGCACAATCCCCAGCCAGACAAACCAAATGATTTGGCCCAGGCCAAAGATTCCGACCAGGCTGCCTGTCAAACCGGGGACAAGGGAGATGATGCCCACCGCCCCAACCCCCAGGCCGATGATATTCAAGCTTTTGGAAAGTTCACCTGCCCGCAGTGCGGCCAGGCTGACCAGCAGCACCCACAGGCCGCCCAGAATTTCGCCATTGGCGTTGCCCAGCCCGTTGGCCACGGCTTCAATACCCAGCCAGGTGAGTGCCGCCTGGGCCGGGTTTTGGGAATAAAGGGGCGCAATCGCTGCCAGCCCGGCGTTGGCCACCATGCCAGAGGCGATCAGCGAACCGGCCCAGATGATGGCAACGGCCGTTCCCACTTGCATGAGCGCGGGTGCGTTGGTGTGTAAACGGCCGTACAACGCCAACGACAGAACAATCAGCGCAAAGCCAAAGAACACGTACATCAGCAGGTTGGTGGAAAAAACGATCATCTGTTTGTCAACGTTCAGGGCCACCTTTTGCGCCGGATCGGTGATGCTGGGGTAATCCAGAACGACGAGGAAGATGACGATGCCAGTCAGATAGGCAACTGCCATGTACAGTGCGGCCAAACCGCCCAATTTTTGTAAAGTTTTCATGTTTATCTCCTTTTTGATTGGCATAAGACGTGCTTACGCCAGGGCAAATCGTAATAAGGCGGACAGGTCGTTTGGCGTCTGGCTGAAATGCTGGTTGAAGAAGACCACGATCAGGATGATGTAAGCCAGAAAAGCGATCACCATGCCGGTTTGCCGCCAGGTTATTTTCTGAATCTCCTGCTTGCTCTTGACAGCACAAACATCGCCCGGGCAGAGTTGAGACCCTTCTTTATAAAACCAGGGGTAAACCAGGCAACCCAGGCAAATGCCAAATACAGATTCGAAGAACAGGAAAGTTAAACAGGTGATACAGGCGATGCCGGTAAAAAAGCTGGTTGAATTGAGTACAACCAGCAGGCCGAACATGGTGCCTGACAAAACCAGACCGATGCTCCAGGCAAACTTTTTGGGCGCAGCACTCACATATTCGGGGGTTTGCCTGCCGACGATCCAGCGACCGATTATTAAAGTGGGAGCATATTGGGGTTGGACAAAGACCCGGAGCAGCAGATCGGTCAGGAAAAGGGTGATGATATATTTCATCAACACAAAATTTTCTCTGAACAATATCTGCATCCACCCAATGAACATCACCAGGAACAGGATGCCTGCCGAGGCCCTGATCTCTCTTTCATTTAATACCGGAATGGAATATCCCGGCACGCTTTCGCCAAATTTATTCGTTTTCATTTTCGCACCTTTTTCATTTGAAAAGACCCATTCGTTATGAACGAGACTCAACCAGCGTGGGAGCTTGATGCCCGACCCCCTTGATCAGCAGCCACAACGTCAACCCGGCCTCCGAGACTAAACCTAGCGGGTAACTGATGAAGGTGATGGCGGTGAAGCCGGGGAAAAGGAAGTAGCAGACGAAGGTCGCCGACCAGGAAAAGAAATGGATAAGCAGAATGATGCCCAGAATTTTGGGCAGAAAACCCGACTTGAACACGAGGACGCCCAGCGGAAAAAGCCAGGCGGCGAAGAACAACTGGGCAAGCATGAACCCGTTTTCATTCAAATCGAGAAAGAACATGACCAGGGCTTGCACTTGCTCTGCTGGGAAAACGTTCATGCTGCCGGAACTATTTAATAGAACCAGGGGGGCGAACAGAAAAAGATCGCTCAAGCATTGAACGACCACACCGCCCAGATTTAATAACAGGAACAGCAAAGCCAGGTTTTTATTGACCGGCTTCAACAAGGCATATAACGCCCAGGCTGTCAAAAGAAATAACAGAGCGGCGAGCAGATCGATCATGAAGCCCAACCGAAATTGAGCCTCATGCGCCAAAATGTTGTTGACTGTCCCGGCTGCGTCCCCGGATTTGATCAGAGCGGAGGCGCCAAACCCAGCGCCGAGGATCGTGATCACAATATATGCCAGGTAAAAAGCGCCTGCGGTTCTTGCGGTTTTATTAGACGGATTCATTTTATTTCTCCTTGATTTTAGGCTTCTTCATGACGCCAGGCCCAGGCAAACCAGACGATCAGCAGCAGGCAAAGGGACTCAACGATAGCGATGAAAATGTAATGGGGATAAGACGCCATGCCGCCCCAGATATAAGCCAGGGTGACAATAGCCACGACGATATTTGTCCAGCGATTAATGTCAAACTTCAACACGCGTGACAGGACAATCATGGCAATGCCGAGCTGTCCCATCACCGCGCCGGCCAACATCAACTGCGGAATGGTTGCGCCCACGCTGGCGGCGGTCCGTTCCACTTCGCCCACCGCGTCTGGGATGAACAGTGAGAGGATGTCTGCTTTCAGCATGTTAATCATCACCACGATCCAGAGGGTGGAGAGCACGACTTTCGTATCAACCTTTTTTGCAGAGGCTGCACTTGTGTTCATTTTTTCTCCTTTTTTGCATCAACGTGAGCAATTTGATGTGGGCATTAGGCTGCCAACAATGCAGCTATCGACAGCAGCATTGTCAACACGAAGCCCACCAACAAGATGATCTGGAGACGTTTGCTCTGGGGGTGATCGACCCAGTACGTGAGAATGACGGATAATGCCAAGGTCTGGGCCAACACCTCCGGCCAACCGGCTATGTGATCCCATAACGGCAAATTAAAAAAAATCATGCCCTCAATGCCGCCCCAACTGGCTGAAAATGGCGTCAAAATCCCTAAAACGACAAGCAGACACCACATGATCAACCAGCCTCTTCGGTTGCTAAATAGAACGTCTCTTAACAGGTAAAAAACAATCGCCAACAGTGCCGCCCTTAATGGCTGGAACAGCGGGCTGGCTATCAGAATCGGATCCGTGAGGTTGCGAATGATCGGGGCCACATCTGGCCGGATCATACGCGTTGCATAGCCAAGGAGAATCGAAGCGACAACGCCGGTAACGAAATAAGTGACGGTATGCGTCACCATCGTCCGATAGAGAATGGACCAAAAAGAAGGTTGTGGGGCATCCATCACTTGAATATGTTGAGGGCTCGTGTTCATGTATTTCTCGTTCTTTGAATCGTCTTGCTAAACGTCCGATACCTGGATTTGAACAACCGAAACCAGCGGCATTCCCAGGTCGCGCACTTTTTTGAGCAAGCCATGCAGCGCGGCCTGGTCAATGACGGGACCGACTAAAAGCGTGTCGCCATCTTCTTCCAGCGTGATCGTCAAGCCATCAAACCAGTCGGTCCATTGGCTTTCCAGGTGGCCTTTGATTCTGATCCGATAGATCATGGGGTGGCTTACGGCCGTTTGCCATTCGCGTTTGTCCGACATTACCCTGTACCTGCTGTGGCCGACCGTTTGTCCGCGCCACCTGCCCAATGCACAGGTACTATACCCAGGCCACAGGGTTGCCGTATAGACACTTTGGTGTGGATTCGAAGTGTTGTTTTGATTGAGTAAAAATCTAGGGGAAAAAGGACCGCTACAGCAAGCCCAGCTCATGGGCACGGACGATCGCTTCGGTGCGTCGCTGAACTTGTAGTTTTTCAAATATCCGGCGGTTGTGGCCCTTGATGGTGTCCAGGGCCAGGAAGAGTCGCTGGCCGATTTCCTGGTTCGAGAGGCCCTGGGCAATCAGGCACAAGACTTCCAGCTCGCGCGGGCTGAGTGGTTCGGCCAAAGTTGAAGGGCCGGGAGTGGAGGAAAACGGCCGTTCTTCCATGTTCTCTGCCACAAAGGCGGCCAACAACTTTTTCACATAGCCCGGTCGTACTCCCTGTACGGCCGTTGCCGATAGGAGTTCCGCCATCAAGGCCCCTTTGTTCAAGAAGAGACAGATGTAGCCGCCCGGCTCGGCCAGCGCCAGTGTCGCGCCAAGCAGGTCCAATGCCTGCGCCGTCTCACCACACGCATAAAAAGCGATCGATTGGACGGCCATTACCTCAAGCAATCTTTGCGCCGACCCTTTGGCTTCCACTTGCTGGCGCAAAGATTTTAACAATTTCAAGGCCGCGGATGGGTCGCCACCGGCAATGAAAGCACGTGCCTCCATGAGCGGCAGGTCATGTCGCCGTGCCAATTGGAAAACAGCCTCAAGATTTCCCTGGCGCAGGCAGATCTCCGACTGGCAGTAGGCCAGGTCCTGCAGACGAATGCGGATGTTCTTCTGGTACACGGTTTGTTCTGTCTGCCAGGCAATGCCCTCCGCGCCGCCCACATCTCCTTGGGCCAATTTCAGACGGGCCAGGTACAACTTGCTCAAAATCAGCCGGTCAACGACATGATCATACTGCTGCGCCCATTGTATGCTCTGCTCCAGGTATTTTTCAGCGGCATTCAGGTTGTTCCACTCATAATGGATATCCGCCAGGCCCATATATGCGACCGCCGCGTTCGACGGTGAATATTCACAAATCAAATCCAGAGCCTGTTGGTAGGTTTCGGCTGCCTGGAAAAGCTGGCTGTTCAGCGCCTGAATCTGGCCCAAACGAAGTGAAGCCAGAATCGTGTTGGTGATGTCCCCATCTGTCTGAGCAAGCGCCAAGGCTTCGGCATAGGCCTGACTAGCAGCCGCATGATCCTCCTGGAGATAGCAGCCCTGGCCCAACATCAACAGCGCTGTGGAGCGGTCCGGCAGGTTGGTAGAAGGCAGATATTCCAGGGCGCGGTGTGCCTGAGATAGGATGGTTTCTATCTCAAACTGGTGCGTCGCCAGGGTCGCCCTGGCAATGGCGATTTTCCCAATCAAGTCTCGGGTCGTGTCGTCCAATTTCGACCCTGACAACGATGCGGCAGCCAAGGCGGCCTCAGTCGCCTGGATTTTCTCCTCTACCCCTATCGTTTGGCCGATAGCCAGCAGCAGCGAAGCTTGCTTCCACCACAGGGCGGGTCGGGAATCTAGCCAGGTCTTGGGAAGTGAGTCCAACCAACTCAGTATCGTTGTTGCCGTGCCAGGAAGGTGCAGCGGCATCTTCTTACTTTCCACCAGCCATTCAGCACGCGCAATGTCATTGGCCATGACTGCATGGCGGAATGCTTCCAGCATCAGGTTGTTGTTTTCACACCATTTGCTGGCCCGGATATGCAGGTCAGCGATTTCTTCTGGAGCAAGCCTTTGTCCCAACCGCTGGCGCAACAGGTCAGCAAAGAGATGGTGATACCGATACCAACGCCGTTCGTTATCCAAAGGGACAAGGAATAAGTTGACGTGTTCAAGATATTCCAGGGTTTCCTGTCCGGAATCAGGGAGAACACCCAAAACAGCGTCACACAACGGCCCGCATAGGCGGTCGAGGATTGAGGTATGGAGCAAGAAGGTTTGAACCATTTCAGGCTGCTGGTGGAAAACCTCTTCGAGCAGATAGTCGAGCACGAAGTAGTGGCTGCCCGTAAACGATTGGATAAAGCCTGTGGTGTCCTTAATTCCCTGCATGGAGAGCGCCGCCAATTGCAAACCGGCGATCCAACCTTCAGTGCGGGTTTCCAAGGCGGCGATGTCTTCGGGTGAGAGGGTCAATCCCATCACCTGGTTGAGAAATTCGGCCGCTTCAGGGGGATTAAAGCGTAAATCGGCCGTGCGCAGTTCTGTCAATTGTCGCCTGGCGCGTAACCGTGACAGGGGTAGGGATGGATCTTCGCGCGTGGCGATGACCAGGTGCATCTGCGGCGGCTGGTGTTCGATCAGGAATGTCAGGCACTGATCGACCGGTTGAGAATCAATCGAGTGATAGTCATCCAACACAAGGGCAAAATCTTCTGGAATGCTGGCAATTTCATTTAGCAAGATCGTTAGGATGAATTCAGGTGATTGTTGCTGCGGCAGTTCGAGTATCCCGAACGCCTTCATCCCAATTTCGGGTGAAAGGGTTTGCAATGCAGCAATAAGGTAAGCGAGAAAGCGGGTGGGATCGCGGTCTCTTTCATCTAGGGAGAGCCAGGCAAACGGCCGTTCACATCTTTCGATCCATTCGCAGATTAACGTTGTTTTGCCAAAGCCGGCCGGAGCGGAGACGAGTGTCAATGTGCCACCTGTTTGTAAACCCTGGTTGAGCTTGACGAGGAGTTGGGGTCGGGAAACAAGTGGTTGCCGTAAATGTGGCATGTGCAGTTTCGTCTTCAGCAGCGTATAAGCCATGCAGATATTATAAAATCAGTAGATCGAAATGAGTAGACAAAATTAACAAGAAGCGCCACGATGAATCCTTCAATCTCTTTCAATAGAGGACTCGAAGTGGCTAAACAGAATAACAGCAATTCCCGGAGCTTTACCTTGCACCCCTCGACTGATAACTGATTTTTAGCGCAAAATCTTTACGAAACTATGTCCTATTTGAGTCGGGAGCAGATCGATTCGATACAACCCCAACAGAATCTCCATCACATCTTGATAATTCGTATGTATCCTTGTGCCAGAACAAATAAACGGCCGTAAGCGGTCTCGCCCTCCACCGGCCATCTGCAACTGCATACCACAAAAGGAACACATATGAACGGATTACTAAAAACAACGGGCACTCTGCTGCTGCTTCTCCTTGTCCTGGGGGTGGGGTACGTCGGGTATTCCAGCTCCAACAGCCAGACGGCCGACCTGCTAGGGCAAATAAAGACCACGCTCGGCTCAGACGACACGGCCGTTGCCAATCCCATGCCCACACCGCCCCCCACCGTGCCAGTCGAACGCGGCGACGTAGAAGAAACCATCATCGCCCCTGGCCAATTAGCCGGCACAAAAGAACAGATCTTACCCGCCGGCGTGGGCGGCACAATCGCAGAATTACACGTGCGGCCAGGTGACAGGGTGAAAGCCGGAGAAGTGCTGGCGCAGATTGACCGACGGCCGTATGAAGAAGCCCTCTCTCTGGCCCAACTAAAACTCTCCCTCGCACAGGAAGAATTAATACGCCAGATCGCCAACGCAGAATTGGCCGTGCAGAGCGCCGCAACCGGCGTCGCCTCGGCGCAGGCGAGCTATCCCAACCAGACAGCCGCCCAAATCAGAGTGCAGCAAGCCCAACAATCCCTCGCCGACGCCCAGGCCGCCTACAACAAAGCGTTTGATCCGGGGCGCGACTGGGAACTCAACGACCCTTACCGCGCCGAGACGCTTAAAGCGGAGCGCGAAGCCGCCCCCCGGCAAGTGCAAATGGCCGAAGATACCCTGTCCATCGCTCAGGCAGAATTGGCGAGCGTGCAAAACCAAAGTTGGGCCAACAGCCAGAGCGTCAACGGAGCTGAAATTAGCGTCACAAAAGCGCAGGCTGAATTGGATGCCTTACGAGCCAACGGCGTTGATCCCTTACTGCAATGGGCAGTGGATAAGGCCCAAGCCGACCTGGACGCGACCACTACCGTCGCCCCGTTTGATGGCGTGATACTGGAGGTGGGCGTGCGCGTAGGCCAAAATGTAAGCGCCGGTCAATTACTGCTGCTTCTGGCCGATTTGCAGCAGGGAGAGGTGCTGGCCTCGGTCATTGAGGAAGATTTGCCCCTGGTACGTCTTGGGCAGCGTGTCGAAATCTACTTCGACGCCGTACCCGACAGCACGATTACCGGCACGGTTAACCGCATAGTACCCCAACGCACGAACGCGGAACGTCCACTTTACGCGGTGTATATCACCGTGGATGAACTGCCAGAGATGCTGCTGCCGGGCATGACGGCCGACGCCATCATCATCATCCAGCGGCAAGAAGATGTGCTGCGGCTGCCTCGCACCTTGATTCGGGCGGGCGATGATGATACGGCGGTAGTGCAGGTGTGGCACAACGGCGCCGCTGAACCGCGCACCATACAGATCGGCCTGCGTGGTGACACATATGTGGAAATCCTCTCTGGGTTAACAGAGGGGGAATTGGTATTAGGCCAATAATACAGGGCCAAGGGTTTACCTCAATGACAAGCATTATTCAAGTTGAGAATTTGGAAAAGACCTATACGCTGGGCCAAAACGACGTTCACGCTCTGCGCGGCGTTACCTTTCAGGTGGCGGCCGGTGAATTTGTGGCCCTGACAGGGCCTTCAGGCAGCGGCAAATCGACGCTCATGCACCTGCTGGGCTGCCTGGACCGGCCGTCCGACGGCCGTTACCTCCTGCAAAACCGCGATGTTGGCCGTCTGTCCGCGGATGAACAGGCGGAAGTACGTAACCAGCACATTGGTTTTGTCTTTCAAAAATTCAACCTGCTGCCTCGGATTACGGCTTTGGAAAACGTCATGCTGCCTCTGCTTTATCGCGGCCGGGTGAAAGATGCTAAACAGCAAGCGACGGCCGCGCTGCACACAGTCGGGCTGGCCAACCGCGCCCACCATCGCCCGGCAGAGATGTCTGGCGGGCAGCAGCAGCGGGTGGCCATTGCCCGCGCCCTGGTAACAGACCCGGCCATCATTTTGGCCGATGAACCAACCGGCAATCTGGACAGCCGCACTGGCGCGGAGGTATTGGATTTGCTGCTCAACCTGGCGGCTAACGGCCGTACCATCCTTGTTGTCACGCATGATCCCACGGTGGCCGGCCGCGCCGGGCGGGTGTTGCAAATGATGGATGGGGTGATGCAGTAAATGGGCGACCTGGCGCGCCGATTCAGGAGAAGAATGAGATGACCTGGCTAAACATTATTCGCACGGCCGTACAAGGCATTACCAGCAACAAGCTGCGCTCCGCCCTGACCATGACGGGCATTATTATCGGCGTGGCTTCAGTGATCGCCATGCTGGCTTTGGGCAACGGCGCCCGCCAGGAGGTGGAGTCCAGCTTCCGCTTTCTTGGTTCGGACGAAATTGAAATTGGCATGGAACAGACGCTGGAAGATGGCGAAATGCGGCCGAAAGGCAAACTGCTCTCCTTTGCCGATGGCTTGGAAATGGTAGCCAACGTGCCCCTGGTTGACCGGGTAGAGATGATGGTAACGGGGTATGGCAAGGCGCGTAACGGCCGTTACGTGGCCGACATCACCGCGACAGGGGCCATGGCCGATGCGCTGCCGGGTCTGGCGCAAAAGAATCAGACCCAACCGCTGGGCTGGCCGGACGGTCAACCTCTGACGAACGAGGCATTTTTGGCCAACGGCCGTTTCTTCACCCCCGCTGAAGTGGCCGGCGGCGCGGAGGTGTGCGTGCTGGCGCACAAAACCGCGCTCGACCTCTTTGCCGGAGATAACCCGGTTGGCGAGACTATCTGGTTAAACCGCCAGCGGTGCCAGGTCATTGGCACACTACGCGAATTAGAATCCACCAATCCGCAGGAACGCTACGGGAGTACCAATATCAATGAAGGGCTTTATCTGCCGATTAGCACGGCCGTAACCCACTTGTTTGCCAAAGAGCCGGCCGTTCTTATCGCCGCCCATGTGCGCGACGAAGCGCAGATGGAAACGGCCAAAGAGCAAATTGCCGCCTACTTGCGCCAGCGCCACGGCATCACCCCAGGCGACGCGGGCAATGATACCGATGACTTTTTTATGACCACGCGGCAGGACGTGTTGGGGGCCAAACTGGAAGCGGCGCGTACGTTTTCCCTGCTGTTGGCGGCCATGGCTACCGTCTCGTTGGTGGTGGGCGGCATCGGCATTATGAACGTGATGCTGGTGAGTGTGACCGAACGCACACGAGAAATAGGGGTGCGCATGGCAATTGGGGCGCGGCGGCGCGACCTCATTCGGCACTTTTTGCTGGAAGCGGTGTTGATTAGTGCGCTGGGCGGGTTGTTGGGAACGGCCGTCGGCATTCTGGTAATCCCGTTAGCGGCGCAACTGAACGGCAGTCCGGCGCTGTTGCAGCCAAACAGCATTCCCCTGGCCTTTGGCGTGGCCCTGCTGACAGGTGTCGTCTTTGGCCTCTACCCGGCCGTGCGGGCAGCGTATTTGAAGCCGATAGATGCGCTGCGCTACGAATAAGGCCACGCGTCAAACCCGACCCAAAGCCCACACAATCTTCATCAAATCTTGACAACCGCTTACCTATAATACTTGCAAAACATGACAGGCACATTTCTTGAGCCGTCGCTCAAACAAACAAACAAACATATTCGAGGAGAAATTAAAATGACAGAAGAGACAATTGGCAAGAAAAACAACCGCGTAGGTTTATTCTTTGGTGGAGCTTTCGTATTGCTGCTGTTATTGGCCGCGACTTTTTTAGGCGGCAAACTCATGGCTCAAAATGAGGGGGGAGTGCCCTTAGCCGATGTCGCTCAGCCCATCACCTTGCAAGATGGCAATGTAGCCCAAAGTATTCCAGCCCCGCAAATGGAGATGGCTGCCGAACTGCCCGCCAGAGCGCCGGAAACAACAGGGCTGTTTGTGGGCCGCACCGATGACACCCTGACCATTGGGACAGGCAATATCATGGCTATGATTTCCTCTGAACCCAACGCCGTGCCAGAGTTTAGCTACGACGGCATACAGCAAAATGTCTTGGTGACGAACAAAACCAGGTTATACATAGATAGAACCGAGTATGCTTTTGGGCAAACGGCCGTCCAACAAAAATTGGAGGAAGTGGAAAGCCTGGATGTACTAACAGAAAATGCCATCCTCGAAGTGTGGGGCGAGCGGTCTGGTGACCAAATCGTGGCCGAGGCTATTCTCTTGCAATTACCCAAGCGGTAAAATAATAGGCAATACAAGGCAAGTGGTAAATGACCAGCGTCATTTACTACTTGCCATTTATTCCTTTGTTTTTAACTTCCTTTCCATTAAGATTCCAATGACGCCTCAAGTAGATGGCGTGGTCAGGAGGCCGGCCACAGCGGGGGTAAACGGTTGAGATTCCAATGATGCCGCAAAAGATATTGGTAGTAGACGACGATGTGAAAATTGTGAACCTGGTAAAGTTGTACCTGGAACAGGAACGGTATCAGGTGTTTATGGCATTCGATGGGTTACAGGCGCTAGAAATAGCCCGGCAAAAACAACCCGACCTGATCATTTTGGATTTGATGCTGCCAAAGATAGATGGCCTGGATGTACTGCGACTGCTCACCCAAGAAGGCGGCCCACCCATCATCATGCTTACGGCCCGGCGTACGGAAGACGATAAACTAATTGGCCTGGAACTAGGCGCAGACGATTATGTGACCAAACCGTTCAGCCCACGCGAATTGGTGGCGCGGGTGCGGGTGGTGCTGCGTCGGCTGCAAAAAGCTCAATCTAACCAACCGGACCAGGTGCAGCTTGGCGAATTGGTGGTGGATTATGTGCGGCGAGAAGCAAGAAGAGCGGGCAGCATTCTTGCTCTGACACCGGCTGAGTTTAACTTGCTGGCTTTCATGGCCCAAAAGCCGGGCCGCGTTTACTCCCGCCAGGAGCTGCTAGACGAACTATTTGGCTACGACGCCGCCAGCCTGGAACGCACCATTGATACGCACATCATGAACCTGCGCCGCAAAATAGAGCCTGACCCGGCCCACCCCATTTATGTGCAGACAGTGTATGGGCAAGGCTATCGAGTGGAAGCTGGTGATCGGTAATTGGGAGCCGACACAAGGGTCGCTCCAACATCTGGCATCGACCCCATGAACTCCTGAAGGGCCAGAAATTTGTAAAGCGCCTCTTCCAGCGCGCCAATTATTACCGGAAAAAGATATGCGCCACAAACTACAAACCCGCCTTTTCGTCACCCTGATCAGCGTCGCCGTGATTGCCTTGGCGATTGTGGTCATGGTTGCCATGCAACAGACGCGCCGCCAATTTGGAGCCTATGTGGCTCGTGACCAGATGATCACCCTGAACCAGACGGCGCAACTGTTTGAAGCGCCCATTCTGGCCGGCTCGTTGGCGGAACTGGACAGCCTGACGGCCGAAGTTGCCCAGGCATATGGCATTATGGCCTACGTATACAATCCGGTGGGGGTGATTGTGGCCGCTTCTGATCTGGCGCAGGTAGGGCAGAGGGTAACGGCCGTTCCCCTACCTGCTGTTGGTCTGGCTCTCAAACAAGACGCGCCCAATGGAGAAGCCAGCACCATCCACTTCTTTTCCACGTTGGGAAACAACCAATTGGTAGAAGCGACAATCAACATGCCCAGCAGCGCCGATCTAGTCGGCAATCGTCAATGGCTGGCGTCGGATTTATCAATCCCAGATGAAGCCTTCCTTGTAATCGGCGAAACCTCCTCCCCAACCACTACCTCCTCTCTGGCATTGGCTTACTCGCCTGTGCCGCTGCCCGATGTACTGATAGACACCTCTGCCAGCCAGAACGCTTTCGTGCAACTTGTCAATCGCGCCTTTGCGGCGGCTCTGGGGATCTCGCTGCTGGTGGCCGTGCTGCTTAGTTGGGTTACGGCGCGCCGCATTTTGCGCCCCGTGCAAACCCTCACCGCGGCCACCCGGCAAATGGGACAGGGCGATCTCAGCATTCGCGTGGCCGTGCGCGGCAAAGATGAATTGGCCGAATTGGGGCAATCGTTTAACCAGATGGCCGCCGATCTGGCGCATCAGGAGGAACTGCGCCGTCATCTGGCCGCCGACGTAGCGCATGAATTGTTGACGCCGCTGACGGCCGTGCGCGGCCACCTGGAGGCAGTGCAGGATGGCCTGCTGGAACCCACGCCAGAGGTCATCAACTCCCTGCATGGCGAGGTGATGTTGTTGGATAAATTGATTGCCGACCTGCAAGAATTATCGCTGGCGGAAGCGGGACAACTGCACCTGGATATGCAGCCGGTTTCGTTGGTAGAAATCATCATGGGGGCGGTAACGGCCGTTTCCCCCCAACTCGTCGCCCGCAATCTGGCATTGACAACCCATCTGCCAGACAATTTACCCCTCATAGAACTCGACGCTCGACGCATGGGGCAGGTGTTCCGCAACCTGCTGGGCAACGCCATCAAATACAGCGACCCCGGCGGGCAACTGACCGTCACCGCCTGGCAGTCGGGGGACGAACTGCTTGTTAGCGTGCGCGACACAGGCACAGGCATCGCGCCAGAGCATTTGCCGTATGTTTTCGACCGGTTCTACCGCGCCGACCCTTCACGGGCACGCGATACCGGCGGTTCCGGCCTGGGTTTGGCGATTGTGAAAGGAGTCGTGGAAGCGCATCACGGCCGTGTGTGGGCGGATAGCGTCCTCGGCGTAGGTTCCACTTTCACCATCAGCCTGCCGCTTTAATACGCAACCGAATACTTTTAGCCTCCGCGTCCTCTGCGCCCTCCGCGGTAAAATTCCGGGATTCGTCAGTCAATCTGGATTGGAGACTGGTTCAATCCTCAATCTACCGTAGGCTATTTACGCCGCGTTCCCAACCAGAGAGGCCCCTTGCATCACGTTTCACGGCCAACCTCAAAAAATCCGAAAGTTCTACTTTTTAGCAGGAAGGAGACGACATGAGCGCAGGCTCAACACCATGAATGAAAATCCGCAGATTTCGCAGATGACACAGATTTTTTTCTCTGCGTTCTCTGCGCCCTCCGCGGTTTTATTTTCTGAGGAGACATATGAAACGAGATTTTGCATACATTGTTCTGGGATTGGGCGGCATCGGCAGCGGGGCGCTGTATTGGCTGGCGCGGCAGGCGGGCGGCGACGTGCTGGGGCTGGAGCAGTTTGAAATCGGCCACGTGCGCGGCGGCTCGCAGGACCATTCGCGCATCATCCGCTTGTCTTACCACACGCCGGGCTATGTGGAACTGGCCAAAGCGGCTTATGGCGCGTGGACGGCCGTCGAAACCGACCTCGGCCAATCACTCATCGTCAAAACAGGCGGGTTGGACCTGTTTCCGGCCAATGCGGCCATCCCCAGCCGTGATTACACGGCCAGCATGGACGCTGGCGGCGTGCCCTACGACTGGCTGAGCGCCGCCGAGGTCATGGCCCGCTGGCCCCAGTTCCGCCTGACCGACGACGTGCGCGCGCTCTTCCAGGCGGAAAGCGGCATCGCCCCGGCGGCGAAGTGCAACGCGGCCCATTTAAAGCTGGCGCAGCAGTATGGGGCTGTGGTGAAGGATGGCGTGGGAGCAACGGCCGTTACCACCCAGGGCAATACCATCGTTGTAAAAACCGGCGGCGAGACCTATCACTGCCACAAACTCATCGTGGCCAACGGCGCGTGGACCAATCACACCCTGGTCCAATTCGGCCGTAAGCTGCCGCTGACCGTCACACAGGAACAGGTCGTCTACTACAATACGCCCCACGCCGCCGAATTTATGCCCGACCGTTTCCCCATCTGGATATGGATGGATGAGCCGAGTTTTTACGGCTTCCCGGTGTACGGCGAAGCCGGGCCCAAAGCGGCGCAAGACGTGGGCGGCGACGTGGTGACAGCCGAATCGCGCTCGTTTGAACCCAACCCGGCAGTGCAGCAGCGCGTAGACGATTTTGTCCAGCGCATCCTGCCCCACGCCTACGGCCCTCCCATTCTCACCAAGACCTGCCTGTACACCCTCACGCCGGACCGGGATTTTGTCATCGACACGCTGCCGGAAAATCCCAATGTGATTGTGGCCGTTGGCGCGGGGCACGCCTTTAAGTTTGCCTCGGTGATCGGCCGGATTTTGAGCCAGCTGGCCACGCAGGGGACAACGGATCAGGACATCAGCGCGTTTGGCATCAACCGCGATATTTTGCTGGCAGAGAACCCGGCGACCCATTTTTTGGTGTAAAACTCTGGTTGATTGGCCGTCAGGGTGATGGCGCTGCGCGGCGAATGAAATCGAGGGTGTAGTCCAGCACAAGGTCACGGCCGGCGAAACGGTCTTGCAGCGTCGTTTCCACCAGATGATCGGGAATAACGCCATGTGTATCCTGGACGCCGCTGGGGCGGATAAAACAGGTGGTCGGGCAAAAATAGGGCAGCTTCGTTTTGGGCAAAATGGTCGGCGAAAATACGCTGCCGCAGGAAGCGAGGGTGGCCGTCTCCTCGCCAATCAGCACGGCCAGGTCATAATCTTGCAGAATGGCGGCGAAAACCGCAGCGTTGGAGAACGAATCCGGACCGATGAGCAGGTAAAGGTCGCCCTGAAAAAGAAGCGGGGTGACAAACGGCCGTCGCTCATCACAGTCCACCCTCGTCGGCACGGCCGTTGCGCCGGGCGGCGGCGCGGTAAACGATTGGGAGCAATGCCGGTAAGGCTGGTCGGTGAGGTAGCGCATGAGCGCATCCACCTGGACATACATGCCGCCAGGATTGGCCCGCACGTCGATGATCAGATGCTCCACGCCATCGGCCTGAATTTGAGTAAAGGCTGATTTAAGTCCAGGGGCAAGATCGTCCACAAAATTGTTGACAGTGAGCAGGCCAATCTTTTCGCCGGGCAAGGTGGCGTAGACGACCGGCTCTGGCGGCGAGGCCATCAACTGCTGCACGGCGACGCCGGGAATGGGCAGAGTAACGGCCGTTTCCGCCCCTGGCAGCCGCGCCTCCACCTGATATTCAGCCACAGAGCCAAACAAAAACCAAAGCCCTGGGGCAAAACTGGTTCCGTTGGCGTTCAGACGCGGCAGTCGGGCCTGGATGTCGGCAACGGCCGTGCCGTTAATCGCCAACAGTTCCGTGCCTACCGGCACGCCAGGAACTTCGGCGGGATTCATGGTGACAAAGGCTTGCCCATCCTGAAATTCCACCCACAACGGGAAAAATAGTTCATTTGCCGCCAGAACGGCCTGTGTTTCCGGCGGCAGCCCCACATCGAGGTGGTAATCGCCAAACGCGCTGACCAGTTCAGCCACTTTTTCGTAGTAGCTCAGGATGCTCATGGGCTGGTCCAATTCGTCGGCCAGGCGCTGCCGGGCAGCGGCCGCCTCGGCCGGCGAAAGCTGGGCGTACAGGTTGGGGTGAGTGGTTTCCAGGCGGTGAAACAATTCGTCGAGGTCGGCGCGCATGGCGGCGGGAGACAGCTCTTCGTAGCTGCCCAAAACCAGAGGCGCTTCGGGTGATGGCGCTGGCGTCGCAGGCGGAATGAGCGTGGGAACGGCCGTTGCTGTGGCCGTTGGCGGCGCGGTAATGGCAGGGATAACGGCCGTGTCCGTCGCCGCCGGGGAACTGTTGGGGGAGTTACAGGCGGTCAGGCCAAAGGCCAGCGCCATAACCGCCACTACAGTCGATAGGATTCGCGGATTGATTCGCATCGTGTCACCTCAATCTGCCTAGTGTACCATGGCGAACACGGCCGATTCACCTGACAAAATTCACCTGTTGGCGCGCTGAGATTCACCCGAAACCCGACGAGTTGTTCTCGTGACAAAAAACGGCCGTTACCTGTTGGCAACGGCCGTTTCAATCCTGCATACGCCCGGAGGGGCTCGAACCCCCAACCCTTTGATTCGAAGTCAAATGCTCTATCCATTGAGCTACGGGCGCGTATGTGATTCAAATTCCGGTTAAACCAGACAAGATTTTTGAAACCTGCCTGTTTTTTTTCGGAACAAAAAAGCTGACAGCCAGTTGACCATCAGCTTCAGGGCGAGTGGTGGGATTTGAACCCACGATCTTCTGGGCCACAACCAGATGTGTTAACCCCTACACCACACCCGCCACACGCATGAGTGCAGGCAGAATGCTATCATACCTGACCTTGTCGGGCAAGTAGAATCCCTAACATGGCAGGGCGATTGCACACTCAACTTTGCGGCCGTTCCGCCAGATGCTAAAGCATCCGGCTACCAAACAACGCCCCGTAAACGGGGCTTTAAGCCGGTTTTAACCGGCGTTGTTATCTAGCCGGGGCGTTTACGCCCTGGCGAGGCCGTCTGAGACATCTGAAATTGGCGAGTATGCAATCGCCCTACCGTCGAGCCTATGCCTCTAGCAGCGCATGAATTGCCATTCGCGGTTCCCGCGCCACCCTTTGCCTTTTTTAAGTTCCGCTTTACAATCTTCCCCATGCACGCAGAATTAAGAACACTCAACGGCCGTTACCGGCTTCTGGAACGCATCGGCAGCGGCGGCATGGCCGCCGTTTACCGCGCCCAAGATTTGAAACTGGGGCGCATCGTAGCCATCAAAATGCTCCACGAAAGCCTCACCAGCGATGAAGGCTTTCTGATGCGCTTCCAGCGCGAAGCCCACGCCGCCGCCAACCTCACCCACCCCAACATCGTCACCGTCCACGACATCGGCCAGGAAGAACACCGGCATTACATCGTCATGGAATATGTCGATGGCTTTACGCTCAAACAAATCATACGCGACGCCAACGAAGACGGCCGTTTCCTGCCCGTCAGCCGTGTCCTCGACCTGGCCATCCAGATTTGCAACGGCATTGGCTACGCCCACCGCGCCAATCTGGTCCACTGCGACATGAAGCCGCAAAATGTGCTTGTCACCCGCGATGATCGTGTCAAAGTAGCCGATTTTGGCATCGCTCGCGCCATCACCGAAGCCAGCCAACACCTGGCCGACAGCCAGGTCTGGGGCACGCCGCAGTACTTCTCGCCCGAGCAGGCGGCTGGCGAAGCGCCCTCCCCCGCCTCCGACGTGTACGGCATCGGCGTGGTGTTGTTCGAGATGCTCACCGGTCGCCTGCCCTTCGCCGCCGACACCCCCACGGCCGTTGCCCTGAAACATCTGCAGGAACCTGCGCCCTCAGTGCTTACCTACAACCCCGGCGTGCCGCGCCAACTGGACGATATTGTCCACAAACTGCTGGCCAAAGAGCCGGCAGCCCGGTACAGCACCGCCGGACAACTCGGCCGCATTCTCAGCACCTACCGCGAGCGCAGCATGGCCGATACCGGGCCGGTTTACCCGGTTCTGGTCAAACAGCAAGTAACGGCCAAAACGGCCGTGCCCGTCACCGAGCAAAACACCCAATTTCACCAACGCCCGCCTCGTCCCCAACCATCAGCCGAAGACGAACAAAACACGCCTGTCCGACCAGTCCGCGCCGCTCAAGCCGCAGACCCCCTGGCCGATAATCAGGTAACGGCCGTCAGCCGCCAACCCACCGCGCCACCCTCGGCCAACGATTGGACCATCATCCTTCTGGGCATTACCGCCACCATCGCCTTGATGGGACTCATCCCGCTCTGGTACTTCGTCTACCGCGCCTGGGCCGGCTGACACACTCGCAGCCCTCTTTGCTTTCTGCTATACTGGAATTTGATTCAACCGAATTTTGCAACTGCCAAGACCCGAAGGGATTTCCCTCTGCTAACGGAAGTTGTTACCGGAAGTATTGGGGCACAAAACCCGGCGGGTCTCTCAGATTGTTCAAGCAGCAATCGAATTTTTAGGCTCAAAACAGCAATCCAAAGCAAACAAAACGGCTGAACCGGAGACCTGTTCATGAATGCAGCACGTATTTCTAGATGGCTAATTTATGGCCTGCTCGCGGTCGCTCTTTTAGCCATCGTTTGGAACTTCAGCGCCACACCCCCGGCCAGCGAAGATATTTCCATCAGCCAGCTTGCCCAACAAATCAAAGAAAACCAAATCGTCAAAATCGAGGTGAGCAGCAGCGGTCAGCAGGTCACCATCCAATATGCCGACACCGAACAGCCGCCGGCCAAAGCCAACATCAGCGGCGTCAGTTCGCTAGAAGAGGTGCTGCAAAGTTATGGCGTCACCCAGGATGATTACGCCGACGGCCGTCCCAACATCCTCTACGCCAGACCCAGCCAACTCGGCGGCTGGCTCAGTTTCCTCGGCATCTTGTTACCCATCATCCTCATGGTTGGCTTCTTCTACTTCATCTTCCGCCAATCCCAAGGCTCCAACAACCAGGCCATGTCCTTCGGCAAAAGCCGCGCCCGCATGTTCACCAGCGATCACCCCACCGTCACCTTCACCGACGTAGCCGGGGCAGATGAAGCCAAAGAGGAGCTGCGCGAAATCGTCGAATTTCTGCGCGACCCTTCCCGGTTTGTCAGCTTCGGCGCGCGCATTCCCAAAGGCGTTCTCTTGGTCGGCAGCCCGGGCACCGGCAAAACATTGATGGCCAAAGCGGTTTCCGGCGAAGCCGGCGTCCCCTTCTTCTCCATCGCCGGTTCGGAATTTGTGGAAATGTTTGTCGGCGTAGGCGCCAGCCGCGTGCGTGATTTATTTGAAACGGCCAAGCGCCACAGCCCATGCATCATCTTCATCGACGAAATCGACGCGGTCGGTCGGCAGCGCGGAGCGGGCCTCGGCGGCTCCCACGACGAGCGCGAGCAAACCCTCAACCAGATTTTGGTCGAGATGGACGGCTTCGACACCGACGTGCACATCATTATTCTGGCCGCTACCAACCGGCCAGACATTCTGGACCCCGCTTTGATGCGCCCGGGTCGATTTGATCGTCGTGTGGTTCTGGACCGGCCCGACATTCGCGGCCGGGAAGCGATCTTTAAGGTCCATCTGCGCGGCAAACCGGTTGCCAGCACAGTCAACATCCACCGCCTGGCCAAATCAACGCCCGGTTTTGTCGGCGCAGACATCGAAAACACAGTCAACGAAGCGGCGCTGCTGGCCGCCCGACGCAACCGCAAAAACATCGGCATGGCCGAATTTCAGGAAGCGGTGGAACGCGTCCAGCTTGGTCCGGAGCGCAAGAGCCGCATCATTTCCCCGGAAGAGCGGGAAATCATCGCCTATCACGAAGCAGGTCACGCATTGGTAAGCCATTTTTTGCCCTCCGCGCCGCCGCTGCGCAAAATCACCATCGTGCCACGCGGCATGGGGCTGGGTCTGACCTGGTACATGGAAACCGACAATCTGCTGCCCAACAAATCGCAGCTTCTGGCGCAAATTGCCAGTACGCTGGGCGGCCGAGCCGCCGAAGAAATTGTCTTTGGCGAAGTGACGGCCGGAGCCAGCAATGATTTGCAGCGCGTCACCCAAATTTCCCGCCAGATGATCACCCAATTTGGCATGAGTGAAGATTTGGGCTTGCGCGTGTACGGCCAAAAACAAGAAATGGTGTTTCTGGGGCGCGAAATTAGCGAGCAACGGGATTATTCGGATGCCGTGGCTGAGCTGATTGACAACGAAGTCCGCGGCATGATTGACCGGGAACACCAGCGGGCGCGGCGCATCTTGCTAGAGAATCGAGAGACGCTGGACCGGGTAGCTGCAGCCCTCATGGAAGAAGAGACGCTGGAAGCAGAAGAGTTTATCGCGATTATTGACGGCCTGGAACGGCCGTTACCCGCGCCGGAAACGGCCGTTAAACCACCCCTGCCTCCCGACAAAGACGACGCCCTGGATTGGAACAACTCCAAGCGAAACCTGCCGCCTGCGCCCTCGCCCGCCTGACCAGACAGCAGAAGCACACCATCAAACCTCGGAGAATCGCTGTTCAGGCGGCTTCTTCGGGGTTTATTTGTGTGAAAAAGTAACTATTCAAACCCGGCCCGGATAACCCTTTGGAACTCCTGGCAGTATATACCAACACAAACGCGCTATGAAAACAAACGAACTCAGCTATCGCTCCGCCGAAATCGAAGACTTTGACCAATGTCTGGCCATCGATCACAGCTACCAAACCAACCGCATCTGGCAAATGAATATCAACCAACAGCCGGAAACCATTAACCTGCGCTTCCAAACCCTGCGCCTGCCCCAAACCACCAGCATCCCCTACCCCTACGACCAGGAAGAACTGCCCAAACGCTGGTGGGAAGCCCATTGGTTCCTCGTCGGCGAGCATCAAGCGAAAATTCAAGCCTATGTCACCGCGACCTGTGAAACGTTGCGCCCAATTGTGTGGATCAACGATCTGGCTGTAGCCCCGGATTTTCGCCTGCACGGGCACGGGTCCCACCTCATCGACGCCGCTCGCGGCTGGGCCAAACAAGAAAACGCCCGCCACCTCATGGTCGCCATTCCCATGAAAAACGATCCGGCCATAACCTTTCTCCGTAAAAATGGTTTTAATTTTTGTGGGTATAATGAGGTCCACATCAAACAACGAGATATTGACCTGTATTTCAGCGCTAAACTGTAACTGTAAATTAATTCTATGATTGAGTTTCTTGCACTTACCAACGACGTCCTTCAAGCAATTATTGTTATTTTTGGTTCGGCCGTCGTTTTATATAATTTAGGCCGGAGTTTACGCATCCGAGTCATGAAGGCTTTCTGCGCCCTCGTGACTTTTGTGGTCATCGTTTACCTGTCGGAACTCCTGGTCAGCCGCATCATTCGCAACGATTTTGCCATCAATTGGCTGCAAGTGGGCTGGATCGGCATTGCCCTGGTTCCGGCGGCACAGTACCATTTGGCCGATACACTGCTGGAAATCACCGGCGCGCCCAGCCGCAAATATCGCGTCCTGCTTGGTTATCTCAGCTCGCTGTTCTTTTTAGGTCTGGTGTTTTGGACCGACCTGATTGTTGGCAAGCCGGTATTTATCCCCCACGCGCCCCATCTACAAGCCGGACCTCTCTTTTTTCTGTTTGCCCTACATTTCTGGCTGGTGACTGTGGCCAGCATTCACAACGTCTGGCGCGCGCGCCAGCGCTGCATCACCCGCACTACCCAACGGCGCATGACCATCACCCTGGTTGCTTTTTTGGCTGCGCCTCTGGCGGTGTTCCCTTATTTGATTGTGGATAACAACTCTAGCGTGTCGGCGTCAATCTGGTTTTGGCTGATTGCCATCACCGGCAATCTGGTCGTGGGGGTGATGTTTGCCGCGTTAACGGCCAATCTGGTTTACTTCGGGGCGGCATCGCCAGACCGTGTGGTGCGGGTTCGATTGTTCAAATTCATGGCGCGCGTGCCGCTGGCCGGCACTATCGTGCTGGTGGTGTTTATTTACGTCAGCCGCAACAGCCCGATATTGGGACTGCCGGCGGAGACGGCGCTGGGTTTTGCCCTGGTGATGACGGTGATGTTGGTGGAATGGGCGATTCATGCATATAAACGGCCGTTAGAACGCTTCTTCCAACTCAACGACGACCCGGACGTGCGCCGGATTCAGGCGCTCAGCGAACGCCTGCTCACCACCGCCGACCTGCACCAATTCCTGGAAAGCATCCTGGCGACCACCTGCGAAGCACTGCGCACGCCAACCACCTTCGTCGCCGCCATCACACCAGACGGCCCCAAATTGGAAGCCGTGGTCGGCCCACTGGCCGAGCCGGAGGCCCAAGCCATCTGGCAGCAAGCCGACTGGCGCGAACTAACCTCGGCGGATGGCGAAAACGGCCACAACGAGAAATTGCAAACGTTGGATGATTTTTTCTTGTGGCAGAATTATTGGATACGGCCGTTATACAACCGCCAGCAAGACATTGTCATTGGCATCTTTGGCTTGCGCGCCCGCGCCAGTACGCCGGACTTCTCGCCCAGCGAACTGCTCACTCTGGACAAACTGCTCGATCAGGCCGAAAACGCCTTACAAGACCGCATCTTGCAGCAAGAAGTATTTGCCGCCGTCGAAGGGCTGCTGCCGCAGATCACCGCTTTGCAAGAACGCCGCCGCGCGGCTACATTTGGCGGCCTGCCAGTCCTGACAGACTCGGAAATGGAGGGGGATACGGCTGTTTCCCCAAACAGCGTGGTCAACGATCCCGATTTCAACACCATGGTCAAAGACGCCCTCAGCCACTACTGGGGCGGTCCCAAATTGACCAAAAGCCCGCTGCTCGGCCTGCGCGTCGTGCAAAGCACCCTGGACGAGTACGGCAACAATCCCTCCAGCGCCTTACGCGCCATCCTGGCCGACGCCATCGAGCTGCAAAAGCCGGAAGGCGAACGCAATCTTTCCACCACGGAATGGATTTTGTACAACATTTTGGAGCTTAAATTTGTCCAGGGGCGACGTGTGCGCGATGTAGCCCGACGGCTGGCCATGAGCGAAAGCGACCTGTATCGCAAACAGCGTATCGCCATCGAAAACGTCGCCCAAACGGTGGCCACCATGGAACTGGCTGCACTGCAAGAACAGCCTGCCGCCGAAGAACCACTCCTTCTGGCGGCAAATGTCCCAGCGCAAGAAGAAGTGATAAATTCGCGGTAAATACACAGACCCCAAGGGTTTGCTCTTGGGAATTTGGATGATTTGGGTAACAAACCCTTGGCGTCTTGCCAGCGAAACTTGAACAATACGACCAGCGATTGAAAATTCATCCAATCGCCAATCTCTTTGCCCAACGAGTAACCAACCATGACTTCATTTTCATACCAACAACACCAACTTTTGTGCGAATCTGTGCCTCTGGCCGACATTGCGGCTCGGGTAGGCACGCCGGTTTACGTGTACAGCCAGGCAGAATTAAACCGGCGCGCGTTGGCTTACGCCACGGCCGTTCCCCCGCAGCGCAGTCTCGTTTGTTACGCCGTCAAGGCTAATGGCAACCCGGCGCTGCTGCAGCTCTTGCGCGACGCCGGCCTGGGCGCAGACGTGACCAGCGGCGGCGAATTGTTCCTGGCCCTCCACGCGGGCATTGCGCCGGACAAAATCATCTATTCGGGCGTAGGCAAAACGCGAGCAGAAATTGAAACGGCCGTGCGCGCCAACATCCGCGCCCTTCATGTCGAATCAGAAATGGAGCTATTGACCATCGAGCGTGTAGCGCAAGACCTACAAACCCGCGTCGCCATCGGCGTCCGCGTCAATCCGGATATCAATGTCGTCACCCATCCCTACATCAGCACCGGGCAGCATTCGCACAAATTTGGCGTGCCGCTGCCCAGCGCCCTGCGCTTGCTGCGCCTGGCCGCCGATTCACCCCACCTGCTCCCCGTTGGCCTGGCGACCCACATCGGCTCGCAAATTACCGACGTGGCCCCTTTTGGCGAAGCGGCCGCCTTCTTGGTGGCCGCCGCACAGCAGTTGGCCGAATCGGGCATTCGCCTGCGCTATTTAGACGTGGGCGGCGGGCTGGGCATTGATTATGAGCAGCACAATGCGCCGACGATTACGGCCTGGGCAACGGCCGTGACCCAACCGATTTTAGAGGCAGGCTACGACGTGGTGCTGGAGCCGGGACGGTCGATCATCGGCCCGGTGGGCGCGCTGGTTACGCAGGTTGTCTACACAAAAATTCAGGGCGAAAAACATTTCACCATCGTCGATGCGGGCATGAATGACTTGATTCGGCCCACGCTGTACAGCGCCTACCACCCTCTGGAAACCGTCAAACAACCAACCGGCAGCAGCGACCGACTGACAACCAATGTGGTGGGACCAATTTGTGAAACGGGGGATTTTTTGGCCAAGGAACGGCCGTTGCCCCCCATGCAGCCGGGTGATTTATTGGCCGTGCTGCAAGCGGGCGCGTATGGCTTTGCCATGAGTTCCAATTATAACGGCCGTGTCCGCGCCGCCGAAGTGCTGGTAAACGGCGACCAGTTCCGCGTGATCCGCCGCCGGCAAACGATTGAGCAGTTGTTGGATGGGTGTGCGTGAGACGGCCGTTTTCGTGTAAAATGAAAGGGACAGAGAGTGAAGAATTGAAATTGGAGAGTGGAGTTTTATGGACAAAGGCCTACCATCTCAAATTTCAACGCTACGATCAGAAAGGGCGGGTTGAATTTTAGAAAGAGGTGACTGTTATGTCTATTTGGCTTCTCGATAACAGCCTGAAAGTGAGCATTTACTACGACGAATGTGATTGCGAATACGATGACAACATTTGCGTTTCCATCATCGAAGATTGCCCGGAAGAGGAAAAAATCTTCCGCCACGACGAGACCAACCTCTACCTGACGCCAGAACAGGCGCTGCAGCTCATCCAGGCGCTGAAGGCGGCCACGGCCGAAAGCAAGCTGCCGCAGCACGGCGACTAGTTTTTAGACCTGACAGGTTTGGGAAAACCTGTCAGGTCTGGTTAAGATTATTTACGCCTGCAGCGCCGGATCGGCCAGGCGCAGGTACTCCCAGGTGTAAATGCCGGTCCAGTGGCCGTCGCTCCACTGAAACTGCAAGGCGTAACTCCCCACAGCTTCCACGCTCTCCAGATTCAGATCATCATCTTTGGCTGACCGCATCACGTCCAGATCGGGCGGGCCGCCCATGTTGTCGTGCCCGCCTTTGCATTCCACGCAGGGACACACAGCCCGTAAACCGGCAAACGAAAGTCGGCTGGAACGGCCGTCACTCCAATTAATTATCAACACTCGCTCATTTCGGTCGGCGGTGACGCCGGTTGGTTTTACTTTTTCCATCGAATCGCCCTATTTTTGTAACTGTTCAAACCCCAAGGGTTTGACATTGAGAATTTGGATTAGCTGGGCAGCAAACCGTTGGGGTTTAGGCCAGGGAGGACAGACGCTCGGTTAATTCGGCCTGGCTGGCTTGCAGTTGGGCCAGTTTATCGCGCTCTTTTTGGACAACGGCCGTTGGCGCTTTCGCGGCAAACGGACTGTCCAACAACCCGGTCAGCCGGACAATCTCCTTAGCCAGAGCGGCCAATTCCTGCGTCATGCGTTCCTTTTCTTTGTCCAGGTCCACCATGCCGGCCAGGGGCAGGTAACAAGTCACATCGCCCAGAGCCAGCGTAACGGCGGCGTCGGGCGCGTCGGCCTGGGGGACAATTTGCAGATGGGCTTCGTCCAGTCGGGCCAGGAAGGCCAGGGTTGATTGCTGCGCGGTGAAGACGGCCGTTTTCTCCCCAGCCGCCACAATCGCCGCAATCTTCTTTGCCGGTTCCACTTTGTTGTCCGAACGTACGGCGCGAATTTCGCGCACCAGATCACGCAGGCGCTCATAATCCGCCGCCGCTTCGGGGAACGGCTGTCCGGCAGCCGGCCAATCGGCAATGATCAGCGCCTCGGCCCAGCCCTCAGTCGGCGCGATGTCCAGATCGGCCGCCACAAACGCCTGCTTGAGCTGCTGCCACGTCTCCTCAGTGACAAAAGGAATGTAGGGATGCAGCAGCCGCAAGCTGTGATCCAGCACACGCTGCAAAACATGCAGCGTCGTCCAGGCGCGCGCGCCACCCTCATCCAACTGCACCTTGGCCGTTTCCACGTACCAATCGGCAAAATCGCCCCAAAGAAAATCGTAGACCTGACGCCCCGCCTCGCCAAAGAGGTAATTGTCCATCAACCGGTCCGTTTGCCGGACAATTTCAGTCAGGCGCGTCAGAATCCATTGATCCGCTACGGTGTAATCAAGCTGCGCCGGTTTGTCGCTTTTGGTCACTTTATCCAGGCTGCGGGTGATGAAGCGCGTCGCATTCCAGATTTTGTTGGCGAAGTTACGATTGCTGGTCACTTTGTCCAGCGATAAATTGAGATCATGGCCGGGCGTGCCGCTGGTCAGCAAGGTGAAGCGCAGGGCATCGGTGCCATATTCGCGCATCACATCCAACGGATCGGTCACGTTGCCCTTGGTCTTGCTCATTTTTTGGCCGTGCTCGTCGCGCACCAGGCCGTGCAAATAGATGGTGTGGAAGGGCACGTCGTTGGTGAACAGCGCCGCCGACATGACCATCCGCGCCACCCAGAAAAAGAGAATGTCGTACCCCGTTTCCATGACGTCTGTGGGATAGTAACGCAGCAAATCGGGGGTTTGCTCCGGCCAGCCCAGCGTAGAAAACGGCCATAACGCACTGCTGAACCAGGTGTCCAACACATCGGGGTCTTGCTCGATATGCGGGCTGCCGCAAGCCGCGCAGTGATCCGGATCCGTGATGGTGACGGTTTGCTCGCCGCAGTCGGCGCAATACCAGACCGGGATGCGGTGGCCCCACCACAATTGGCGGCTGATGCACCAGGGACGGATGTTTTCTAACCAGTTGTCCCACACTTTGACAAAGCGATCGGGGACAATTTTGATGCGGCCGGAGTGGACGGCCGTTAACCCCATCTTAGCCAGCGGTTCCGCCTCGACAAACCACTGTTTGCTCACCAGCGGCTCGATAATTTCGCCGCCGCGCTGGCTGCGCGGCACGTTCAGTGTGTAATTCTCTTTTTTGATGGTCAGGCCGGCGGCCTCCATGTCGGCCCACAACTGCTTACGGCAGGCAAACCGGTCCATTTCGGCATACGGTCCGGCGTGATGGTTCATGGTGGCGTCACGGTTCATCACATTGATGATTTCCAGACCATGCTTTTTGCCGATTTCAAAGTCGTTGGGATCATGGCCGGGAGTAATTTTGAGCGCGCCGGTGCCAAAAGCGATGTCCACGTATTCGTCGGCGATGATCGGGATTTCGCGGTTGAGCATGGGAACCAGGCAGGTTTTGCCGATGAAAGCCTGATACCGCTCGTCGTCGGGGTGAACCGCCACGGCCGTGTCGCCCAATATCGTTTCGGGTCGGGTAGTGGCCACCGGCAGGGAACCGCCGCCGGCTACCGGGTAATTGAAGTAATAGAGGAAACCGGGTTCTTCGCTGTACTCTACTTCGAGGTCGGAAACGGCCGTTTGCAGCCCCGGCGACCAGTTCACCAGATACTCCGCCTGGTAGATCAGCCCCAGGCGATACATGCGCACAAACGCTTCCCGCACAGCACGCGACAACCCTTCGTCCAGCGTAAACCGCTCCCGGTCCCAATCGCACGACGCTCCCAGATGGCGCAGCTGCCCGGTGATGTAGCTGCCGTACTTCTCTTTCCAGGCCCAGGTACGCGCCAGGAACGCTTCACGGCCGATTTCCTGCCGGGACGTGCCTTCGCCGATCAGCATCTTTTCCACCTGGAGCTGCGTGGCAATGCCGGCGTGATCAACACCCGGAACCCACAACGCCGCCTTCCCCTGCATACGGGCGCGGCGAATCATTAAATCTTCCAGGGCGACAAACATGGCGTGGCCCATGTGCAGCTCACCGGTCACGTTGGGCGGCGGGATGGAGATGACAAATGGTTTGGCGTCTGCGGGGCGCGCCTCTGGTTTAAACCAACCGTTTTCTTCCCACCAGTGATACAGGCGCTCCTCGGTGCTAAGAAAATCGTAAGCTTTGGGCATGTCGGGCATAGTTTAACAATCCTTTATTCGTTTCTACGATACAACAAAAAACTCTCTCATCCGGTCAAGGACGAGAGAGTTGCATCTCACGCGGTACCACCTTGGTTCCGTGGCTTGTAGTGCGCAGTCCGCCACATGTGACGGCTTACGATTTACGGCCTACGGCGCTCTGGGCTGTAACGGGCTGACCCGGTTTTGCTTACTGGGCTTCAGCAAAACGATTCATGGGCGACTTGGGCAACGGCCGTTCCGGTCAAAGTTTTCAGCCAGGACTTCGACTCTCTAGCGGGGCCATTCACCTACTACTCCCACTCACAATCTTTATGTATGGCTGTTAGTATAACAATGGCCGCAGCGGAAACCAAATTTTCCCCGCCGCCCCTGGGCGGTCGGTGGGGCTACTTTACTTTTTCCAGACGGTAAACAGCGTATAGACCGATAACGGCCGTCACCCCCGCCATCAAATATCCTTCTAAAACGGTCGCCTGCGTCACAAACAGCCCGATCATGCCAAACGCGCCGGTGATTAAATACAGCAGCAATACAGCTTCGCGCTGGCTGTAGCCCAGGTTCACCAAACGGTGGCTGGTGTGATCTTTTCCGGCCGTGTTCGGGCTTACGCCGCGGCGCAAGCGCGAAATGACCACCAGGGTTGTGTCGAAAATGGGCAGTCCCAAAATGAACACCGGCACCATCCAGGTGACAAAACTGACATTGCCAGGGAAACGAAGTTGAATGCCTAAAATCGCCAGCGAAAAACCCAAAAACAGAGACCCCGCATCTCCCATGAAAATCTGCGCCGGTTTGAAGTTGTAGCGCAAAAAACCTAAACAAGACCCCAAAATGGCCGCCGCCAGCGAAGAGACCAGGAACTGATTATTTTGCAGACCAAGCAGCAGCATAAACGAGGCCGCCACCGCGCTTACGCCTGCGCTCAGACCATCCATATTGTCCAAAAAATTGATGGCGTTGCTGATGCCTGCCAGCCATAAAAAAGTGAGGATGTAGTTGAGATAGTCGGGAATGGGGAGTTGGACGCGAATGCCAAAATAAGCGAGGACGAGAAAGGCTAAAAATTGCCCGCCGAGTTTTACCCAGGCAGGCAGCCCTTTACGGTCATCCAACAGGCCGGTCAGAGCCACCAAGCTGAGCGCCATGACCACGCCCGTCACCGAGCGGGCCAGCTCGCCGGAAAAAAAGAGGACGGCCGCCATGGCCCCGGCAAAAATCGCCACACCGCCCATAAGAGGGATGGGAGTGCTGTGCAGCTTGCGCTGCGCGGGTGCATCCACAAAGCCAAAGTTGATGGCAATTTTACGCACCCAGGGAATGCTAACGGCCGTTACCGTGAGCGCAATTACAAAAATGACCAGGGCAGCCTGCACGCTATTGTCCGCCCTCAAAAATGTCGATGCGTTCGATTAAATCACCGGGTTGCGTGGGGTTGGTCTCAGGGTCGCGCAGGGTCAGAGCATTCAGCACATCCTCGCCTTCCACCAATTCGCCAAAAATCGTATAGCCGCCATCCAGCCAGGGCGCGGGCGCAAAGGTGATGAAGAACTGGCTGCCATTCGTATCCGGACCGGCGTTCGCCATCGCCAAAATGCCGGGGCGATCAAAACTCAGGCTGTCGCTGGTTTCATTTTGGAATTCGTAGCCGGGGCCGCCTGCGCCGGTACCGGTCGGATCGCCGCCCTGGGCCATAAAGCCGTCCAAGACACGGTGGAAGGTGGTGCCATCATAAAAGCCCTGGTTGGCCAGGAAGATAAAACTATTTACGGCCAACGGGGCCTGGTCGGCAAAGAGATTCAGGCGCATTTTGCCCTTCTCGGTGGTAATG
>JAKQCM010000250.1 GCA_029559155.1 Chloroflexota bacterium
GCCGGTTATGACGTAGAAATCCTCTTCAGCCAGGGCGACTCGGCGAAAGAAAAAGCCAACGTCGAAGACCTGATCACCAAAGGCGTGCAAGTTTTGATCATTACGCCCCAGGACGGCACGGCTGCGGCCGCCGCCGCTGAAGCAGCGCAGGCTGCCGGCGTCAAGGTCATTTCCTACGACCGCCTGATCCGTGAGACCGACGCTGTTGACTACTATGTCACCTTCGACAGTCTGGCCGTAGGCGCGCAGCAAGCGCAGTACCTGGTTGACAATGCCTCTGGCACCGGCAACCCGCTGTACCTGTATGCTGGCGCGGCTTCGGACAACAATGCGTTCATCTTCTTCGAAGGCGCCTGGAAAGTATTGCAGCCGAAGATTGCAGATGGCACGTTTGTCGTCAAGAACTCCAGCGAAGCTGTTGGCATGATGGACAAAGCTGAACTGACTCGTGACGAATTGGCGAAAATCATCGGCCAGATCACAACCAACTGGGACTTCAACACCGCCAAAAACCTGGCTGAAGCCAACCTGACAGCTACAACCGCTGAAGACAAAGGCGACGTCTTTATTCTGGCCCCGAACGATGGCACGGCGCGTGCCATTGCCGACGCTTTTGCTGCCGACGGCGATGTTACCAGCTTCCTGGTAACGGGTCAGGATGCGGAAAAAGCTTCCGTGCAGTACATCATCGACGGTAAGCAATCCATGACGGTCTTCAAAGACGTGCGTACGCTCGTTAATGACGCCATCAATGCGGCGATTGCGCTTCTGCAAGGCAATGCTCCGACTGCTTCCGGCTCCTACAACAATGGCGCCATCGACGTACCGGCGATTCAATCTCCGGTGGTCACGGTGGACAAAACCAATGTAGTGTCCGCGCTGATCGATTCCGGTTATTACAGCGCCAGTGATTTCACCGGCCTGCCGTAGCCTGTAAGTAATTTAAGTAGGCAGGGGTGGTAAGGGTGATTACGGCCGTTACCATCCCTGCCCGTATCTTGTTTTGGAGCCAGAGCTAAATATGAACAACTCTCCCATCTTAGAAATGAAAAATATTTCCAAGGAATTCCCCGGCGTAAAAGCTTTGGACAATGTTAGCTTTCAAGTCGCTCAAGGGGAAATCCACTGTTTGGTTGGTGAAAACGGCGCTGGTAAATCCACCCTCATGAAAGTTTTGAGCGGTGTATATCCGCATGGCGCTTACTCCGGTGATATTCTGTTTGATGGGGAAATCCAGCAGTTTGGCGGCATACGTGATAGTGAACGGGCGGGCATCAGCATTATTTACCAGGAATTGGCGCTTATTCCCGATATGTCGGTGTACGAAAACATTTTCTTAGGTCACGAAATCCACGGCAGAGGCATGGTCGATTGGAACGAAACTATCAAACAAGCCAATCGAATGATTAAAATGGTGAAGCTCGACGTCAATCCGGCGGCAAAAGTCCGGGAACTTGGCGTGGGCAAACAACAGTTGGTGGAAATCGCCAAAGCCCTCAGCAAAGATGTCAAGCTGCTCATTTTAGACGAGCCCACATCCGCCCTGAATGAAGATGATTCCGACAACCTGTTATCTTTGCTGCGCGAACTAAAGCATAATGGCGTAACCTGCGTCATGATCACCCACAAGCTAAAAGAAGTCATCGATATTTCGGATTCTGTGACTGTATTGCGGGATGGTAGAACAATCTGCACGTTGAGCGCAGCCAGGGGTGAAATCACAGAAAACGCGCTGATCAAGCACATGGTCGGCCGTGAAATCGACAACATTTATCCGCGCAGAGATCATGTACGCTCCGATGAGGTTGTGCTGGAGGTCAAAAATTGGAGTGCATTTGACCCGGCGCGGGAGCGAGACATTCTGGAGGATAATAATTTTGTCGTCAAAAAAGGTGAAATTGTGGGCTTTTCCGGCCTGATGGGGTCCGGGCGCACCGAATTGGCCCTGAGTATTTTTGGCAACCCGGAAGGGTACCATGTGAAGGGCGAGATGTATCTCCATGGCGAGGCGAAGCAATTTAAGCACCCACACGAAGCGATTGAAGCTGGCGTTGCGTACGTATCGGAAGATCGAAAGAAAAACGGCCTTATCTTGATCCAGGATGTGATGCACAATATCACCTTAGCCAATTTGCAGGAAATTGCCAATCGCGGGGTCGTTGATGAAAATGCTGAAATTAAAATCGCCAATGAGTATAAGGTTTCTCTCAACATCAAGACTCCCAGCATTGAACAAAAGGTGTTGAATTTAAGCGGCGGCAACCAGCAGAAGGTCTCTCTGGCGAAATGGCTTTTTGTAAAGCCGGATGTGTTGATTTTAGATGAACCTACGCGGGGTATTGACGTTGGCGCGAAATTTGAGATTTATACAATCATGAACAGGCTCGTGGAACAGGGCATGAGCATCATCATGATTTCCTCCGAACTGCCGGAGATTTTGGGTATGAGTGACAGGGTTTATGTTGTTTCCGCCGGAAAAATAACAGGTGAACTGCCAGTTGAGGAAGCAACCCAAGAAAAAATCATGCATCTGGCTACAATGCACTAAGGAGATTGGCATGTCCTTCATCAAAGATTTACAAAAAGTGTTAAAACAAAATATCCGCGAATATGGCATGTTTATCGCCTTATTCGTAATCTGGGTAATATTTGCGATTTTGACGGATGGGATTTTTGTTTCCTCCCGAAATATCAGTAACCTGCTGAACCAGACGGGCTATATTGCTGTTTTGGGGGTTGGCATGACCCTGGTCATTGTCATCCGGCATATTGATTTGTCGGTGGGTTTTTTGGCCGGGTTCCTGGGCGCTGTGGCCGCGATTGCCCTGGTGTTTTGGGGTTGGCCTGTGCTGCTGGTGCTGCCGGCCGTTCTGGTGTTGGGTTTGTTATTGGGCTTTGTTCCTGGTTTTTTGGTGGCGAGAATGGGCATTCCGGCCTTTGTGGCCACCCTGGCCGGCTGGCTGATTTATCGCGGCGCCATCCTGGTTGTGACCGAGAAAACGGGCACGATCATCATTCCGAATGATACGTTTAACGCAATTGGCAATGGCTACATTCCGGACATTCCAGGGCTTGGGTTTTTGCCGGAAATTCATAAATTGACGCTGCTTCTGGGTTTGGCGGCCATCGTTTTGTACATTATTGGCGAGATAAACGGCCGTCGCAAAAAACAGGCGTACGATTTTGAAGTGCTGCCGATGAATGTGTTTGTGTTGAAGCTATTTTTCGTTTCGGCCATTGTCGGCGGGATGACCTGGGTGCTGGCTGGTTATAACGGCCTCTCGTGGACGGTGGTGGTGATGCTGCTGGTGGTGGCGTTGTACCATTTTGTGACGACGAGGACTGTGCTTGGGCGGCACATTTACGCGGTCGGCGGCAACCCGGAAGCGGCTGAATTAAGCGGCGTCAATGTGAAGAACATCACTTACGTGGTGTTTGGCCAAATGGGCATGCTGTCGGCGTTGTCGGGCATTTTGTTTGCGTCCCGTTTGCAATCGGCGACGACGACGGCCGGGACATTGTTTGAATTGGACGCGATTGCGGCGGCCTTTGTGGGCGGCGTTTCGGCGGCCGGTGGCGTGGGCAAGGTGACCGGCGCGTTGATTGGCGCGTTGGTGATGGCCTCGCTGACCAGCGGCATGAACCTGATGAGTATCGGTATTTCTTACCAGTATATGGTGCGCGGTGTGGTGCTGTCGGCGGCCGTTATTTTTGACGTAGCCACGCGAAACAGAAGCTAAAACGCCGATTCGATTGGTCTACAAGAAACGGCCGTTTCCCCCCTTGCTTTTATCTTAGAGTTCGGGCTGGGAAACGGCCGTTTTGTGTGGCTGCAATCGGCTCCCGGCGCATACGGCCGTGTATTATCGGCCGCCAATGGTTTGCCAGGCATGTTCCACCAGAGAATCAGAGTGCTCAACATACAGGACAATAGTGCTGACTTGCAATCCGGAAATGTTTTGCAAATTTTCCGGTTGCGTTCGGCACAGCATAACCACATCGCCCGGTACAGTTTCCGGTTTTGTGAAATGTTCAATCGAACTTCGGTAAGCGGTATAAGCTTGTTGGACCACAATATCTGTGCCGGTGACATCCATTTCTGGCAGCGCTTTGACTGTATCAAATATTTGAATTAACCGGTTGCAATCTGGGGAACCATGGGTGATTAAAGTTCCCACAGACCCGCCGAATTCTACCAACAGATTGTGCAACAACGTCATCTGATCCAATAAGGCCATTTGTTTTTGCAGCGGCGAGGATTGTGGCGTTGCGGCGCGAGGCGGTTGGGCGACAGCCACGGCCGTTGGCGGAATAGGCGTGGGGGTGCTTGTGGGTTCAGGCGTATAGGTTGGGTACATGGTGGACGTGGGATAGGCTGTGGCCGTGGCCAGAGGCGGCTGTTCCGGGAATTCCGTGGCCGTACTTGGCGCCGTTAAAGTGGGCTGCATTGTCGACGTGGCGTAGGCTGTGGCAGTTGGCAACGCTGATTGTGTGGCGACAACGGCAAGGGCCACTTGGGCATCGATCGTTGCCTGACGCTCGGCCGGCGATGGCTGGCAAGCTGCCAGCGCCAGCGCACCAGCCAAAAGCCATAATAATCGTGAAGTTGTCCTAAATGTCGGCATCTTATTGATTTTCCTCCAGTGCGTGGATTGCTTGAGTGATAAGTGCGTTGACATCATTAATCAAAATAGCCATCCCCTGGCCGTACAGAGTAGGGCCGAGTGTGGTAAGCGTTTCGTTATTGGCCACGGCCGTTCGACAGCGGTCGATGACAGGCACGGCAATGCCCATGTATCGTTCCCAGGCCTGTCTATAAAAACTAAAGGCAGCTTGCTCATTGGGATTTTGGCTGTCTATGTTTGTCACTTCCAATTGTAAAAGCTGCTGGAATTCGTCGATGGCTGCGCTGCAGTTGACCGGTACTGTGTCTTTCCCGGTATCGCCGTATTGCAGATCGTACGGATCATCATCTTTGTAAGTGGTTACATAGCCAGAAACGTTCTCGAAGACCTGAACCATTTGCGCATACGTGATCTGAATCAACGCGGCGTTTAGCGCCGACGCATTGTTGGGGGAAGCTGCTGTGGCTGCGTTGGCATGGGCGACCACCGGCCCTGGTGATGCGTGGGTTACTGTGGCTGCCGCCACCTCTGTAGCTACGGCCGTGTAGGTGGGATTCGGGGTATACGTCGGTCTGGCGGTTAATGTGGGTAAAAGGGTGGGCGTGCTGGCCGGTGGTTCAGTTGGCTGCAGCGTCAATGTTGGCTGTGGGGTAAAGGTGGGGTTGGGTGTACCGGTTGGCAGCGCGGCGATGGTGGCGGCTGCGGCCGCCGCTACTTCCGCTTGTATTGTGGGTTGCCCATTTTGTTGGCAGCTGGTGGCCGAAAAAACACAAATCAGGCTCACGATAAGAAACTTTGAAATGCTCACACGCCCTCCTGGAATGAAGATTTCTTGGAATGAGCGGTATTATAGTAAAGTTTCCCTGCCGCAACCACCCATTGCCGACCGCCTGGTCTTTGTGCGCGGCTGGCGGAGTTTGGCCGGGCAAGAGAAATAGTTGCAGGATAATCGTCCGTTTTGGTATGATTTGCGGATATAGGTTTTGGGGATAACCCGGGAAGAACGAATGCAATTCGGACCAATCGGCAGTCTGATTCCACCTTTTATTCGTGAACAATTCGCCCAGAATCGGCGCGCAGGCCATATGCGCGCCGTTGTCTTATTTGTCGATATTTCCGGATTCACCCCCCTGACCGAATCGTTGATGGGGCGCCTGAAAGACGGTTCCGACCCAAAAGGCGGCGCTGAAGCGCTGAGCGATGTGGTGATGGCTATCTTCGATCCGATGGTATCCCAGGTGGCGTCTTGCAGCGGCATCATTCCTTTGTTTGCCGGCGACGCCTTTGCCGCCATTTTTCCCCAAGCCGACAACCAAACCGGCCTTTCGGTGGCCCAGATGGCAGCTGCGCGCGCGTTGCTGGTGGTTGATTTTATCCAGCATTATTTTTCAGATCCGGCAAATGGGTTGCGCGGCGTACGCACTTTTCAAACGCCGTATGGCGATTTTGCCATTGGCGTCAAGGTAGGACTTGCCTTTGGCGACGTGGCGTGGGGAATTCCGGGGGAAAACGGCCGTTACACCCATTACTTTCGCGGTCCGGCCATCACCCAGGCCGTGCGCGCGCAGGCGATGGCCGCCACTGGCGATGCCGTCGCCGACCCCTCCATGTTGCCCTTGATCCAGGGCCAGGCGCAAATCCGACCGCTTGGCGAAACCGACAATGTATCCGTAATTCCCCGACAGCGCGCACGGCCGTTTACCGCCCCGCCGCTGCCTGATTTTTCCCTCGATGACGTGCGCCCTTTTCTATCCTCACCGGAGTGGTTGTGGCACACACAGGCCGAATTTCGGCAGGCGAACCCGGTATTTATTGCCTTCACGCCGCCCGAAGAAACCGAGAGGCTGCATCAATTTATAACGGCCGTTCTCCAACTGGCCGAGAAATATGGCGGCGACTTCAGCCAGGTCGATTTTAGCATTCCCGGCGGGTATCTGGTGATATGGTTTGGCTTGCCCAGCAGCTACGAGAACAATACCGACCGGGCGCTCTCCTTTTTGCTGGCGCTTAAACAAGAGATTGGTCCAGACAGCGGGCCAACGGCCGTACCCTGGCGCGCCGGAGTCACCGGTGGCGTGGTGTGGGCCGGCCTGCGCGGTGGGAAGGCGCGCTGCGAATTTGGCGCGATTGGCGATGTGGTAAACGTAGCCGCTCGCCTGGCCATGCGCGCTCCCGACTACGATATTTGGACCAACCATGCCGTGTATACGAGCGGGCAATCCACTTTTTCTTTTGCCGAAATTGGCGCAATCCCTCTAAAGGGCAAGCGTGATCAACAGAGTGTCTATCGCGTTTTGCAACTCAGGCGTCCGGCGTCTGGTTCGCAGGTAGGCCGCCATTTTTGGGGCCGCGCCAAAGAGATGCAGCGGCTTCAGGAATTCGTAAAACCCATTTTTAAGGGTCAGTTTGCCGGCGTATTTTATCTGGATGGCGAGGCGGGAATCGGCAAGAGTTACTTGCTCGCCGAATTTTCGCGCCATATACGCCGCACGCAGTCGGTGTTTGTGGCCAATTGCCCATCCGACGAGGTGTTGCAAACCTCGCTTAACCCTTTCCGCACGTTTCTGGCCGACTATTTTTTGCAACAGCCCGCCGATTCTTTCGCCCAAAAAAAGCAAAAGTTTGACCAGACCTTGGAGATTCTCAGCCACCGGCTGCAAATGGAAGGCGAAACGGCCGTAGCCATTCACAAAGAATTGTGGCGCTCGCGTTCTTTTTTGGCCGCGTTGGTGAATTTGGAATGGCCGGATTCCCTCTATGCCGCGCTGGAACCGAAGCTCCGTTTCGAGAACACACGCCTGGCGCTCAAAAATTTTATTAAAGCCATCGCCTTAACACAGCCGGTGATTTTGGTGTTGAAAAATGCCCATTGGTTGGACCCGGATTCACAGCAAATTCTGCCTTATTTGCTGCGCGAGATGGCCGATTACCCTTTGGCTGTTCTGGTAGAGGGGCGGTATGGCGCCGGCGGCGCGGCCATTCGTTTGGAGCTTGGGCCAGAGGCGCCCACGGCCGAAGTTGGGCTGGATTATTTGTCCGTGTATGAAGTGGGGTTGATGGCGGCGCAAATCATAGATGGCGAGCTTGCGCCCACGGCCGTTCATTTCATCCACCAAAAAACCAACGGCAACCCCTTGTTTATCGAGCACCTGGTTTTGTCGATGTGGGAGCAGCGGATGCTTCTGGTTGATGAAGTAAGCGGCGAATACAAATTATCGCAGACGGCCGTTGATTCCGTGCCGGAAACCCTTCAGGCTGTCTTGATTTCTCGCCTGGATCGGCTGTCTCCAGAGGCGCGGCGGCTGGCGCAGGTGGCTGCCGTGTTAGGCCCGGTCTTCGATGTGCCCGTGTTGGCGGCGATGGTCTCTTCGGCGGGTGAGCGGAGCCTGCCAGAACAGTTGGCCGAAGCCGAATTAGCCCAAATTTGGACGGCCGTGGCCCCCAACCGTTACGCCTTCTCTCATGCCCTGCTGCGCGACGCCGCCTACCACATGCAGCTTCCTTCGCGCCTGAGTTATCTTCATGGGCAAACGGCCGTGGCCCTGGAATCGGTTTACGCCGCCAACCTTTCGCCCCGCTATACCGATCTCGCTTACCACTGGCGGCGCGCCAATAACAACGCCAAAGAGCGCCACTACGCCATCCTTGCCGGCCGAGACGCCGAGGCCAATTACGCCAACCAACAGGCTGTTGATTATTACTCCCGCGCGTTAGAACTGCTGCCCACAGATCAAGATACGATGCGACACACCCTCAATCTGGCCCGCGAGCAACTTTACCACCTATTGGGCGAGCGCGAGCGCCAGTTTGAAGACCTCAGCAGCATGGCGGAACAACTGCCACCGTTGGGCGATCTGCATCAGCGCGCAGAATTGGCCTTGCGCCTCAGCCGCTTTGCCGAGGTGACCGGCGATTATTCGGCCGTAAAAGGGGCCGTGCAAATTGCCCTGTCGCTGGCGCAACAAGCCGCCGACCCTCTGTTAGAGGCGAACTGTTACCAGCAGTTGGGAAATATCTTCTATCGCCTGGACGAGTACAAACAGGCCGTCATGATTACTCGCCGGGCGTTGAAATTGGCGCAACAACTCGAAGCGCGTGATATTGAAGCCAAATGTTTGCGCGTTTTGGCCTCTGTCGCCTGGAAACAGAGCCATTTCGCCAGAGCGAGCGCTTTTCTACGCAAGGCGCTTGCCCTGGACAGGGCAGCGGGCATTCGGATTGGCGAAGGCGAAACGTTGAATAAGTTAGGGCTGGTGGCCGAAAATTCTCACCATTATGAGACGGCCGCAAATTATTACGCACAGGCCCTTGCCATTTTTCGCCTGACGGGCGGCCGCTGGAGCCAGAGCATTGCGCTGGGCAACCTGGGCTACCTGTATGCGCGGGTGGGGTTGTATGAACTGGCACGCGCCCATTTTGAACAGGACCTGGCTATTTGCCGCGAAATTGGCGACAGGCGCGGCCAATGTTGGACCACCGGCAACCTGAGTTTGTTGTATTCTCGCGTCGGCGATTTTAGACAGGGCTGGCAGTTGGCCTTACAGGCCCTCTCCCTGGCCGATTCGCTAAAAAGCGAGTCGCTGCGTGGGTATGCGCTGGGGTATTTGGGTCGGGCTTATACCGGGTTGGGAGAGTGGGACAGGGCAACGGCCGTTTACCACCAATCACTCGCCATTCGCCGCAAAGCCCATGACCAATTCCTGGTTTTAGAAGCTCTGGCCAATCTGGCTTACCTCGCCTTTCTACAGGGCGATCTGGCGGAGGCGCAAAATTGGCTGACCGGCGTGCTGGTCTATTCTCAAAACGAAACCATCGACCGTGTAGAAGAGCCGGTGCGGCTGTACTGGATTTGTTTTCAGGTGCTGCAGGCTGCCGATCATCCCGGCGCTGGGGAGATTCTTCAGGAAACGTTTGGGCGCATTCAAAAATTAAGCGATGGGATAAAAAGCCCGGAATGGCGGGAAGCGTTTCTAAACGGGATTGATGTCCATCGGGAAATTATCCTCTGGTGGCGGGACGGGCCTCCGGTAGCCCTAAATAGCCTGTCTTACGGCCGTAACAGCACCTTGCGCACCCCTGGCTGAGCGGCGTGGGCAAAGGCGATTTGCGCCTGCCGCAGCCGGTACTCTGCTTCCAGCAGTCCTTTTACGCTGATTTTTCCCTGGGCGAGCAGGTTGAGCGCCGGGGCAAACGGCCCGCAGCGAGAGCCAATCATGGTGATCTCGTTGACGACCAGATAGCTCATGTCGATAGGCGGCGCGCCGACGAATGTGCTTTTTAGCACCAATGTGCCTAACGGCCGTATCAGCTTTTGGGCCGCGGCAAACCCCTCTGCATTGCCTGTCGCTTCCACGATCAGATCAAAACTATCCGGGGCGAACTCTTCCGCCAGACCGGTGCGTAAGCCCAGGGCAGACGGCCGTTCCAACGAGCGGCGGTTGCGGCCAATCATCACCACGTCGTTGCCATCCAGCGCCAGAACCTGCCCAATGAGCAATCCCAATCGCCCTGGACCAATGACGGCCGTTTTCGCCGACGGCCGTAGCCGCACTTGCTCCCGAATGCGCAAAGCCGCCGCCAATGGTTCCGTAAACACGGCAGCCTCATCGGACACACTGTCGGGCACAGCCACCAGATTTTCTTGGGGCAAGGTGAGATAATCGGCAAACGCGCCATCTTTGCCCATCAGGCCCAAAACGCGCCGGTTGGGGCAATGTTCCGGACCGGTTTGCCGGCAGATGTCGCACTGGTTGCAGCCGATATTGATGCTGCCCACCACGCGACGGCCGTGCCACCATTCGTCTGGCGCGCCTTCAACCACGCCCACAAATTCATGGCCGGGAACGCCCTGATAATTTCCCTTGTACCCCTTCATCAATTCCAGGTCGGTGGCGCAAATGCCGGCCAGGGAAACACGCACCAGCGCCTCCCCAGGCTGAGGAACTGGCATATCGTACTCTTTTAAATAATGAATGTGGCCTTTTTCCAGATAAACAGCTTGCATTTATGATCCATTTGTTGGCGGGCCGGCGATCACATCAAACTGCCAGGTGATCACCTGCCCATTGGTATTGACTGTAACCGTATATGTTTGGCCGACTACCAAGGGTGACCGCGGCACAATGACGATGGCGTCTCGCACATCTAAAATGAGACGGCCAACCCCTTGCCAGTAACTGTTGGGGTTGGTATATGTGGTTTCGCTAAATGAACAGTGTGGCACCGGCGTATCGCCGCGTTTCAATTCTGTGCTGGTTACACGCGGAACCTGATCGCCGCTGCCGATTTGCAGGATGATGGGCGCGCCGGTTGGCTGGCTGAAGCCGGGGCAGCTGGCGATGCTGTTGGGGAATTCGGGCAGGTTGAAGGTGGTGACCCACGTCTGGCCGCCATCTTTCGGGAAGGTGATGGGGAATTGTATGTCGGCGGGCAGCCCACGTATCCCTCGTTTGACATCCATGGTGGCCGCCATGCCAAAGCTGCTGCTGGCGTCACGAAAATCGCCGTAGCCGACCATTTGTAATTCGGGGTCTAGCAGAGGCAGTGCGTGAAAAGAGGCCGACATCCAATAATCTATGGGCCAGGTGTAGCCCACCCCGGCCGACCCGCTGACGGCGATATTGCCGTTTTGCCCGGCGGCCGCCCCGGATTCTGTATAGCCAATTTGATTTTTGCTTTCATTGTGAGAGGCGTCGCTATTTAAAACCATGTACAGGCTGTGGTTTGCGCTGCCCTCAGACCAGGCGGCGTTTTCGGTTACCGGTGGCAGTCCGGCCTGCAGGCGGAATTGGTTGGCGTAGCGCAGCCAATTTGGGCCGGTCAGGGCAATGGGGGTTTCTGTGGGCACGGCCGTTGGCGTTTCCGTTGGCGTTTCCGTGGGCGTCTCTGTCGGCGCGGCGGTGGGCGCGACGGTGGGCACGGCCGTTGCCGCTTCGGTGGCGGTGGGCGCTGGCGTTTCCGTGGGGCGCGCCGTTGGGGCTGGGGTAGTGCTGACGACGACGGTGACAATGACGGCCGTTGCCGAAGGCGCACTCGTCGGCGAGGACGCGCTTGTTGGTGTGGCCGCGCTGGTCGGCGTGTTCACCTGGGCCACTTGCGTGGCCTCGGGTGATGGGCCTGGGCGTAAGGCCAAAAAAGCAACGGCAATCAACAAGACGACGTTCAGCGCGATAGAGCCGATCAATAGGGCGCGGTCTTGATTTTTCATACATCCACCTCTCCAGGTAAACCGGATTTGTGAGCCGCCATGCGTCTTTCAGGGTGAGGGTGACGGGGCAGTTGTGGTGGAGACGGCCGTTTCTTCTGCTTCAGGTTGCGGCGTCGCGGAGCCGGTTGGGCTGCCGCCGATTAAATCCGCCAGCAAGGTATTCAGGGTAACGAAAATGTCGCGTTCTGGCAAGGTGTCCCACTGCCCATCCAGCACGCCTGTTGGGCCACGGACAACCAGGATGGTTTGCGGCGTGGCGGAGGGAGCGGCGGTAAACGTGCGCAAGCCGGGCTGAAGCAAATTGCTCCTGACCAAAGTCGCGGTAAGGCTTAACGGCGATGTGCTGGTGAGTGTGCCGGTGAACACGTCACCGCCGGTATCAATGCCGATCAGGGTTCCATCGGCCAGTAAGGAAAGCTGGGAACCATCGGCGCGGCGATAGTCTACCAGGCCGTCCAGGGGGAAAGGCAAAGCGGGGCGCGGCAGTGAAACGTCGGCTGTTTTGGCTGCCAGCCGTTGGTCCAATGCCAAATAGAGCGGGAGCAAGGTGTCTGGCAAGGCCATTTCCGGGCAGACAATTTCTCCTTCCCAGGTTATGTCGCTGCGGCGGATGAGCAGCGTTTCCAGCGGACTGCCGGCGCAGTCGGCGGCGTAGGTTGTTTGTAGATCGGCCAGGGGCAGGTCTGGCAGCAGGTTTAATTCCAGACGATCCGGGATTGCTTCGCCAGGGGGTGAGACTTCAGCCTCGGTTGCCAGCCATGTCCAGATACGGCCGTCGCTGGTCAGCGCCACGGAATGCGCCGGGGCATAGGGCGAAGCCGCTCGGCGTAGGCCAACCACAGTATCGGGCGGGAAATGCGGGCCTAAGGCGGCTGTTAGATAATTTTCGATGCTTGCCAGAAGCACGGGGTCTTGCAGCCAGCCAGAGCCGGAAGCGCCCAGGCCGGGCATGTCGTAGGTCACCAAGACGCAGCCGGGGCAGTCGGCGGGCAGGGGTTCCAGCTTCATTTCGGGTAGGGCGGCGCGCAGTTCGAGCATGATGCCGGCCTGGTTGCTGCGCTGCCGCGACAGGCCAGTGGTTTCGTCGACGGCGATAATTTCGCTGGCGACGTTGCCTTGCAGCCGCCTGTCGAGCGCAAGTATGGGTATCTGGTAGCGCAGTTCAAAGACAGTGTCGGCGAATGGAATGGGGGTGCTGGGCACGGCCGTTGGCCGGGGCGGCGGCGGCGTGAGGGAAGGCAGCGGACCGGCGGTTGACTGGGGGGTAAAGGTGGGTTGCAGGGTGATGGCCGGACGTGGGGAGGGCAAGACGGCCGTTTGCCCATTTGGATTGGCGCGGCCGTTGTTGGCGCAGCCAACGAGGAGCCAGAGTGCAAAACTCAGCAGCAGCAGCCTGAAGGAACCGGAGTTTTTATTCATCGACGGCCGTCTTGGCAAAAATCATGGTATCGCGTAATTCGTTGGTGAGGTGATTGCGCCGGTGGCAGCGCAAAGTGCCTTCATGGACAAAGTTCAGGCGTTGCGGGACGGCCGCGCTGCGATGGTTCAGAGAGTCGCAGTGGATTTCCACCCGTTTGGCCCCCAAGGTTTGAAAGGCAAAGTCGGAAATGGCGGCAACCGCTTCGGTGATATAGCCTTTGCCGGTGTAAGACGTTCTCAGCCAGTAGCCAATTTCAAATTTGGGTATCTCCCAATCAATGCGGTGCAGACCGGAGCCGCCGATGATGGTGTCGGTTCCTTTGAGCAGGAGGATGAACCAGAGATCTTCGTGGTTAATGTAGCGGGTGTACCCGCGCCGGACGTTGATTTCGCTGTCTTCGGCCGAGGGTTCCGGGACCGCCCAGGGCAGCCACGGCCGTAATTCTGCCAGCGATTCTTGCACGGCCGTGGCTAAAGCAGGGCCATCGCCGGGCAGCGGGCAGCGAATGAGCAGCCGCTCGCTTTCAAATTGGTGGGGAATGTCGCGTAAAATCGGATCCATGGTGTATTTGTGTCCTTTCGTGGAAGGCAATGATACCTGTGCCAATTTTCCCTGAAATTGCTTGTGCCGCAAACGGCCGTATTTCCCGCAACGTCTTAAGCTGGAAGGACAGTTTTGCCGGGTAAACTCGCCTCCTGATTATCCTACGAGAAGGGGCTGCCTTTGGATTACAGTGGAGCACTCCGACCATTTTTTAATGCCTGATTTGCGAAAGATTCTTAAGCAAGAGCCGGTATTTGCCGTGTTGTTAAGCGCGCCCCTGCTTGTCTTCGGCGTTCTATTCCTGTTTCCAAAGCTGGACACTGCTTTGTGGTTTGCCGTGCCGTATGAAGTATACGCACATTATTACATGAGCGCGTTTTCCGGCTTTGTGGCGTTGATTGTCGCTTTTTATTCTAGCAGCGTTTCCGGGCGAAATATTGATACGCGTTTGCGGTTCGTTACTCTGGCATTTGCCGTGTTGGCGGCGACTTTGCTGCTCAGCGGTTTGTTTACGCCAGGCGTTTATTTCAATGGGACAGAAGCAAAGGTAGCGGTCTGGGCGTTGTATTTGAGTTTGCCGGTGGGGGCGGTATTTTTTGCGCTGGCCGGCGTTCGCTGGTCGCCGGCCGGGGAAGCCTGGTTGGAAAAGAATCTTTTCTGGTGGGTGGCGGCTGCGATTGGGTTGTTGGTGATGGTGATGTGGTTGGTAACGGCCGTGTCGCCGCCCATCTTGTCGCTCAACCAAAGCCCAATGAATCCGGCAGTCACCCTAATGGTGACGGGAATCACCATCGGTTTGTATACCTGGGCTGCCCAGCGCATCCGGACGGATTTTGTGGTGATCTACACCTTCGGCCACCGTCTCAGCGTGACTTTGCTGCTCTTGGTTCAGGCACAGTTTTTCCTGACAGTCGGCCGCGACAACGCTTTGAGCGGACACCTGTTTTATCCCCAGATGATGCTGGCTCTATTTGTCGCTGTTTGGGCGATTTTGTCTGCCTTGCGCAATACGGAAGACCTGCAGGTCTCGCGCTATTTTGCGGCCTCGGGCAGCGTAGTCATCGTTGGGTTTTCGCTTGTTTTGGGCGAGTTTGTCATCAATTTGTTCGACCTCCAGGATTTCAGGCCGGCAATTTTGTTAACCCTTCTGGCGGAAGGCGCTTTAAGTTTTTTGATTTTGTATGCCATTGTGGCCCACCTGGAGCGTCTGGTGCGCCAGCGAACCATCGATTTTCGGCGCGAGCAGCGTTTGCGGGCGGAATTGACCCAAATGGTTGTCCATGATCTCAAAAGCCCGCTGACGGTCATTCGCAGCAGCATCAGCATGGTGACAAAGGGCAATCTGGGCGCGGTGGATGCTCGCCAGCAAAAAATATTGGGGCGAGCAGACGAATCGACGCAGCGCATTTTACAATTGATCGATAACTTGCTGGATGTAGAGCGCCTGGAGGTTGGGGCGTTGGTCTTACGCCGGGCCGAAATTCAAAGTGCGAGCTGGCTGCGAGAATCGTTGGCGCATTGGGAAGTTGTGGCCGAAGCGCAGCGCAAAAGCTTAACGATTGATGTTCCGGATACGCTGCCGCCACTTTGGGGCGACGGCGATTTGTTGCAGCGCGTGATCAATAATTTATTGACCAATGCGTTAAATTATTCCGCCGTGGAAGGGCTGGTGAATGTGGCGGCCTGCGTTGAGGGGAATGAATTTACCCTTTATGTGGCGGATGATGGTCCGGGTGTTCCTGATGCGGATAAGGCGCGGATTTTTGAGAAGTTTGCCCAGGTGGCGGGGACGGAACGCCGGGGAACCGGCCTGGGGCTGACCTTTTGCAAGATGGTGGTCGAGGCGCATCATGGCACGCTGGCAGTTGCGGATAGTCCTGTGGGTGGCGCGGTTTTTCGGATGGGGCTGCCCATTTGCCAAAACGGCGATCACCTGGGTCAAGGATCGAATTAGATTTAAGATACTGCCTGGTGATGACCTGGTGAGATTGGCATAATTTTAGCATTGAACCAATCTGAAGCCCGTTGAGTTATTTGCGAGTGTTGCCAGACGTCAGCGAATTACCGACGGCAGGTACAACGTTTTATCGAGTACAGGAGCCACAACGGTTACGGCCGTTTCCCCACTTACATTCCCCGCTTTGTCTTGCCCCATCACCCTGAAGGTATAGGTGTGACCCATTTCCACCGGATACACGCCGGAAACGGCCGTTGTGTCCAGCAGCCAGGCGGTGGGAAAACTGTTGTCGCGGGCCACAAGGACGTCATACGAGGCCATGCCGCTGCCCAAATCTTGCCCCGACCACTGCACCACAACCGATAACGCCGCCATCGGCGGGGCCTGCACCGTGACGATAGGGGGCATCGTGTCTGGCTCAATGAGCAGATACGGCCGTCCGCCGATGGGGTTGATGGGTAAGTCGGTAGGCGTGTTGGTGTTGGTGGCCGCTGGCAAAGTCAGCGTAAATACCCCGTTGGTCGCCGTAATCGTTTCGGTGATACCGTCCGGGTGGATGAGCAGGCCGGTTTGCGCGCTGTTGGTGCTGGTGATAACGGCCGTTTGCCCCACATTCGTCAGCGCCCACAAACCCACAAGGCGTGACTGCGTATCCGGGCGGTAAAAGGCCACCCACTCTTGCGCGCCGTCCGGCCGCAGCCGCCACAAAGCGTCTACATTGCGGAAATACTCGGTCAATGTTTGGAAAGCGGCCAGACCGGGGCGGGCCGTGCCCGCTGCCGGGTGGTTGGCATAGCAGGCCGCGCCCGGATCATTGCGGAAAAAGCCGAACGCATCCCCGGCATAGCCGGTCGGCGGCGGACCGGAGGCGCATTGCTCCGGCGGAAAGTAGGGAGGATTTAGGGCAACGTTGCCGCAGTCATCGTAAAGCTGGAAAAAAAAGATGTTGTCAGCGCCGGCATAGGAGGCGTAAAGCGTACTCTGGATGATAAAGTCGGCTTGTTCGGTCATCGTGGCGCGATAAGGGCTGGCGGGGTCGCAAACCGGGCCAGGATAGTCGTCCCAGACGGGCACGCCGGTTTCGTTGAGCCAGATGGCATTGGTCAGGTTGCGGGCTGCCAGCCGCCGCCCGGCGATGTAGACGGCGCGCCAGGAGCGGTAAGCGTAGCTGTAGTTGTGCAGCGCCAGAATGTCGTGAAAATAGTTGTACTGCACGGCCGTTGGGTCCTGATCGTAAATGGCCAGCACAGAACTGAGGAAGGGGATATCGTATGGATTATAGACGACGGCCAACCCGCCAAAGATGATTTGGGCGTTGGGGTCCGCGTTTTTGGCGGCCAGATAGCCCACTTTTAGCAGCCGGGCATAATCGGCCGTGGTGCCATCCCAAAAGTTGAGCAGGTCGGGTTCGTTCCACATTTCCCAGTGCGTTACGCCGACGCCGGCCGGCCAGCCCTGCTGCTGGGCGATGAGGCCGCCGGGTTTGTAACGGGAAACGGCCGTGTCCACAAATCGCGCCCACACATTGGCCGGATTAATCGCTTTGCCGGGGCCGGGAGTATCGCTGCCATCTTGAAAAACGGCGTTGTACAACCCAATAGGCGTGCCGCTCTGAATCTCGTTCAGCGTGAAGGGGGATGTGGGCTGCGCTGCGGACGCGCCGCTGCTGGCTGTTTCGGCCGTCGAAGTGGCCGGACTGAAATATTCATCGGGCGTGCCTAACAAAATGGCGTCTAACTTCAGGCCGTGAGCGATGTCGGCGATGACGGCGGCGTCCTGATATGCCCAGGAAAAGACGCCCGGCGTTTGCTCGATGTTGGACCAATACATCGGCCAGCGGTTCCAGGCTGCGCCGGTAGAGAGGCCGTTGGCGTAGCGGGTTTCGCCGGTGGGTTGGGAG
>JAKQCM010000258.1 GCA_029559155.1 Chloroflexota bacterium
GTTTCGATCTGACCCATCAACAAGTTAATGGATGGCTTTGCTTCCCTAAATATCAGGTAAAACTCCGGACCAGCATGTGAAATAACAGCCTGATTTGCATATATCGTATTTAGATTATCGCCTAGTTCCCACTTTAATGGGATTGTAAATGGCTGTTCATTTTTGTTTTCAGGTTGATTATTATTAGTGATGTCATTCATTTGATAATTTGCCTAGAATCAAGATTTCGCAAGTCCAGTATAAATGGTTTGACAATGACTAACAAGCGGAACAAGTGTTCATTGGTTATTTGTTAAGGCATATCCTACCCGGCCGCATAACGGCCGTTTCCCACCCCTACCACCTGCCCCAATTCCACCAACATCTCCAGAATCTCCTCGACTTCGCCCAGACGCTTCTGGGTGCGCTTGCCGGCAAACGCCGACGCCACGGCCGGTAAATCGGCCGGACCATCGAAGGCGGCCAGCGCAGCGCGCACGGCCGTTGCCCGGTCCTTTAGCGCGCTGGGCCACGGCTGCGGCTCGGCTACGGCCACGGCCGTCTCCACTTCTTCTTCCGGCAGGAAGGTGGTCTGGGTAGGCTTGACTTCATCCGGCGCCTGGTATTCCGGGCGCAGCCAGCGGACGTGGCCGGCCGCTTCCTCGGCGGCGCGTTCGGCGTTGAGGTCTACCAGGCGCTGCAAGATTTCCTCGTCGGTGAGGTCGGGCGGCCAGCCGCAAGCGTCGAACACGGCCGTGTCCAAGTCGTCGTGCAGCTGCTTGAGGATGGTGACCAGCCCCTGCTCGTGGATGACTTTGTCTTTGTCGGTCAGCGGCTCGCCGGCGCGCAGCTTTTCCAGGACGTTGTACATGTCGGTCAGGGTGAGCTTGGGGTGCAGCGCCTGCTGCCGTTTGCGGTGGGCGTCCAGCTGCTCGGCCAGGTCGCGGATGCGGGCTTTTTGGGTTTCGGTGGCGTCGGGAAAGGGGAACTTACCAAAACAGTCCGAGTGATTGTAATTAGGCCGATCCTCCAAGAAAGCTCCTGTGCGCATTGCCCAAATCACATGAATTTGGCAAGAGAGCACGCCGAGGAAATAAGCATCTTCCAGAGCTATAGCGACAATTTTGGCATCAGGAATTGTAGATGCAGGTAAAAAAGTAAATAACCGATGCTTTGCTGTTCGACACGTTGCAATGTATCTAGATAACCCGCCGGAGGCTTCACGGAACATGGGGGCATTTTCCCCAAACAGCCACCAGTTTTCACGTCTGGTTTTGCGGCGGTTTTGATCACGTTCTGGTTTTACATGAATGAATAGGTGTTGGTACAAAACAGGATGTTGCTGTTTAGCATCCAGTTCTGAGTAACCAAAAAAGTCAATGACAAATTTATCTTCTTCTCGCTGTACCAGATCGCGCCCAATTCGATAAGGGCGGATAGTATTGGGTAAATCGTCTAAATTGAAACCATATTGGGCAACTTCTTCTGGTAGCAGGCGGAAACCCAAACCTAAAGGGTTGGCTCCTTGACTGGCCAAGCGTTCGTTTGATATTAACATTGCAGCCTTGCTAATATCAGTGCCAATTGTTAAATCAGCAAAGATTTTACCGGTTTGTGTGGTAAGTTGAACCTCTGCTTCATCTGCCTCGGTTGTTTTTTCGCTAACAACTAGTTGTAATTTACCTTGAACATCGCCTTTCGTTGCGGTTGTCATTGATATTCGCACGCTTGCGCCAACTGAAGAATCGACCCAGGGATGATCAGGTATTGCAAAGACTAAAGACAAACCGTCTTTTGGTGTTAGCTGATTTTCGACAATGCTACGGTTGAAAACCTGTGTCAAACTATTTGTGGTGATAAACCCAAATTGTTCTAAATCATTGGCGCGGGCTATCGCCGCCGCTTTCCACCACCAAAACATCACATAATCCGCTGTCTTAGGCACATCGTCACTGTACGCTTCGCGCACAGCGTCCGTGTAATC
>JAKQCM010000274.1 GCA_029559155.1 Chloroflexota bacterium
CGTAATATGGTCTTGCCAATTCATATGCACCTCTCCTGCCAGATTATTACAGAAAACAAGGAACGGCCGTTAACCACTGCGTAGTGCGGGCTAACGGCCATTTCCACCCCATCCCCTGGCTAAACTTGATGAATTGTGGGCAGAACGGCCGTTCCCACCCCATCCCCTGGCTAAACTTATGAACTGTGGGGAGAACGGCCGTTACCCACCCACCACCTGGCTAAACTTGATGAACTGTGGGCAGAACGGCCGTTACCCACCCACCACCTGGCTAAACTTGATGAACTGTGGGCAGAACGGCCGTTACCACTCAACACTGCCTGCACCAATTCTTGGAGAATGACAAGCGGGGAGTGGCTAGGTCTGGAGAGCGGTTGAGAGGCAGCCACAGCAGCCAGATGAAGACCGCGCCCCAGCAGGAGGAAAAAGCTTTGTCAATCACAAGTAAACAACACAATGCCATCAACAGCGCCATAACCAGCTTTTGCTCATGCATATTCTTGAAACGCGGCATCAATTAGAAGCCCAACAGGTGACACAAGGCAAAGGCAATTTCACTTTGTCTATGGGTATCCTCATAGAATAATGTCTATTCTACGCGGATAGGCAGAGCATAGGCTTCCACCGGGCCATTGGGCGACTGCAAGGCAAAATTGCGCATGTGGATGTTATCAAACAAACCCCATTGCAACTGGTAATCGCCAGGCGGCAAATCGTCTGGCAGGAGAATGCTGGCCCGCTCCACGTAAACGTCGCCCACCTGCCATTGATGCCCCCACTGGTGATGACCGCCGCTGTTTACGACAATTTGCCAGGCGTCGTTGAGGACATGATAGAACGCGCCCACATACCACTCGGCCGAACCCGACGGTCGTTCGTCTACCCGCCAGTAAGTTGTCAAATCAATGGATTGCCCGGCTTTTGCGGCCCCAGTTCCCGCCAACGTATAGCCGAGCAACGTCAGACCGGACTCACTGCGCCAATCTACCACGACTTCCGGTAAGGCCAGCGCATCTTCCCGGCTGTACGGCGCAACGATGACAAAGGAAGCGCGAGTTCCATCGGCAAAAACCAGATCACGCTCTGGTAGTGATTGCTGCTTTGGTCCTAATGCACCGGGCATAATGGTTTCGTTCAACAAAACGTAAAGGAGTGGTTCTTCTCCGGGCAGCACAACATAGGCTGGGAAGTCGAGTTCCAGGCCTGTCATGACATACAGGCCGCTCAGCCCGCTCAATAGGGCGGCATGGCCTTCGGCAAAGATGCGGCGCGGGAAAACGCCCTCCGATCTACCGACCAATTCACGGATCACGTTGCCCACGCTGGCGCTGGCTTCTAGCGTCCAGCCATCAAAGCGGGATTGCACCGGGTGACGGGCCGCTTCTTGATTGGCGTAGTAAAGATTCAGGCCGAATACCAGCGTAAGCAGGCCTATGACTGGCACAAACAGGTAAACGGGTGAGATGGGAAACGGCCGTTTACCCCACCATCGCCACCCGGTTTGCCCCGCAGCGACTATTCCCCACGCCGCCAGAACATGTCCCGCCGGATAGGTCAGCAACAAATAATGAATGTGAATACTGAAAGCGCTGAAACTCATCAGCAACACCGGCGTCCAGAACCAGACTAGCAAGATCAGCCCTAGGCGACGTTCCTGCCCACCATGCCACAGACCAATCAGAGCGCGGACAATTCCGGCCCACACCGCCAGACCCAACCCGTAACTGACAAGCAAAGAAATTGCGCGGCGGATTTGATAAACGGCCGTTTCCTCCCGACCATACTCATAGTCAAAATTTCGCCCGGTGACGAAGCGCAACGCATGATCCAGCCCCTCTCTAGTGAAGTGTAGTTCCGTTTCGCTCGACGCAACAAACCCAACCAACTTACTCTGATTACTTTCCCAGACCCCGGCCAACCCCACGCCATATACCACCAGCGAAGCGACAAACAACAACAGAACGATGAGTAACGGTCGTTTCGGCAGCCGACGATAAAATACAGTGATCAGGACGCCCAATTGGGGCAGTACCAGCCAGGCCTGGATATATGTCTGCAACATAGCTACCAACGCCACGCCACCCAACAAAACCCGGCGTGACCATCGCCGATCCGTCACCATCGCCGGCCAGAAGCCCCAGGCAACAAACGGCATAAACAGTGGCATCAAAGATTGCACCCACGTCGTCCGGCTAAAATGAACGATCCACGGATTGACGGCAACCAGCAAAGCGGCCATCAATCCAGCCCCGCGACCCAAAAGCGGCTGCACCGTTTTATACACCAGCCAGATCGCCAGCGTATTCAGGGCCGTGATGAAGATGTGGACGCTCCAGGGCGAACGCCAGATCAACAGCGGAATGGCTTGGATATAAGTCATCAGCGCGGGGTTGTCCAAGAAAACGGACGAGGATTGCCCGATTCGCACCCACTCGTGGCCATCCAGCATACGCAAAGCATCGTAAGCGGGATAACTGTCATCGTAACCACGAGCAATCTGGCCCAATGCCGCAAAACGGAAAATAACCCCCAGCGCCAAAATGACCAGCAGCAAGAGGTTAGCTGATGCCGATGATAGCGCTATAGGCCCGTCAGTTGATTGGTGAACCTTTGGCCGCGCTACCGACGTATGATGGCCTGTCATAAAAACTTCTCAGATTTTGAATTTTGGAACCAGGGCAACGCCCTTCTATTTCCAATCTCTAATTGTTTATTTGAACGCCGATTTTCGTCCAGTTTCGATTTCGCCAACAACATTCCAAAGATAACGAAAAACCAATTGGGATTATTTTCCATATCAATTTATTTGCCTGCCTTTTTGTAATAGACATTATATCGATTAAATGAGATAGAATGACGTAACC
>JAKQCM010000312.1 GCA_029559155.1 Chloroflexota bacterium
CGCCGCCATAACTTGTATACGGTTGCCGCCGCTTTCATCTTGTAAGCGCAGCAGCACCACCCCATGATGCGGTTCCTGCCGCCGGAAAATCAATTCGCCAAAATCCTTGTCGTTGGTAATCACAATGCGCTCTTCTATCCAAGCAAGCTGCAATATGGCTGCGTCATCGGCTTCAGGCATGGTCTCGGCGACGATAAGAACATCATGGCCCTCTGTCTGGAGAAAGCGGGCAATGCCGAAGCCCGTCGATTCATCAACAAGGAAGCGCATGTTTAAGCGGCTAACGGTAATAACGGGAACACATCTTCCTGGGCGACGACCATCGCCGCGTATGAAAGCGCGGCGCGAATGTCGGCTAGTTCCAGGCGGGGATATTCTGCCAGAATATCCGTCTCTGGGATGCCCTGAGCCACCATGCGGACGATCAATTCCACCGGAATTCGTGTGCCCTTAATCACTGGTTTGCCAACCATAACTTTAGGGTTCATTTCGATGCGTTCCAAGACTTGTTTATTGTCCATAAGAACATCCTTTTTGAGCGCAAGAAACGGCCGTGCTACCCATGCCGCCGCATAAACTTCTCAATCCGGTTCAACGCCTCTTCAATCTTCTCATACGACTGCGCGTAGGCGGCGCGCACAAAACCGTTGCCGCTCTCGCCAAACGCCTCGCCGGGGATGACGGCCACCTCTTCCTCTTCCAGCAGCCGGTTGGCAAACTCGTCGCTGCTCATGCCGCTGCGGGCCACGGAGGGGAAAGCGTAAAACGCCCCCTTCGGCTCGAAGCAGTCCAGCCCCAGCGTATTGAAACCGTCCACGATCAGCCGCCGCCGCCGGTCGTACTCGGCGCGCATGGCGGCGACGTGGCTGTCGGCCTGCTCCAGGGCGACCACGGCCGCGGCCTGCCCGGTGGTGGGGGCAGACATGATGGTGTACTGGTGGACTTTGCGCATGGCGGCCAGCAGGTCAGGATTGGCGCAGGTGTAGCCGATGCGCCAGCCGGTCATGGCGTAATCCTTGCTGAAGCCGCCGAGCAGGATGGTGCGCTCTTTCATGCCCGGCAGGGCAGGCACGCAGGTGTGGGCCACGCCGTAGACCAATTGGTCGTAGATTTCGTCGGAGAGGATGAGCAAATCATGCTCTTCGGCCACGGCCGTGATCTCCAACATGCGCTCGCGGGTCATCACCGCGCCGGTCGGGTTGTTGGGGTAGCCCAGTAAGATGGCTTTGGTCTTATCGGTGATGCGGGCTTCGATGTCTTCGGCGGTGACCTGGAATTGGTGTTCCACGTAGGTGGGCACGGTGACGGGCACGCCGCCGGCAAAGGTGACTTCGGGCGCGTAGGCCACGAAGCAGGGTTCGGGAATGATCACCTCATCGCCGGGGTCGAGAACGGCCGTCATCGCCAGATACAGCGCCTCACTCACGCCCACAGTGATTAAAATCTCCAGGTCGGGGTCGTACTGCACGCCATACAGCCGGTGTAGGTGTTGGCTGAGGGCGCGGCGCAGTTCAATCGTGCCGCTGTTGGAGGTGTAGCCGGTGTGCCCGGCTTCCAAAGAGGCCATGCCGGCGCGCAGCACCGGGTCCGGCGTCACAAAATCCGGCTCGCCGATGCCCAACGAGATGACGTCTTTCATGGTGGCGACGATGTCGAAAAATTTACGAATGCCCGATGGCGGGGTTTGCGCGACGCGCTGGGAAATGTATTTGTTCATGAGGTCTCCTCCAAAAAATAAACTTAAGATGCTTGGCGAACGATTATTTCGACTTGTTTGCCCGCCCAGTCGCGGATTGTTTGCAGCCAAACGGCCGTTTCGTCCACAAAATTTTCTTCGCTTTCCCAATCGTCATAGCGCATCATGACGGCAAAAGGGTTGAGACGGCGTAAAGAATTATCGGACAGCGGCGGCTCGATGGCGCGTTGGCGGAGCAGATAAGACAGACGAACTAAATCGTGTGTGCGCTCAAATTCAACTTGGTGGGCAAATAACACGGCTTTGAGCGATTTTTCTATCGCCTGTTGCGCGTGAAAACCGATGATAGAGGAATGGATGTGGGACGCTTTCCGCAGAACATCAAAAGCTTCAATGTCCCGGTCGGCCAGACGCAAGGCACGAAAGGCTTCCTCAAGATGCGGCGGCATAAAGCGATTTCCCTTCTTTGCGCGCCCAGTAGGGTACGGTGCCTGGCACGCGGCTGCGGCGTTCAAACTCCGCTTCTGAATAGATCAACAAATCGATGCCTAATCCCAGGTTGCCCAGGGCTTCGTGCAAACGGAGCATTTCGGCATAACGGTCGACGATCTCTGGCTGAATGACCAACAGGTCCAGGTCGGCGGCGTTGGTTTGCTGGCGCGCCTGGGAACCAAACAGGATGATGCGGTTGGGTTGGGCGACGGCCGTTATCCGGCGTACTGCTTCTTTCAACGTTTGCTCATCAACCATACCATCCTCCATCCACGGCTCATATCAACCGATTTCTGTGGCGTCATCGCCCACAAGCAGCTTGCTGACGCTGCCAGTAATTTTAGCACGTTCCCCCACCAGCGCGCCGTCGAGGATGCAGTTCTCCAGGTGGGCGTCGGCCGCGATGATGCTGTGGCGCACGATGGCGCTTTTGATCACCGCGCCGGCGTAGACGCTAACGTAAGGGCCGACCACGGCCGCTTCGATATATGCCTCCTCGTCGATGAACACGGGCGGCAGGACGGTGAAGTCTTCGACGTAGCTGCGCTCGATGGCGTCGGCGGTGGCTCCGTAGCCCAGGCCGAGCAGCCGCTGGTTGGCGTGCAGCAGGGCGTCGGGGGTGTGGGTTTCCAGCCAGAGCTGGGCGGGCAGGGCGGCCACGGCCGTTCCTCCATTTTGCAATTCCTGGTAAACGTCTTGTAGGGTGGCGCTGGGGCCGGTGGATTGCAGGGCGCTTTGGAGGAGACGGCCGTTCGTAAACCACGTCACAGCGGCGGAAGAAGTGGGGGAAACGGCCGTATCCGGCGGCGTTATCCGCACCACGTCCGCGCCCATCTTGCCCAGCTTGTCAAAGGCGGCTTCGACCACGACCAAATCTGCCACCACCAGCACCGCCTCATCGTCTAAAAAATCCTGGCACAAGGCCAGGGCTTGCGCCTGCTCGCCGGCGGATTGGGGCACAAAATGCGCCGCCAACTGCGGATAATTGTCTTGGATCCAGGTGTTTACCGTGCTTTTGGCCGGGTCGAACACAAAAATCACGTCGCCGGTTAGCTCGTCGCGCAGCAAATCCAGCAGATGGCCGATGATGGTTTTCCCGGCCACGTTCCATAACGGCCGTGGCCGGTCCCAGATGCTCGGGCGTGGCGGCAGGGCTTGATCGGCGAGAAGGATGATGGTTTTCAATGAATATTCTCCTAAACAAGGTGGTGGGTGGCTCCGTGGCTTGTCGTCAATGAGCCGTAGGCATATTCTGTTGGCCGGCTCGCGCCCGTTTTTCGTTGGTTGGGGGCATTTGGGTGATGACGTCGAGGTACCACCACCAATGGCTGACCGGCACATTTTCGTCACGCCGCCAGGCGGCCAAATCGGCAATCTCGCTGATCGTCTGGAAGAACAGGTTGGCTTTTTGCAGGAGCAGTTTGTCTGCTTCCAGCAATCGCTGCCTTTCCTGATCGGTCAGGTGTGCTTCGCTTTTGGCAATTTCGCTGCGATTCATGAGCATGTTTAAATGCTCCATGCCACTGACATTTGGGGACTGCACATCGGCTTCATAAGCCGCAATTTGCTCTTTATAGTTCATTTTCTACCTCGCCAAGCTGTCCAACCCATTCAAAGCCGGGCTTGTTCAGATACCGTTCCGGGCGATCTAATACAAAGGCGCTTTCTAAAATGCCGTCAGAAGAAAACATCACTAACCAGGTGTGCTGTTCCATCGTGGCCACAAGGGCTATGTATGCTGTTCGATTGTACCAATAGCGAAAAACCTGCGCCGAAGCGTCTTGCAGTATCACCTGGATGATCTGTTCGTAGTCGGCAATTGTGGCTGTGGTGGGCAGATGGCCGCGCAGCTTGCGTTTTTCCAGGTGACGGTCGGCGCTGCCTGCCGGCCAAATTATTTGCTGCCGTACGCGCCGGATGGCCTGAAGCAAAAGTTTGTGGTCTGGCGCTGCGGATTCGCTCATTGATTGCCTGTGTGACGGCCGTTTACCAAACCATCAATCTTTTTGCGAATAGTGTACCATGCCGGGCAGTTGTTTATGCCACTCGGTCGCCTGCTCATAAGCAAAAGCCGCATTGAGAATGGTCGCTTCTTGCAGCGTATTGCCGATAAGCTGCATGCCGATGGGCAGTCCCTGGCCGTCGAAGCCGCAGGGCACGCTCAGGCCGCAGCTGGCGCTGAGGTTCACCGACAGCGTAAAAATGTCGGCCAGATACATGCTCAGCGGGTCATCGGTGCGCTCGCCGATTTTGAAGGCGGTGGTGGGGCTGGTGGGGC
>JAKQCM010000324.1 GCA_029559155.1 Chloroflexota bacterium
TGGGCAACCGTTTGCGCGCGTCGCAATAGGCTGCGGAATTGGGTGAGGCGTGTTTGCCTTCCGTCAGCGCCAACCAGGCCAGAAATTTTTGCACGGCTTCCCTGCACGAACCATCCGATGAGAGCACCTGAGCCAGAAAGATGCATATTCCGGCCCGAGTAGGCCACCAAATCCGGAGGGGCGCGAGCATCAAGTCCGGAGGAGCGCGAGCACTGAATCTGATTAGCGCGAGCGTTTTTGTCCGAAGGAGGGAAGTTGTGGTTGTGTTATGATGTTCATGCGGCTCATCGTGCGTCAGAAAAGCAGCATATCCCCATGCTTTGTTCGGAGCGTCAGCGACGGGTATCAGTGTTTTTTTATAGCGGGGAAGCCATGCCGTCCATGACTTCCCCGGAGCGATAGCGACGGTGAGCCGCCTACGCTTTTTTCACGCCTATCTTCTTTCTGAACGACTCTCCTTCGATTCTAATCTTATGCGCGTTATGCAATAGTCTGTCAAGAATAGCGTCGGCCATGGTAGGGTCGCCGACAGCCTTATGCCAGTCGTCAATAGGGAGTTGGCTTACCAGCATAATGGCGTGCCTCTGGTAGCGTTCCTCAAACAGTTCGAAGATGTCTCGTCGGTCTTCATGGGTCATGTTGCAGGCCGCCCATTCATCGATAATGAGCAGGTCGAGCCGGGCGAGAGTCGCCATGAGTTTTGGATGCCGCCCGTCGTTTCGGGCTATTTCAAGTTCTTGAAACAGTTTGGGGGCGCGCAAATACCGTGTGCGGTATCCTTGACTGCAGGCGCTGTGAGCCAGGGCGCATGCAATGAAGGTCTTGCCCGTTCCGGTGGGACCGGTGATAGCGCAGTTTTCATGATACTGTATCCATCGGCAATTGGCCAAGGCGAGAATCTCTGTTTTTTGTAGTCCCCGAGGACTGTTGAAGTCGATGTCATGGATGGTGCTGCCCCATCGCAACGTTGCTTTGCTCAGGCGCAGTCTGGTGCGATTGTTTTCGCGCCGGGTCAACTCTCGGTCGACGAGCAGGCCCAAACGTTCCTCGAAAGAAAGCGACTCATGCTGCTTTGATTGATGTTGTTCCTGCAGTGCTTCGGCCATGGCGCTTAGACGCAGGTCATGCAGTTTTTCTATGGTTGTATGATGCAACATGGTTTTATCCTTTCTTTTCACGGTAGTATTCCGGGCCACGAATGTTGTTGTGCTCCGTCGGTGGTTTTGGAATCGTTTTGGTTAGAGGTTTCTTCTCCAAGTTTTTTTTCAGGATGGATTCCAGGCTTCTGTAATTTACCGAACTGAGGGCGAGGGCGCGTTGGCAGGCCGCTTCGAGACGCTGGTCGCCATATTCCTTGCCCAGACGCATGATTCCCAGACAGGAGCGAAAGCCCTGCTGGGGATGGGGGCGATTGCTCAATATATGCTCGACGGCCGCCGCCGTAAATGGCCCTGTCTTCTTGGCCCAGTGAACAAGCCGTTCTGGCGTCCATTGCGCGTATTGCTGGTGTTTTTGGGGCATATGCTCGGCAATAGTACTGAATTGTCCTTTATGCTGCGAGCGAAGGTGACTGGCGACGCGTTTGTTCTTGTGAAAGCACTCGACCGTGGTGGTGGTCACGCGCACCTCTATTTCCTGCTTGACCAGTTGGTAGGGGACGCTGTAGAAATGCCCCTCGATGGCCACATGGTAATCAATGTTTACCCGGGCTTTTTGCCAATGTGCGTATTCATAGGCGTGAGTAGGCAAGAGCCGTAATGCGGGTTTATCCAACTGCTCGAACAGCGAACGGCGGCTGCCAGGCATCTTCTGAAACGGCGCTTCGTTATAGCGTGTCAATAGTTCGGCAATCGCCATGTTTATCTCGTGTAGCGAAAAAAAACGGCGATGACGCAACGGGGCCAGGATGCGTCGCTCCACGTCCTGTACGCCCTT
>JAKQCM010000357.1 GCA_029559155.1 Chloroflexota bacterium
CGTTGCCCTCGGCGTCCACCAATGTGTCGTTCATACCGGCAAACCAACCTTCTTGCCACTGCGCCGCCTGCGCCTCGTACCCTTCGTCGCGGAAGAGTTTGGCAGTCTCGACATATTTCGTCACCATCGGGTCCACAATCAAAGTGTCATCGACAATCCAGGGTTGTTCGCGGTTGGCAAAGAACGGGTTCTGAAAATCGCCGCTGGAAGCAACCATGTAGGTATTGCCGCCAGATTTTTCTTTGACAATGGCCGCTGCGGCCGTGAATTTATCGAAATCGGACAATAAGGCTTGAATTTCTACCGGATCGTCTGTGCCAAAATATTCTTTTGCCAGACTGCGGCGGTAAAACAGAGCGCCGGGCGTCGCCTGATAGGCAAAGGCTTTGGTGACGCCGCCATCGGTGCCGACATCAATGACGAAGGGGTAGGTTTTGCCAGCTTCGGCGTCGGGGAGGAACTGACCCAGGTCGGCCAGGAAATCGGCTTCGACGTACTCTTTGACAAATGAAGCTTCCAGGGCGATTACATCGGGTACATCCGCGGTGCCCAGGGAGGCCTTCAGTTTTGTCTGGTACTCGCCGGCGGTCATCGGGATCATTGTGTAGACCACGTCTACATCAGGATGCATTCCTTCGAAGGCGATGGCCATGGTCATGATTTCATTGGTAAATGACCACACATTCAACACTTGTTTTTCGGTGGCGGCTGGGGCGGCCGTGGTTGGTTCGGCGGCGGAAGATTCTTCAGCGGGGGCAACGGCCGTTGGCTCTGCCGCCGATTCGGTTGTATTGGAAGCGCCGCCACAAGCGCTCAGCGCCATGGCTAATACGACTAACAGACTTAAGATGTAAAGAACTGACTTACGCATTATCTTCTCCTTGACTTTGGACTTGTTGATTGGTTCAATTGACTTTGGTGTGGTTTGTGACATTCGCCCACACTGGTTTGAGCAGGTCTTTCTTCACTTGTCGTAGAGCCGAAGATAAGGCCTGCTTTTTTGCATCTCTTTGTTTTTCAAACGCCGGACACCTCCTTTCAGCAGTTGCTGGATATTTTGATAACGGTTCCGGTAACGATACCGGAAGGTGAAAAAAACAACCGCTCCTAAATGGAGCGGCAGGAACCGCGGACAATAAGCTGTGTGGGCATTTTGGTGATCACATTGTCTATTTGCTCCCCTCGGATCAGCTTGATGAGCATTTCTGTCGCCACGACGCCCATGTGGCGCACACTTTGGTCGACTGTCGTCAGGCCAGCAGGCAGGTAGTAGGCGGCTTCGGGTATGTTGTCGAATCCGATTACGGATAAATCATCAGGGATTTTTAGCCCCAGTTCGTGGGCGGCCTGGATAAGACCAAAAGCTGAGCGATCGTTGGCGGCGAAAACGGCCGTTGGCCGTTCCGCCAGCGCCAGCAGCCGCTGCCCACAGCGATACCCGGCAGCCATCGTAAAATCCCCCACAACCATCAACTCAGGGTCAACCGCCAGGCCGGCTTTTTCCAGGCTGTCTACATACCCTTGCTGCCGTCGGATTGCGCTTTGTAAATCGGTGCGCCCACCAATGTAGCCAATGCGGCGATGGCCCAATTGCAGCAGATAATCCATGGCCAGCAGCCCGCCATCTCGGTTGGTAGCTGTGACATAGGGGCAGTTTGGGGTTTCGGTATTGGGGTCCACGGCTACTACCGGGGAAATTGTGGAAAAATTCGTCGCCACGGGCGTTACAATGATGACGCCATCGGTCAGGTTGTTGTTTAGCAGAGAGACGTATTGGCTTTCTTTTTCTGCGGAGCTGTTTTTGCTGATATCGCCGTTGGTGTAAACAATGAGGTCGTAATTGTATTGGGCGATGGCGTGGTTCACGCCTTTCATCACTTCCAGGGGGAAGGATTCTTCCAGGTCTGGCATGATCAGGCCGATCACGTTGGTCTGATGGCTGCGCATACTTTTGGCCGCCAGGCTGGAAGCATAGCCTAACTCGGAAATGATAGTTTGGACTTTGGTGTACGTGGCCTGGGCTACGTCATCTTTGTCATTGAGAACCCGAGAAACGGTTGACACCGATACGCCGGCGGCGCGCGCGACGTCTTGAATGGTAACTGTTTTGGGGGGGCGGGATCTCACTCAACAACTCTCCAATTTAGACGCCCGTTGCCGGTGTCGGTATCAATGCCGGTATCGTTACCGGAACCATGCCGGTATGATGCCATAGGGGTGGAATTTTGTCAAGAAGTAACGGCCGTTTGTTGCTCGTGGCCATTTTGACCCAAAGGGTTTGCGCTTGATAGGTCAGCCCTTTCGGGCACTCAAACCCTTTGGGTCCTGATTATTCTTGAATGACCGTAAACAATGCACCGGCTGAACGGCCGTATACTTCCGGCAAGAAAGTCTGCTGCGCCAACGTGGGGCGCACCTGATACGCGCCGGGCAGCAGAGCCTGCAAATAGTAGGTGTATTGGTAGGTTCCGGCGGGTAGAAAATCGCTGGTGAACTGCACCCGGTCGTCGTGGTATTGGATGGCGTCGAAGTACCACCAGCCCCAATAACCATATTCGTATTCAGATTCCAGATCGGTACGGGTAATTTCCCCGGCGTAAGCGCGAGAAACCGTCAGCAAATGGGGGTCCAACGTTTCCGTTCCGGCGGGGATGGGGTCGTCAATGGTCAGATACACCAGGTCGGAAAGCGCCTGGATGTTGAGCTGTACGCGCACCTGCTGCCCGGCGGCGATCTGCGTGATCGGCTGGCAGGTTGTGGCGTGGGGGCTGCAATCCGCGTCGTAGTAAACACGTTCGACGATGATGCCGCGATTGATGGCCGGCACGGCCGTTGCCGGTACGGCCGTTTGCAGATAGGTGGTGTAATAGAGACGGCCGTTTCCCGCTCCCCGTGAAATGGTCAACAAATTCATCTCATCCGGTAGTAAATCGGCGGCGGGCAGCGGTAAATTCACCGTGTCGGTGGCCAAGGTTGGAGTCAGCGCGCCTTCGGTCAGGGTTGTCCCATTGGCCAGTATGGCATAGGCAAAATCGGGCTGCAATTCGCCGGTCAGGGCCATCCAATCCGACAAAGCCAGGAGGCTCCAGGCCGTTTCATAAGTGGTGGCCCAACCAACGGCCGTGCGCGAACTCATCAGCCAGCGCGCCGCCAGGGGCAGCAGCGGGTTGGTGGGGTCGGTTTGCGTCAGGGCGTGGATGATGACGGCCGTACCCCGCACATCGCTGTTCAAATTACGCCAATCGCCTTCCGCATCCTGCCAGTGCGCGCCGGCGGCGCTGACAATTGCTGTATTGTTCAAATCGGCCAGCAGGGCGGCCATTTGCTGCCGTGCGTCCCTGGCGACCGGGGCAGG
>JAKQCM010000081.1 GCA_029559155.1 Chloroflexota bacterium
GTTTTCCCAGACCAATATTACCCAGGACACAGCCAGAGGGCAGTATGCTGGCTACCGCAAAGAAGAAGATGTCGCCGCTGACTCTACCACGGAGATATTCGCCGCCCTCAAGCTCTTCATCGACAATTGGCGCTGGCAGGATGTGCCCTTCTACCTGCGCACCGGCAAATGCCTGCCTGAAAAATCCTCAAAAGTTGTGATTCAGTTCCGCCCTGTGCCCCATCGCGCTTTTCCGGAAACGGCCGTGCCCCACTGGCAGCCTAATCAACTCGTCATCCATATCCAGCCAGATGAAGGAATTAATATCTGCTTCCAGGCCAAACACCCCGGTCCGAAAATGTGTCTGGGGCCGGTGAACATGGCCTTTCGTTACCAGGAAGCCTATGATGGCCAGGCGCTGCCCACCGCCTATGAAACCCTGCTGTTGGATGTCATGCGTGGCGACGCCACCCTGTTCATGCGCGCCGACCAGGTCGAAATGGCCTGGCGCGTGGTGATGCCGGTATTGCAGGCGTGGCAGGCAGGCCAAACCGATCTACACGCTTACCGGCCGGGCGAATGGGGTCCGGAAGTGGCAACGGCGTTATTGGCGCAAGACGGCCGTGAATGGATTTAATCTTCGTCTACCTTTACGAATACGAAAAATAAAATTTCCTTAAGATTTATTTCCATAAAGTCTAAAGACTTCCCCGCCAGCCATAGGCTATCCTGAAAACATCAAGTTATTCCCATAAAAATTAGTTGCGGAACGATCCGCGACAAGGAGATCTGATTATGTCAAACCTTCAGATTCGCAAAGCTTCGCGTCAGGATGTCAAATCAATTCAAGACCCGCCCATTACCCAAGCCCTGTTTGGCACCGTGCGTTGGGCTTGGGTCTGGCTCATATTGCGCCTTTATGTCGGCTACGAATAGATGATGGCCGGCTGGGGAAAAATAAATAACCCGGCCTGGACCGGCGCAAAAGCCGGCGCCGCCCTCACCGGATTTATCAATGGCGCTCTGGCAAAAACAGGCGGTGACCACCCCGATGTGCAATCCTGGTATGCCTGGTTTTTACAACATATGGTCCTACCCAACGCCCCACTCTGGAGTCGAATGGTAGCCTGGGGTGAATTTCTGGTCGGTATCGCCCTCATCCTGGGCATCTTCACCGGCATCGCCGCCTTCTTTGGCAGCTTTATGAACATCAATTACTTGATGGCTGGCGCAGTCAGCACAAATCCGATTCTCTTTGCGATTGCGACCTGGCTGGTCCTGGCCTGGAAAGTAGCCGGTTGGTGGGGCCTGGATCGTTGGATACTACCAGCCTTGGGCACACCGTGGCGTCCTGGTTATATCTTCCATGCCGATGACAGCGAAAAGGACACAGCCGGCGAAACAAACGTCGCCCATACCGGTTAAAACGGTAGTGAAAACCCTGTTTGAGAGGAACTCGTAAACATAAAATATAACGAAACCTAATGAAAAACCAACCATCTGGCCCAATACAATCGATCGCAACATCATCAAATCGGGTCAACTGGAACAGCTCATCGACGCGGGCAGCAGCGGGGAGACTTCAGAGCCGGCAACTTTTGCCCATTCTGTCCAATCTCACTTCGATGACAACGAACTGATCCACC
>JAKQCM010000385.1 GCA_029559155.1 Chloroflexota bacterium
CGTAACGATTGCTCGAACAGCAGCACAATGCCGCTGATGAAATTGGCGATGATTTGCTGCAGGCCAAACCCGATGCCGACGGAAAGCCCGGTGCCAATCAGGGCCAGAGACGTGAGATTCACGCCCAACGTGCCAAACACAACCAGGATACCGCCGCTAATGATGACGTAACGGGTCAGCGTGGTTACGGTATTGACAACGCCGGTGTCGGCCTGGGTGCGGGGCATAATCACTTTGCGCAGCCCTTCTTCGGTTATCCAGGCCAGGATGTAGAAGGTATATAACCAGAGAAAAGCCAGCAGGATTCTGCCCAGCGTGATTTGGTAGCTCAGGAAGGAGAGCACTTGAATGTTTAGAATGCTTTCCAGATCCATAATCTGGTTCAGGAGGAGGGTGATAGGCAGCAGAATAAAGAGGGGAATGAGGATGCGTTTGCGGTAGCGTTCGGCATTTTCTGCCGAAACGAAGATATGGACCAGGGCCAGGGCGATGCGATAAACCATGATGATCCAGAAAATGGCGGCGGATATTTGGATCAGGCCGGTGGTTATCTGCTGTCGGTTGAACAATTGGACGGCAAGTCTGGTAAAAAGCAGCCCCAGTACGGGGAAATAGAAGTATTGCGTGGTTGGCAGCAGGCGATAAAGCATTCTTTCTGGGTGTTCCAGCAGTCTGGCAGAGAGGCTGTTAACCAGCCTGGGATGAATCCATCTGATGATGGCTTTGGCCGCGCCCCAGGCGAGGCTGTACACGGCCAGGATGGCAATGACTTGCTGCTGCACGATGGGGCGGGCGAGAAAAATGAGCAGAATTTGTAATTGGGTGACGAGGATTTGAAGGGCAGTTCCGTCTACCATGACTTTTCCTTGTAGTTGTGGCGGCGTTGCCGGTCGGCGTTATTTTTGTTCCCGACAGCCAGCCGGTAAATCTTCCGGGGTGACGGGGAAATTATTGGCTCTATCGACGTTGCGGGTGAAGTCGCATACGGCCGTTTGTGAATCTTTGCGCCCGGATAAAACATCGAGATAGACCGAGTTGCCGTATTGGTACACGGCCGTTATTTGCGGCACATTGGGCGGCACAAACGCCTTGTTGGCTTGCTGGATCAGGTTGTTCATCACCGGATCATTTTCCGTACTCACGTTGATATTGGCCGGAACCAGGCGCGATTCCGTCATAAGATCCGTCTGATTCGCTCGGTTGGTGGCAAAATTTACAAACGACAAAGCCAACTCGCGCTGGGTGTCTGGGATGCCATTTGTCACGTAAAAGGCGGTGGTTTGCAGCCAGGGAGCCGCTTCGTTGTCTGGTCCGGAGGGCAGGCTGGCCACGCGCAGTTGGTTATTGTTCATGCTCGCTTCCAACTCGCCCAGGGCTGATGTTGGTCCTACCAGAAATGCCGCGCCGCCAGAATAGAACGCCGTTTGCAGCAGCACATAGTTTTCATCCAAAAAGATGCCCGGCGCAGCCTGCGCCTCGAGCAGCCAATTGAGCCAATCGACAAATCCGGTGTCGGCTAAAGCCAGCCGATGATCTTCGGTAAACAGTTGTGCGTTGTAGCCGTTTGCGCCCCAGTAAGATTCGATGAAATTGGTGGGCAGGGCGGCGCTTTTTTCCGTTGTTGCTTGCTGCAGCAGTTCGTCCAAGGTCGTCGGCGGGTCGTTGACGAGATCGTTATTGAAATAAAGCGTCTCCATTTGCAGCCAATACGGCAGTCCATACAAATCTTCGCCCATGATGAGGGTGTTGAGAGCCGATGGAATGTAGCGCTGCCTGGTTTCGGCCGAAATCAGGGTTGTGATGGGTTGGATGGATTGGGCCTGAACAAAAGGAACGAGCCAGGTGCTGTAGCCGAGAACCAGATCGGGCAGGGTATAACGACCTTCGTCGATGCGCGACTGGGTGTACAGATCGCGCAGTTCGTTTTCGGAAATTTGCGATACGAGGATAAGAAGATCAGGGCAATCGAGGGCATAGTCGGCGGCTAATTTGTTTAGCCCTGCAGCCAGGCGGCCAGACCACGGATGCCAGATGCGCAAGATGCCTTCCTGGGTACACCGGTCGGTTTCCGGTTCGGTGACGTCGAAGCCGTAGGCGAGGTTTACTTCTTTGCTGAGGGCGGCGGCTTCGGTGGGTTCTATGACGCCTTGAAGAACGGCTTTGTAGACATCGTCGCCGCCGGTGGTGATGGGTTCCATTTGGGGCAGATTGGGGAAGGCAACGGCCGTGCGCGCCTGAGCTGCAAATCCGGCTTCCGCCGGGTAAATGCGCGGGTCTACTTTGACGGTGCGGTTGGCCGGAACCCGGCCGATTTCGCGCATGAGGGTCGTGCTCTGGTTGGCGTTGGTGAGGAATTTGGCCAGCAAGACGGCCGTTTCGGTCTGCTGCGGCGGCGTGGCATGGTTGAAATAAATCGCCTCCACATCCAGCAGCGGGCCAGACGGCCCGTTTGGCCCGGCCGGCAGCACAGCCACGGCCACATTTTCGCTGCCCAGGGCGGCGCGCGCTCCCGGTAAATCATCCGGATTCCCGGTGTAAAACGCTGCCTTGCCGCTGAAGAATAGATCGCGCAGGGTGGCTTCGTCCGGGCTTAAGATCATGCCCGGTGAATCTTGGGCGGTTTTGAGCCAGCTTAACCAGTTGGCAAACCCGCCCTGATCCAGCACGACACGGCCGTCCTCATCAAACAACTGCCCGCCAAAGGCCTGAATGCCCCAAAACGCCGGTTTGAAATTGGTGTTTAAGGCCGACGGGTTCCCATTTGCCGCCTGAATCAACCAGTCGTCCAGAGTGACCGGCGGGGTGGTGACCATCTGGGTATTGTAATAAAGAGCCATCGGCCGCAGGGCAAGCGGCAGGCCATAGAGGCCGTCATTGTACGTCAGCGAGGCGACGGCTCTAGACAGGTATTCCTCGGTTTCTGGCGCATAGGGCCGCAAATCCTGAATCAGATGCTGGTCGGCCAGTGGCATCAGCCAATTATTTGGCCCAATAAGAAGGTCTGGCCCGATGCCTGAGCCGGCGGATTGTTCGTAGCGTTTGAGGAGTTGGTCCGCCGGAACTGCCTGGCTGATGACATCCACGTCGGGATAGATTTGATTGAATTTGGTTAGAATCTGGGTCAGCGTGGCCGTATCTTCTTCATTCCAACTGTGCCAAAGCAAAATTTGGCCGTGTGTGCCTGGGCGCGTATTGGTGGAAACGGCCGTGCAGGCGCTTACGATCAGCAGGGTGAAGAGTAAGAAAAATTTTCGTAATAGAATTAACATAACATATTTGTCGCCAGGTATGTCCTGTGATGTATTTCTCAGGCCGGGTGGTTGAAGTGGCCCATTATAACAAGTTATCCGCTAAAGGTTGAGGCCGATACCTATTGCCAGGGCGCAAGAGGGTGATGAGTTGGCGGCAATTGGCAATTACCGCCGCTGTGAAAGTGAAGCGTTGATATGGATACGAACGCAGAGTAATTTTGTTTACAGTTGGTTTGGCTGCGCTCCCTTATGATTGCCAGCGATTTGGGCGTCGTTGATGAGACGCGTGGGAATGAACGAATTATGCGAGGAAACATTGTATGAATGAGCGTCAGGCTGCGACTGGTTCTGCGAAGGGTCACAAGATTCTCGTTGTGGATGACAACGAATATACCGTAAGAATTTTGCGTTACGCCTTGGAAAAAGACGGATTACAGGTGATGTCGGCGTTGTCCGGCGAAGAAGCGGTGC
>JAKQCM010000389.1 GCA_029559155.1 Chloroflexota bacterium
GGACGGGGATACAGGCGCAGTCGGTAGTCGCCAAGCCCTAAATACGGAAAGGCAGAGGAAAGCAGTATAGGCGGCATGGCTGATGGATTGGTTGCGCTAGGGAAAGCATGCAGAAACCCTGTCAATGCTTCTTCGCCATAAAGTGACCGTAGCTCCAGACAGAGCGCGGCAAAGAGCGTATCGGCTCGCGGCCATGTGCGGCTAGACTCTACCCCCACGCCAGCTTCGCCAAAATGAAAGGGGCCGTTTGCCTCCAAATAATAGATGGTACTGTTCATAGCCAAATCCTTGTGGCCGATTAGGTTAATCTGGCCGATTTGAATTGCCTTAAAGCGAGAATGATTGCAAAGGAACTGCTTGTTTAGCCCACTCACGAACAGATTGCCGTTGTTGTAGGAGTTCGCTGATTGTGGCAACTTTGCCCGGCCAGTTATCTTCTTGTCCGTACCCGGCGCTGGTGCGGGTGGAGCGAGCTTTAATCTGCACGTTTTGGAATTGAATTTTGCCGCCACCGCGAGAACCAGCTCCACCTAAATAGTCGTCTTCCAATAATTGCATCGCTTCGATGACATGGGTAAAGCGGTCAAGATCACCTTCTTCATAGATAGAAAAGACCATTTCAAAGCCGGTGAAAACAGTTCCGGCCGGGACACGCTCAATTTGGCGTGGTGTGGCGGCCGAGGTCACGCGGTCAATTGCCGCTTCCCATTTGACTTCAGCATAGGGTAAATCGGTACGTGCTGCTTTCAGTTCATCAGCACTTTCATCTGATAAAAACGCATCGCGGACGACCAATCGGGTGGGAGAAGAGAAGGGCATTTCGCCGGGAACGCCGTAAATTTGGCACACAGAACATTGACGGTAATCCACATCCTCACGGCAAATATGGATTTTGACATCTTTGCCGATGGAACGGTTTTGTATTGCACCTGTTGTCTTTTCCCACAAAGAGCGCATTTTGCCACGCAGAGAAGAACCGGGAATATACGGCTTCCCTGTTAAGGAATCCCGAATAATAGGGTTGTCTACCCCGCCAATAGACATGGCTGTTTGTGCACCGCCAATATGCAAACCGGTTAGGGTTAGAATGTTGCCTCTAATGAATATACGGCCGTACAAGTTCACTGTTTTTTCGTCACTCATCTAATTTTCCTCCTAATTTTTTGCGCCGCTGGCCGTGTGGTAAGCCACGATTGCCTCGAAAAAATCTACAAAGTGCTGGAAGTTTTCCCGATTTCCTTTGATTAAATCAATGGTTGGGGTGAGTACATTTTTCAAGCCTTCAACTGAAGGTTCACGTTTGGCTTGATAAGCAAGACGTGGCTTAATCAACAAAAGCTGGCGCATGGCTTCGTCGGCTTCCTTTTGTTCGGTACTACGCCTTGACCAACTCAAATCAATCTGTCGTACCGCGCCAAAAATGTTGCGAATTTGGGCTTTGGTCAAGCCGTCGCTAGCTAAATCCTTGCCTACTTCTTCAGCTTTTGTAACCAATAGCTCGGTATTTCCTTGCACGATGATGGCGTTAGCGTCAGCATCCGATAAGGCTGTGGTGCGTGTTCTGTTTTGTGAACGATATTGTCCCATCTGTTTTAATCCTCCTTGCTTTTGCGGGTTTGATATTCTGCCCAACGAGCGGCCAGGCCGGTGTAGGGCGTTAGGGTTGGTTCTTCAATCATGTTGCGGATGGTGTCTAGTTCGTCTTTGAGAGATTTGTTTTGGTCTTTAATCCGCTTGAATTGGTAGGCGAGCAGCCATTGCCAACGGCCGTAATAAGCCGGGTATACTTTCTGCTTGCCATCAATCGCGTCGGGGTGGTCTTCTTCGTATTGTTTGCGGCCGTCATCAAACAAAGCATGAACATTTTGCAATAGCTGAATGAGCGACCGCGCCGCCTGTTTGTTTTTTTGCAGGGCGACCAGTTTGGTTTGTAGCTCCACCACTTGCGGCCAGGTTTGCCAGCCAACGGCCGTTCCCAAAAAAGAGACGGCATTTTTGACGGTCGTTGTTCTTATGACCTGACTCTGCTTGTCGGGGATAAACAGCTCCCATCGTTCGCCCTTTGCTTGATCATTTAACGCTTTGTCAGCATCTTTGGCGGCCAGATAGAGTGGGTATTTACTGCGCGGCATCAGCCCAATACCGGCTGAAATTGTCAAGTGGTCGTTGTTGGTGTAAGCGCGGAACTGTTCGTGAATGGCTTGCGCCAATTGGGGAAGCAGGTGCCATGCGCCCACAACAAACAGATCGTCACCACCGGCATAAATGATGTAAGCGGCCAATCGCTCATCCACATCACCTTTGTCTAATATAGCGACATCGCGCACGATGCGGTTGAGATGACCGCTAAAAAATTGCTCAAGGCTACTGCTCAACGCGGATGTGGTGAGCATGTTACGCGCTGGCAACCATTGGCTAAACAGCTTGCCCAAGTTATCCCCATCCATTCGCAGGACGCCTAACCAATCCTCCCCTTCCCCATCTCGCGCCAACACATCAAAATCGCGGATGTCGCCTGCTTTGGGCGGGTGTTCGTAGTGAATGTCATTATTATTGGCATAGGCAATATCTTTTTGCGTCATGGTGGGGGTGACGTTGGCTAACAGGCGGAAGCCGTGCGCTTGCCCGCTGAGGAAGTCGGTGTTGTTCAGGCGGTAGAGCTTACCGGCCGTTGACGTGGGTTTGTCGGTGAAACGATAGGCATAGCCACCGATTTGATAGAGTAACCGCGCCCATTCTTGGCTGGGAACGGCCGTTTCCCGTTTCAGCACCAACCATAATTCATCATGCCGAATTTCGTTGGCTAATTCGCTAAAGCTGGCGCAGAGGTGGCAAAACTCGTCATCATCACGAGCAACGGCCGTTTCGCCTGCCCTTAATCCTCTATGACAAACCGCACAATACCGGTCACCCCCATCATTCATCGGGCTAAAGACGCTCTGCCAATTATCTTGAGCGACTTGGGCCAACGGCCGTTGCTTGTCCGCTTGTTGGCTCTCTTTAACGCGGTTGATAGCTTGTTGCCACTGTGATGGATTGGTGACGGCATTGGCCGACATTGCACTCCAACCCAACACCATGCGCAATTGACCTTGTGTGCCGTCTAACAGCGCCTTATTTACTTCACGCTGGATTGTCTCCAGCGTACCCTCAACACCCACCGGCGCTAAGAGTAAAAAGTTGCCCCCGGCGGCAAAAATCAAATTAGCAGTGGGCAAGGCCAACTCATCCAACAAACGGCGAATAATGGCATCGCCGACCAACTGCAAAAAGAAGGAGCGGCCACGCAACCCTTTGGCCGCCGCCTTGTTGGATACGGTAAAGATAAAATCCTGAATGCCGGAGGTGTCGCCGCCAATCAACAGAAATTTTTCCGCCGGCTGTTCCGCGCCACCGGAAGCAAACAGCAATGCCGCCAAAGCCTTGAACTCTTCATACAGCGAAATCGTTTCGTCGTGATGGCCGGGTACAGCCCATGCGTATTTTTGGAAAAGATGGGTGAACGTTTCAAAGCGGCCCATTTCTGGCAGTTGGGAAAATTCAGCGGCAAAAGTGGACCAGGTAACGGCCGTTTCCGTACCGTCAAATTGCAAAACAAGAGGGTCAAGCGACCTACCCATAGGCGGTTCTTTATCTGCTGGATGGACAACCGAAAGTTGAGCAAGCAGACGCGACGGCCGTTTGCCCTTATTTGGCCCATACAACACCGCTTCGTACCCTGATAAGTCAAGCTCGCTCTCAGGCATCGGGC
>JAKQCM010000393.1 GCA_029559155.1 Chloroflexota bacterium
CTCCAAGATTGGTCCAATCTTTAAACAGTTACGTGGCGAAAAGGCCGCCGTGGGTCGGGGCGAGCCTGGCGGAGAAGTGGCGCAGCACTGGCGGCGACGCCGTGATGCGCACGCCGCGAATTTGTTCCTTCATGCTGTTGACGTGCAAAATCACCTCGGCCAAATAATCGACGTGGCTTTGGGTGTACACGCGGCGCGGGAAGGCCAGGCGTACCAGCTCCATGGCGGCGGGAATTTCACGGCCGTCTGGCTGCTGCCCGAACATCACCGACCCAATCTCCACCGAACGAATCCCGCCCTCCAAATAGAGCGCCAACGACAGCGCCCAGGCCGGGTATTCGCTTTGGGGAATGTGCGGCAGCATCGCTTTGGCGTCGATGTAGATGGCGTGACCGCCCGGCGGCTGCATGATGGGTACGCCCGCTTTGGTCAGGATGTCGCCCAGGTAGGCTACTGAGCGCAAGCGGTATTCCAGATAATCTTCGTGCAAAACCTCCTCCAACCCGACGGCGATGGCTTCCAAATCATATCCTGCCAGACCGCCGTAGGTGGGAAAGCCTTCGGTGAGGATGAGCATATTTTTGCATTCTTGCGCCAGAGCATCGTCATTCAGGGCCAGGAAGCCGCCAATGTTGGCCATGCCATCTTTTTTGGCGCTCATCGTCGCCCCATCGGCATAACTGAACATTTCCTGGGCGATTTCCAGCGGCGTTTTGTCCGCGTAACCCTCTTCGCGCAGTTTGATAAAGTAGGCGTTTTCGGCGAAACGGCAGGCATCCAGGAAAAAGGGCACGCCGTAGCGGTGGCAAATCTCGCTGGCGGCGCGGATGTTGGCCATGCTGACGGGCTGCCCGCCGCCTGAATTGTTGGTGACGGTGATCATGGCCAGCGGCACGTTGCCAGGATTTTCGCGCAGGGTTTGTTCCAATTTGCCCAGGTCGATATTGCCTTTGAAGGGCAGGATGATTTGTGGGTCGCGGCCTTCGGGGATGGGGATATCGAGGGCGATGGCCCCGCGAAATTCGGTGTTGGCGCGAGTGGTGTCGAAGTGGGTGTTGTTGGGCACGATATCGCCCGGTTTCAGGGCCGAGCCGAACAAAATACGTTCGGCAGCGCGTCCCTGGTGGGTGGGGATGACGTGTTTGAAGCCGGTGATGTGGCGCACGGCCGTTTCAAATTTATAAAACGACTTGGCGCCGGCGTAACTCTCATCGCCGAGCATCATGCCCGCCCATTGGCCCGACGACATCGCGCCGGTTCCGGAATCGGTTAACAGGTCGATGAGCACATCTTCGGCTCGCAGCAGGAAGAGGTTGTAGCCGGCTTCCTGGAGGGCAATTTCCCGCTCGGCGCGGGTTGTGTGGCGGATGGGTTCCACCGCTTTGATGCGAAACGGTTCGATAATGGTTTTAAACTGCATGGGGCCTCCGTGGGAATTTCGGATATCAGATTTCGGAATGCGGATTGGTCGTAGATTTACCTGCTACTCGCTGTCCGCTCCATGCTGCATTTTGTAGCGGATTTCTTCTTCGGCGACAATGGCAAAACCGAAGCGTTCGTAAAGTTGGCGGGCACGGCCGTTTGTCTTGAGGACGTGCAGGGACGCGGGTAAACCCAGTACCTGGGCTTCGAGGAGAAAATCGGTGAGAACGGCCGTGCCGATTCCCTGTCCTTGAAATTCCGGCAGCAGTTCGATCAGGCCCAGATAATGTTCACCCTGGCGATTTTCTACCACCAGAACACCGGCGTCACGGCCGTTTACCTGGATAATCTGGCGACGGCAGGGATCCCATTGGCGGTCGAAATACTCGCGCTGCCATTCTTCGTTCCAGCCCCAGGTGGCTTCCACATAAGCCTGCATGGTTTCTTTGTGCAGATGATATAAGAAGTCGTAATCCGTCTGTTTGGCCTGGCGTAAGGTGTACATATGGGCTCTCGCTGTGGCGGTTTGTGATTATTGTGCAGCGCGGGGGCATTCATCACTTCCCGATTTGGGGATAGTTGCGCGCACGGCCACTACCAATCCCCAACTTCCAATCGTTGCTGTCATGGCGAAAAATGTGTGGTTAACCGCCTCATCGGATTATACCTGAGGAACGGCCGTGAACGATTATGAATAAAACATAAACAATATATTGACAAAACCGGTATTTCCCTCTATAGTACTGCCAACAAGCGTAAAGAGCAGAACGTCTTGTTAAAACAAAAAACCTCCTCTTCTCTTCTTCTCTTCTTGAAGTCCAAACGAAAAGAAGGTGGCTACCCAACATAGCCACCTTCTTTTTGTTGCTGCCAGACAAACAAGCTGGCTCTATGCCAGGGTAACGACGACTTCGGATTGTCTGGCTTCCTGGCGGGCCACGGCCGTTTCCACAAACCGCCGAAACAACGGATGTGGGCGATTCGGCCGGCTCTTAAATTCTGGGTGGAACTGGCTGCCCAGCATAAACGGATGGTCACGCAGCTCGGCGATTTCTACGAGACGGCCGTCAGGCGACAGCCCGCTAAAGACCAATCCTTCCTGCTGCAGCAGCTCCCGATACGTATTGTTGAACTCCCAACGGTGCCGGTGGCGTTCGTTAACCTGCTGCTGGCCATACGCCTCCGCGGCAATCGTGCCCGTCACCAACTGGCACGGATAAGACCCCAGCCGCATTGTCCCGCCCATATCACTCAGATGATGTTGATCGGGCATCAGGCTGATCACCGGATGTTCTGTTTGTGAATCAAATTCCGTGCTGTTTGGTTCGTCGCTGCCCAAAATATGGCGGGCAAATTCGATGCACATCACCTGCATGCCCAAGCACAGACCTAAATAGGGCACCTGGTTTTCTCTGGCCCAACGCGCGGTCATGATTTTTCCTTCAATCCCCCGCTCGCCAAATCCGCCTGGAACCACCACCCCATCCAGCCCTTCAAACAATTCCCAGCCTTTCCCTTTTTCCAGGTCGCCGGAATGAATCCATTCAATTTCAATGTGCCGGTTATTGGGAATGCCAGCGTGATACAATGCCTCGCGCACACTCATGTAGGCATCGTGCAGTTCCACATATTTGCCCACAATGCCGATGCGGATGGTTTGTTTGGGTTGGCGAATCTCCTCAATCATGCCTGCCCAGGCGCTTAAATCCGGTTCGGGCGTATTGTTAATCCCTAGCCGGTCAACGACATAATTGTCCATTTTCGTCGCCTTCAACTTAAGGGGGATGGCATACAAAATATCACTGGTAACGGCCGGAATAACCGCCTCTTCCGGCACATCGCAAAACAGCGCGATTTTGCGAATATGCTCATCCGGAATGGGATGGTCGGCGCGGGCAATAATCATGTCCGGTTGGATGCCCAGGCTGCGCAGTTCACGCACGCTGTGTTGGGTTGGTTTTGTTTTTAGCTCGCGGCTGGCGCCAATGTAGGGCAAAAAGGTAACGTGAACAAACAAAGCGTTCTGCTGCCCCACGTCTGAGCGCATTTGCCGCAGCGCTTCCAAAAAAGGCAAACTTTCAATATCACCCACCGTGCCGCCAACCTCCACCAGCACCACATCCGCCTGGCTCTTTTCGGCTACCAGGAAAATGCACCGTTTGATTTCGTTGGTTATGTGTGGGATGACTTGAATGGTGCCGCCCAAATAATCACCGCGCCGTTCGCGGGCAATTACTTCGGCATACACGCGCCCGGTGGTGACATTTGATACCTGGTTCAAACTGATGTCGATGAACCTTTCGTAATGTCCCAGGTCCAGGTCTGTTTCTGCGCCATCGTCGGTGACAAATACTTCGCCATGTTGGTATGGCGACATGGTGCCTGGGTCGACATTGATGTAGGGATCGAGCTTTTGAACGGCGACGCTCAATCCTCTCGCTTTAAGCAATCGTCCAAGGGCTGCGGCCGTGACACCTTTGCCTACCGAACTTACTACACCACCTGTAAAAAATATAAATTTTGTGTCCATGTTCATACCCCAAAAAGAGAGGAGGGGCATGTCACCTAGGGTGACATGCCCCTCCTCTCAAAATTTTTGTTACTTATGTTGCGAAATTATCTTTCGCATGTGATTACCTTAAAGGAGGCGTGTCAGATCCTCCACTGCTCGACTCATATCCAGGAAAATGAGGCCTAATTTTGCCTGGGCGCGGGCCAAGACGGTTAAAACCGCGTCTTCGCCAACAGCCATCAGGACGATGATGCCATCGCTACCATCAATAAACACACGCTTGAGGGTGCCGCGGCGCAATTCGCTGGAAATTCTGTCACCCAGTGAAAGCATCGCGGCGGACATTGCCGAGATGCGATCTTCATCGACATCTGCCGGCAAGGAGGAGGCCATGATCAACCCGTCGACGCTTACAACTGCTGAAGCTTCAATATCGGGTGTTCCTGCTTGTAAGTCCCGAAGGCGGTCAACCATCATTTCGGTACGGGATCTCATCCTGAAATCTCCTTGGTAGAGCTTGTTTGATTCTTATTTTATGTTAGTTAGAACGAAAAAAATCATAACATAACTGTCTGGGGCTGTCAAACAAAGGGGAGGGGGAAAGTGGGAACGGGAAACGGCCGTTTCCCGACCCATTGGTCTGGAAATAACGGCCGTATTTACTCATATCGCGCGTCAACTTTTGTCCGTTTGGCCAGATCGATCGTGGCCGGATTGGCTTGGGCGGCGGCTGCCGGTTTGGTCGCTTCCAGACGTTTCCAGGCGGCCTGAATTTGGCTCAATTCTTCCTGGGTTTCGGGCAGTTCGCCGTAACGAATGTTGACATATGCCTGGGTGATCAGGCTGGTTTCCGCGGTGTGTTCCGGCCAGGCGGCGGTCAGGGTGGCGAGGTATTCATAGGGGGTTTCGGCGGCGGCGCGGGGGAAGCCGCTGGCGGCGGCGGCCTGGCTCATTTGCTGGTAGATGCGGCGGATGGATGCGGCCGTGCGCCAGCCGCGCAGCAGCCCGAACCGCTGCAGCAGCCTGCGTCCCAGTTTGCCGTCCGGCGCAGCCGGGCTGTCGCTGGTTTGCTCGCTGCGGCGGGCGGCCAATTCAGCCTGCCGATAGAGCTGCCCCAGGGCCAGTGTTACCACCAGAACGACGGCGATCATCAGGAGGATGGTGATGAGTTTGATGCTGGGGCTGCCGCCAACGGCCGTTGGCGCAGCGCGTGTGGCTTGCAAGGGAAAATCCAGCGGGCCGAGCGTGGGATTGGGCGTAGGCGTGGCCAGACGAGACATGAACGGCGCGAGCCAGGCGGCCAGTAGTTCTACCAGCCAGCCGATGAGTTTGAAGAGCGGCAGGATCAAATAAAACAAGGTGTTGGCAATAACTGCGCCGCCCAGCATGAGCGCCGTCCACAGCGGCGCGAGCCAACTGACAGCTGCCAGCGCCGGATTGCCGGCGGCAAGCAGGGTAATCAGGTCGGCCAGGATCACGACCAGGAGCGCGGCCAGGAAAACGGCCGTTAACCAACGCGGATCCAGGGAAGCCGAGCGGCCGGATTTGCTTTGCTCCACTTCTTCGGCGCGGATGAGGGCGACGGCCGTTAACCCGGCCAGGAAAAAGAGCAAAATGAACGGGGTCAGGCTCCAGGTGAGACGGCCGTTGGCGAACCAGATGACCAGCGGGGCCAAAATCAACCCGCCCACGCGCAAACGCAGCCCGGCTCCGGCAATGGAAAAGTATTTGCCCGCCAGCCGCAGCCCGCGCCACCACACAAAGGCAATCAACAGGAACAGCGACAAATCGCGCAGCCAGAGCAAATTGTTAATCTCGGCCAGATTGGCAAAAAATTCGCGCAGCCAGCGAAAATCCAGAAGTGAGTCCGGCTGATAAAAGAGGGTGCGCCAGGCCACCAAAACCGTGAGCAGCAATGCGCCAATCATGACGCCCCGCTGCTGCTCGCGGTCAAATTCCAGGGCGCTCATCAAGCGAGCCAGGTTAAATGGCAAGAACATGAGCAGCAGCAGGCAGACCATAAAAAGGGATGGCGGCCAGAATTTTACCCAGCGCATCAGGGAGAAACAAAGTGGCGTCAGGAGAGCGACTTCCATTATGGCCCAGGTTATGTAAATGAGTTCGTGGTGGACATAGCCCCACACCAACCTGGCGGAAGGGCGGGCGGTGGAAACTGGCAAACTGGCTGTCGGTGTGGTCATGATGCGGTGATGGCCTCAGGCGTTAATTCTGCCGGTTGGGGCGTGGGGATGGCGCTGAGGGCGGCTTCCGTGGCGCTGCGGCTGTTCTGACCGGCCGGGATGTGGTAGGCGAGTATATCGCCGAATAGGGGCGGCGGGGAGTCGGCGAGGGAGATGAGGACGACGCGGCGACCGGCTTCCTTGAGGCGCAGCAGGGTGATGAGGATTTCGTCGGTGACAACGGCCGTTACCACCACCACCGTTGCCGCCCAGGGCAAACCGGGACTCTCGCGCAAAATCATTTTCTCAATCGACCCCGTGGCAAATTCGGTCACGACGGCCAGACCTTCCAGCAAATGATTCAGTTGTTCCGGGCTGCGTCCCGGCAGAATGCGGATGGGTTGGTCGGAATTGGGCACGCTCCCATTCGCATAGACGCCAACGCTCCATTTTTGCTCCACCCCAAAATTGGCAATAGATGCGGCCACGCTGACCGCGCGTTCCAGCAAATCGGGGTTAAAGCCCATCCAATGTTTGGGATAGGTTGCCACGTTCAAGAAAACGGCCATCGTCATGCCCACGGCGGGGTCGTAGACCTTAGTTTGCAGGTGGCCGCGCCGCGCAGTGGCCTTCCAATGCACATCGCGGAACCGATCCTGTGGCTGGTAGTCGCGGATGCCTTGCGTTTTGACCGGATCAGAAAACAGGCTGCGGCGCACGCGCAAGTCGCCAAATGGCTCTTTGGCGGGCAAGCCCAGTTCGGTCAGGGGCCAGATTTGCGGATAAACCACCAGCGTGTCGATGTAGCGGCGTTGTTGTTCACGGGTGAACAGGGTGAAGATGTCGCCGGAGCGGTAGGTGACCGGTCCGAGTTTGTAGTAGCCGCGCCGGGAAAAGGTGAGGGTGGTGTGGCGTTGGGTTTTTTCACGGCCGTGCAGCGAAAAGGTGTTCTGGTACAGATGTTTACCGGCCACTTCGCTGGCCAATCTGGCGATTTCATCGGATTCGCCAGGGGCGATGGGCAGCTCGTCTTGAAATTGCAGCCAGGTGAGAGGCAGCGGTTTGTGGTTGCCCACCGTCAGGGTCATGGCGATCGGTTCGCCGGGGAATACGCGGGTGCGGTCGAAGCTGCGTTCGTAGGTGACGCCGACCAGGGAGAGATTTTTCCACACGCGGCTCACTGCAATGATCAGCAGCAGCGTAAAACCCAGTACCAGCCAGGCTTCATTTCGCCCGGCGGCCAGGCCGATCAGCACAAAAACGGCCGCTAAAATCGGCCAGGCGTCGCTGAAGATGGAGTTTTCCCGTTCGCGCACGACCATGCCGCGCGCCTGGGCAAAATCGGCCGTGTCGAGGGGTTGACCGGTCGCCGCCGCCAGCATTAAATTGCGCCGCGCTTTTTTTTGCACGTCGCGGCGGCTTTCCCGCACGGTGAGTTCGTAGGTTTCAAAGTTTTGCATCACAAATGAGGGAGTAGAGATAGAGATAGAGATAGAGATAGAGATAGAGATAGAGATTAGAGATTAGAGATTAGTCGTGCTTGCCGATCTCCAATCTCCAATCCCCAATCCCCAATCCCCAATCTCCAATCCCCAGTCTCCAATCTCCAATCTCCAATCCCCAATCTCCAATCCCTAATCTCCAGTCTCCAATCTCCAGTCTCTACTCTCTACTCTCCACCGGCACAGGCACTGTTGCAACGACTTCGGCGATGACCTGCTCTGGTTTGCGGCCGCGCAGGCGGGTTTGGGGGTTGACGATGAGGCGGTGGGTGAGGACGAAGGGGGCCATGTGCTTTACGTCGTCGGGAATGACGAAGGCACGGCCGTTTACCGCCGCCAATGCCTGACAGGTTCGATAGAGGGCCATGGTGGCGCGCGGGCTGGCGCCTAATTCGATGTCTTCGTGGTCGCGGGTGGCGCGGCAGACGTTGACGATGTAGTTTCGCACGGACGTTTCGACGCGAATTTGGCGCACGGCCGTTTGCATGCCCAATATCTCCTCCGGTTCTACAACTTTTTCCAGGCTGTCCAGCGGATCAACCCGCTCAAAGCGCAGCAAGATGTCGTTTTCTTCGTTGGCGTCGGGGTAGCCGAGGGCAACTTTTAGCAGAAAGCGGTCGAGTTGGGCTTCGGGCAGCGGGAACGTGCCTTCCAGTTCAACCGGGTTTTGCGTGGCCAGGACGAGAAACGGCCGTGGCAGTTTATGCGTGGCAATATCTACCGTCACCTGCCGTTCTTGCATCGCTTCCAGCAGCGCCGACTGCGTGCGCGGCGTGGCCCGATTGATCTCGTCGGCCAGCAAAATTTGAGCAAAAACGGGGCCGGCGCGAAATTCAAACTCCTGGGCTTTTTGATTGTAATAGTAAATGCCGGTTACGTCGGAGGGCAGTAAATCCGGGGTGAACTGCACCCGGCGAAAAGTGCAGCCCAGCGACGCGGCGATGGTTTTAGCGAGTGTCGTTTTGCCGGTTCCGGGCACATCTTCTAGCAAAATGTGCCCTTCGCAGAGCATGGCGATCAGAGCCAGATCGATGATCTCGTCTTTCCCGACGATAACTTTCTGAATGTTTTCTCGTAGTTTGGCGGCAGTTTCTGCAATCATAAAGTGTCCTATTTCGTGCCGAGAGGTGATGAAATTACAGCACGGGCTGGATTTGGGCTGAAACCCTACTTCATTTGCGAAGAGAGGAAGTCCAAAATATCGATTTTTGTCAAAATCCCTTGCACCTGATCGCCAACGGCAATCACAACGGCATTGTGATGGCTGAAGATGGCCATCAGGGTTTCCAATGGGGTGTTGGGGCGCACAACCGGCACGTTCACGTCAATGATCGATTCGATGGTTTCGTCTGATTGGTGGATGTGGTTGGCCAGGAGCATGTGGTTGAGCAGTTCGATTTCGGTGACGATGCCGACCAGTTTGCCCTGATCGTCGACAACGGGCAGTTGGGAGACGTTGTTGTTTTTGAGCATGGCGATGACGTTGGTCATGGAATCGGTGGGGTGGGCGGTGATGAGACGGCCGTCGCTCTTGATGGCCTGAATGTCATGGGCGCGGTAATCGACCCAGGTGCGTTCCAGAAAGCCGTTCTCGCGCATCCATTCATCGTCGAATACCTTGCTCAGATAGCGCGAGCCAGAATCCGGCAGGATGACCACAACGACATCTTGGGGGCCGAGCTTCTGCGAGCGGGCATATTTTAGCGCCCCGGCGATGGCCGAGCCGGAGGAGCCGCCACAAAAGATGCCTTCCTCGCGGACCAGGCGGCGCGCCATCAAAAAACTTTCACGGTCGTTCACCTGCACGATGGTGTCGATGACCGATAAATCGGTGGTTGACGGCAGGAAGTCTTCGCCGATGCCTTCCACTTTGTAACTTTCGGCTTTGACCGTTTCGCCGGTGCGGTGCAGATCGTACAAAATGGATCCCACGGCGTCTACGCCGACGATTTGGACATGGGGGTTTTGGGATTTCAGGTAGCGACCGACGCCGGTGATGGTGCCGCCGGTTCCCATGCCGGCGATGAAGTGGGTGATTTTTCCGGCCGTTTGCCGCCAAATCTCCGGGCCGGTGGTTTCTTCGTGCGCCTGCGGGTTGATGGGGTTGTGGTATTGATTGGCCAGAACGGCGTTGGGGGTTTCGGCGACCAGGCGGTTGGCGACGGAGTAATAGCTGCGGGGGTCTTCGGGGGCAACGGCCGTGGGCGTAACCACCACTCTGGCCCCAAAAGCGCGCAGCAGCATGATTTTTTCTTGCGACATTTTGTCGGGCATGACAAAGATGCAGCGATACCCTTTGAGGGCGGCGGCGATGGCCAGACCGACGCCGGTGTTGCCGGACGTGGCTTCGACGATGGTGCCGCCGGGTTGGAGACGGCCGTTCCGTTCCGCGTCTTCAATAATCGCCAGCCCAATCCGGTCCTTCACCGAGCCGCCGGGGTTAAAAAACTCAACCTTGGCCAGGATGGTACACGGCAAATCACCGGCTACCGAGTGCAGGCGAACCAGCGGCGTTTCGCCAATGGTTTCCATGATATTGTCGTATACGGTCATCGTTTGGTCTGGGGGTATCGTTTTTTCTGTTTGCATAGGATCATCTCTCTGTCGTTTGTTGTGGTTAGTCTGAGGTTAGTCGTCCAGGTGAATTCTTGCAAAGTATACCTGAGTCCCGCAAAAAACAGGCGGTCTTTAAGGTTTTATGTGGCTTTTGTCTGTGGCGTGAGTCGTGGCGATTGGGGAGGGTTGATGGTTGCTCTTGCCTGGCGGAATGGGGAACGGCCGTTATCATCATGGGTGTGGTTACTTTTGGTGTAAAAGTCTTTGCCTGTGCCGGAAAATCCAACGATGATCCCTCCAGGGTTGCCCTTTTGGGGACCGTTTCGCCAGTTTATCAGCTAGGGCAGTCAATCGTTGACAATCGGCCTCGGTTACGAATTCGGGCTGCGGTGCTTTGACTGCTGCTTGTTTCTTCTTTGCCGGCGCACCATACTGTTGCTGGTGCACCTGGGCGACAATCT
>JAKQCM010000403.1 GCA_029559155.1 Chloroflexota bacterium
AGTAACCAGAGAAACTGCAGGGGTTTGGTTACAAGCTGCCAAATACAAGGCTATGATTACAAGACTTATCGTGTGTTTCAATGCAAGTACTCCATGAATTGATTCCGACAATGTTTGCCATTTCTAACGCCCCGATAAGCCACGCCAACCGGCCACGGCCGTTTCCCAACCCATCCATGCGCGTTTCATTGGCTGGAAATAATTGTTCCCGATTTCACCTAAATTCTGCTATCTACACCTGATCCTCAGATTCTGCTTACTACGACTTGGCATCCGTGGCCTCATTCAACTGGTTGGCAATGCGATAAGAATAAAATCCCCACGGCCGTCCTGTCACCTGCTAAATGTCACCCATCCCTCATGATCTATGTTCCCCGCCCCCGCGCTCATTCCCCCACCCGAAAACGCTCCACCGCCGCCGCATACGGCTGCCAAAAATCATCCACCAACCCAACCGGCATAGACAGCGTCACAATATAAACTGTCATCCCATCAACAACAATGTACTGCGTATTCACCACCTCAATCGACTGCCCCAGCGTATCCACCATATTCATCGTATACCGCACCCGCGCCGCCTCCCCATCCTCCAGGGCCACCACATCCTGCTCAATGTCCGACGTCAAATCAAAAAACTTCTCGATCTGCGCCACGGCAATCGTCGCATACTGCCCGGCATCCAGGGCAAAAGGCAGCTCCTCCAGCGCCAGATTAACCGTCGCCGGAGGCGAACTGGATAATGATTCGCTGCTCACATTAATCGCATAAAATCGAATCCCCGCCGCCACCAAATTTTGCATAGCCTCGCTGCTAAACAAACTCTCCATCTGTTCATTTCGCTCCGCAACCGAGCCAAAAATTTCGGCCATGTCGAGTTTCTCGAGGTCAACCACCTGCCAATCCGCCGGCAGCGTCATGGCAAAACCAATCGCCGGCAGCTCATACAACATCTCGCCCGTTTCCAATTCCGTCTGGATCATCGCCGGCGCGGCCGTCGCCGCCACAGTGGGCATCTCAGTCGGCGTCGCCGTACTCGTCGGCACGGCCGTCGGTATACTGGTCGGCGTATCGGTCGGCGGCGGCGTCATCGTCGCCGTCGGTTCCGGCGTATTCGTCGGCGGGATAGGCGTAGCGGTGGGCATCGCCGCCTGCGTCGCCGCCAAAGCCGCCGCCACAGTCGCCGCCACTTCAGCCTCAGAATCGCCGCCGCAGCCCATCAACAGCCCCGCCAATACCAAAACAAGCAGAAAAATAGTCCAATGTTTCACGGTAAAATCTCCTTCAACTAGAGTTGTCAAATCTTATTGGGGATTAAAAAACGAATCCAGTAATCGAAAGGTATGTCATGCTGAGAGCCTGTGCTGAGCTTGCCGAAGTATCCTCCGAAGCATCCCATTTTTGGGAATGACCAAGTTGTGGGGATTCTTCGCTCCGCAGACTCCGCTCAGAATGACAAACCAATTACCCGGTTATTTTCTTGAAGTCTTAAAAGATTTGACAACTCTCATGAAAATAGGACACGGCCAAAATCCGTGCAAATCCGTGTTCATCCGTGTCCCTTTCATCGGCAGTGTTGAGCCAGCGCTCATATCATCCCCTCAAGCCTTCCCGATGTCTGCGTTTTTTCCCATCGCCACATTTCACGCCAGGCGCGTCATTCTCAGCGCACTCCGCGGCCCTGAGCAACGTCGAACGAGGAAGAATCCCTCTGCTCTGGTCACTAAAGCGGACCCCCTGCCGCCTCCACCTGACATGACGCCAACAATACCCACCCTCCCCAGGTTTGTCACCTGACAAACATCACCCCTCCCCCATGATCTCCGGTCATACCCAACGGCCGTTTCCCCCAACTGCATCAACACCCCCACACCCTCTCTCCCACATTCCCCGGCCGGTCCACCGCCCGCACCCGCACGGCCGTCGCCCCCAAAACGGCCGTTGCCAACCCATACACCCACCGCCGCGACCCTGCCGGTTCCTCCACCGCCGCGCCCTCTGCCAGGACACGGCCGTTCCCGTCCAAAATCGCCACCGTCACCCCCACCACGCCAAAATCATCATCCGCCAGCGCCACAATCCGGTCCCCCGCCGCCCCCGTAAACCCGGCCACGTCCACCAGCGCCACCACCGGCGCATTCATAAAATCCCGGATCATCAAACCAAACATCGGCGTCTGCTGCGCCTGCGCCCGCGCCAGATACGCCTGCTTCCTCACCGGGTCTGCCGCCGTAAGCCGCCCATACAACGTCGCCTCCTTAAACCGCGCCCGCTGCGCCAGCTGCGCCGCCGACGCCTGCCGCTTCCCCACCGGCTTCCGCGTCAAAATCACCCCATCCCCCTGCCGCTTAAACACCACATCCCCCACCTTCCCCTGAATAAACCGCACCACCGGATTCATCGTAATCTTCGCCATCACAACCTCCTTTCAACCAAACAATTGCAGCACTTCAACAACTCTGGGGAACAACCAATGATGCGTGCTGCGTGATGCGTGACCAAAGACCATCACGCCTCACGCCTCACGCTTCAGCCCCAACCACTTCCTACCTGAATCCTTTTCACTATCTTTGCACTTTTAAAAATGGGACGCGGATGAACACAGATTTGACAGATTTTCGCCGTGATAACCTAAATAATCTGCGTTTATCCGCTGTAATCCGTGAAAATCCGCGTCCCATCCAGCTATCTGCAAACACAATTCTTTTTAATCCCTTCGTAATCGCTTTTTAATCCCTTTTTACTTTCTTTTTAATTCCTTTTTACTTCCTTTTTAATCCTCTTTAATTGCCTATAAATTACCCCACCACACCCCCCGCCCACCCAAGCCCAACCCACCTATTTCCCACCGTCTCCCCCACCCTTCAATCGCCACCCCCCGTCATAAAAAAACCTCAACGCCAAGGTGCAAAGAAGCCAAAGACGCAAAGATTTGTTAGGACCAGGAATAGATTGAACCATTGTCATTCTGACGCGTCTTCGAGGAAAAAACCCCTCTGCGCCTTTGCTCCTTTGCGTTCTTTGCGTTAAAGCTGCTTAAATCCCCACTCCCCACTCCGAATGACGCTAACCAACTCTAGACAACGACAAAAGGCACAAAAATTCCATCTTTTACACTGCCCCTTAAGCCAACGAGTGACCCATCAAAACAAGAACCCCCTCTGCGCCTTTGCTCCTTTGCGTTCTTTGCGTTAAGACTGCTCCAATCTCCAATCTCCAATCTCCACTCCCCACTCTCCAATCTCCACTCCCCACTCCCCACTCAAATGCTTTATGGTAAAATACCCCCCATGGCAATAAAAAAACTCGTTCTCATCGACGGCCACGCGCTGGCCTACCGCATGTTCTACGCCCTGCCCCTCGAAGCCTTCACCACCAAAGAAGGTGAACCCACCAACGCCACCTACGGCTTCACCCGCACCCTGCTCGACCTTATCCTCGCCGACAACCCGCCCGAATACCTGGCCGTCAGCTTCGACGTGGGCAAAACCTTTCGCGATGACCTCTTCACCGAGTACAAAGGCACCCGCGAAAAGATGCCCGACGAACTCGCCCTGCAAATCGAGCGCATCCGCGAAGTCGTCCAGACCCTCAACATTCCCGTCCTGGAACTGGAAGGCTACGAAGCCGACGACGTCCTGGGCACCGTCGCCCGGCAGGCCCGGCCCCTGGCCGTGCCCGTCCACATCATCACCGGCGACCGTGACCTGCTCCAGTTGGTCGACGACAATACCCGCGTGGAACTGCCCTCCCGCGCCAGCCAGCCGCCGGAAATTTATGACGCAACGGCCGTCTTCGCTAAATTCGGCGTCCGTCCCGACCAGATCGTCGACTACAAAGCCCTCGTCGGCGATACCAGCGACAACATCCCCGGCGTCAGCGGCGTCGGTCCCAAAACCGCCGCCAAGCTGCTCGACCAATACGGCACCCTGGACAACCTCTACGCCCACATCGACGACATCAAAGGCGCGATGGGCAAAAAGCTGGCCGAAGGCAAAGACAGCGCCTACCTCAGCCAAAAACTCGCCCGCATCGTCACCGACGCCCCCATCCGGCTGGACATCGAAGCCTGCCGCACCCAGGACTTCGCCGCCGCCCCCGTCCTGGAAATCTTCCGCGACCTGGAATTCCGCTCCCTCACCAACCAGCTCGTCGACCATCTAGGCGACGAAGTAGAAATCACCCTGGAAACCACCGCCGAACTACCCACCGAAACCATCATCGTCCGCACCCCTAAGCAGCTCGCCGAGTTAGTCGCCGCCCTCGAACAGGCCAAACTCATCAGCTTCGATCTGGAAACCACCAGCCTGGATGAAATGCAGGCCAAAATTGTCGGCATTTGCCTGGCCGTCAAGCCGCCCGTCGGCTATTATGTGCCCGTCGGCCACCTGGCCGGCGCGGCCCAATCCACCAGCGGCCAGATGGCCCTCTTCGCCACCGAACCCCTCCTCGCCGACAACCAGCTGCCCCTGGCCGCCGTCATCGACGCCATTCGCCCGGCCATGACCAACCCCGCCATCCCCAAAGTCGCCCACAACGCCAAATATGACGCC
>JAKQCM010000405.1 GCA_029559155.1 Chloroflexota bacterium
TGCTCATCGAGGTGGATTACAAATCGTCCCACCACGCGGTCATCGAGGCGCAAAAATCGTCGCCCTACGAATTGGGGTTGGACTGGACGGTGGCCCTGGGCAAGGCCGATTTCATCGGGCGCAAGGCGCTGCGCGCGGAAAGGGCGCGCGGCTCGGAATGGGCGTTTGTCGGGTTGCATATCGATTGGCCCGACCTGGAGCGGTTGTTTGCGGTGGAAGATTTGCCGCCTAAAGTAGCGGGACGGGCATCGCGAACGGCCGTGCCCCTCTACAAAAATGGCAAGCAAATCGGCCAGGCCACCAGCCAGACCTTCTCGCCCATCCTCAAGCAGTACATCGCCATCGGCACCGTCCTGACCGAGCACGCGACCGTCGGCACACAAATCCAGATGGAAGTCACCGTGGAGTACAAGCGCCAGCAGGTGAAGGCGACGATTGTGGAAACGCCCTTTTTCAACCCGGAGCGGAAGAGAGATTAGAGACTGGAGACTGGAGATTGGAGACTGGGCGAATTGGCAGTCTCTAGTCTCCAGTCTCCTCTGAAAAAACCTATGACAACCAACAAATACGACGCAATCATCATCGGCGGCGGGCACAATGGGCTGGTAACGGCCGCGTACCTGGCCAAAGCCGGTAAAAAAGTGCTGGTGCTGGAAAAACGGTATCTGGTCGGCGGGGCCAGCGTCACCGAGGAGCTGTATCCCGGCTTCAAGTTCACCGTCTTCTCCTACGTGGTCAGCCTGCTGCGGCCGGACATCGTGCGCGATTTACAGCTTTCGCGCCACGGTCTGACCGTGCTGCCGCTGGAGAGCACGCTCACGCCGCTGGCCAACGGCGACTACCTCTATCGCGACGGCGACCATTACCGCAGCCTGCGCGACATCGCCCGCCACTCAGAACGGGATGCCGGGGCGTATGACGAATACGGCCGTAACATGTACTTCATGGCCAAAGCCGTCAAATACATCCTCAGCATGGTCCCGCCCGATCCCACCACACTCAATCCCAAAGATTGGCTGAGCCTGCTGGACATGGCCCGCCATTTCCTCAACCTGGGCGAAGAGCAATTGTTCCTCTTGGCCAAGCTCATGACCATGAGCGCCGCCGATTTCCTCGACCAGTGGTTTGAATCCGACCCGCTGAAGGGCACGATGTCGGCCAGCGGCATCATCGGTACCTATCTGGGGCCGCGCTCGCCGGGCACGGCCTACGTGCTGCTCCATCACTACATGGGCGAGATTGACGGCGCGTTTCGCGCCTGGGGCTTCGCCAAGGGTGGCACGGGCGGCATCGCCGACGCCATCGCCCGCTCGGCGGAAGCGTTGGGCGCGGAGATTCGCTGCAACGCGCCGGTGGCCCAGGTGATGGTGAAAAACGGCCGTGCCGTCGGCGTGGCCCTGGAAAACGGCGATGAGATTTATGCCGACATGGTTGCTTCCAGCCTGGACCCCAAGCTAACCTTCCTCAAACTGGTCGATCCGAACCAACTACCGACCGATCTGGTCGATTCCATCCGAAAATTCAACGTGCGCGGCTCGTCGGGCAAAGTCAATCTGGCCCTGGACGCGCTGCCCGACCTGACCTGTATGCCGGGTCCGGGCCGCCACCTGGCCGGGGCCATTTCTATCAGCCCTAGCATTGACTATATCGAGCGGGCCTTTGATGACGCGAAGTATGGCGAGTTTAGTAAACGGCCGTACATCGACTGCATCCTCCCCTCCGTCATCGACCCCGACATGGCCCCGCCCGGCAAACATG
>JAKQCM010000410.1 GCA_029559155.1 Chloroflexota bacterium
GCGATGAGACGGAGCTAACGCTGCTTGTAGCGATTGACGGGGGACTATTTATTATCTGGCAAGACTTCTCCGTTACGCAACCAGTTGAGCCATATGCAGCGATTGGCAGCGGGACAGACCTTGCGTTGGGGGCGCTGTTCACCACAAATGGTACGGATAGTAACCTCGAGGACGCCGTTCTTAATGCGCTGCGGGCCGCCGCCGCTTATGACTATGGCTGCGGCGCGCCGTTTGATCTATCCGTGTCTGGTGGGAGTATTTACCGTGTTGACGGATGATACGGCCGTTTCCCCTCCCCCACTATGCGCCCGCTGCCAGCGCCATCCGGCAATGGCTGGGGCGCATGGCGCATATGGCCGTTTTTGCCCTGTGTGCCAAACGGTGGAAATCGCTGAGAGTTTTTACAAACGGCCGTACCAACCCCATCCAATTCCCCCTGACTTGAACCACCCTGCCCCAGGGTGAACATGACTGGTTGGAGACACCCAACCCACCAGGAACCAGGCTTGGCCTGGTTCCTGCTTTTTTTGCCCCAGGTTGCAGCGTCAGGCTAACGTCTGGTTAGCTCAAGGCCACCCGCTGAGAAGAAGCGCATACTTTAGCCATCAAGAATCAGGTGTGCCCTGATTTGCCCCATCCTCGGCTGACAAAAAAACCCGGAATGCCAGGCACGCACCAGGCGATATAGCCGCCTACGATGACCCATGACGGGCGTTTCTGCCATGATCCCCGTCACACTTCCCCCAGGTTTGTTTTGCCCATCAATCCCACACTCTTCCTATGAGAGAGTAGCGCCCGGACGCTCCGAAACCAATTTCGAGCAATTCCGAAATTCATCGATTTCCCTCTTGACTAGAAGGAGGCATCCGTAGAGTTAGTGGCGTAGTTCAATTTTATCCATTTTCACAACCAAATCAGGAGAAATAACCATGTTTAGCAAAATCAATGCAGGCGATAAAGTTTTCGTTGACGGTCAGGAAGTTGAAGTGACCCGCGTGAGCAATGCTCGTTTCTGGGTACAGGTCGGCGATGAAATTGTGAAATTCATCAAGACCTCCGGTAAGGAGTATGGTTCTCAAGCCACCCGCAAGGCGACGAAAGTAGCCGAAGCGGTAGCCGAAGCGGTCGCTGAACCAGAGGCCGTTGCAGTGGCTGTTGAGGCTCAGGCGGAAGCGCCGAAGCCGAAGCGGACCCGCAAGGCGAAAGCCGCGCAGGTTGCCCCGGTAGCTGAAGTTGTTGAGGAAGCTGCCGCGCCCACCGAGTAGTTAACACCTTATCACCCACGAGGCCCGGCCGAAAGGTCGGGCCTCCACCCAGGAGGCAAGAACCATGTTTCAGACGATCAAGATTGGGGAAACGGCCGTCGTGGACGGGCAAGAGTACAGAGTAGTGCGCGTCTCGATGTCGCGCTTCTGGCTGATGATAGATGGGCAGCCGGTGAAGTTTACGAAGAAGAACGGCATTGAGTACGGCGCAGGGCGCAACCGCCTGGCCAGACCGGTAGACGAAGCGCCAGCGCCGCAGCGGCGGCAGGAGGCCAGGGCGCAGGCGATAGGCGACCTGCCAGACGCAGAGTTCGACTGGCTCCTGGAAGTCGAGCGGTTGATGG
>JAKQCM010000089.1 GCA_029559155.1 Chloroflexota bacterium
AATATGCCTGGTCGCTGGCGTTTATTGTGGGCGCGCCGGCCGTTGGGCTGGCCATTCAACGGCAGGGTTGGTCGGCGCCGTTTTTCTGGTTGGGGGTGTTGTCGTTGACGGCCGTATTCGTCCTCTGGCGTGTGCTGCCCCGCCGCAACCGGCGCGCCAGCGAAGGCGTGGGCTGGCGCGAAACGGTCAGCGTCTTGCGCCGCAATCCGGTCATCTGGTTAACTTTTCTGTACATCACTCTGGCGTTAGGCGCCAACGAAATCTTGTTCATCGTCTATGGCGACTGGATGGAGACGAGTTTTAATCTTTCGTTGGCCAGCCTGGGCCTGGCCTCCGGCATCATTGGCGGCTCGGAGATAATTGGAGAAACGTTTGCCGGCTGGTCGGTGGATCGTTTTGGCAAGCGGCCGGTGATCATTACCACGGGTGTGCTGAATGGCCTGCTTTACGTACTCATTCCCCACACCAGCGGCAGCCTGACCGCCGCGCTCATCACCCTCTTTTTCCTATTTCTTACCTTCGAAATTACCCTGGTAGGCGGCATGCCGCTGATGACCGAACTGGTTCCCCATGCTCGCGGGGTGGTGATGACGATGGTTTTAGCGGCGATGTCGATGGGGCGTCTGGTGGGGGCAACGCTTGGCCCGGTGATCTGGCTGCGCGGCGGCTTTGTCTGGAGCGGCATCGCCTCGGGCCTGATGATGGGCACGGCCGTTTTCATCCTGTTTTTCTGGATTCGAGAAGGGGAATAGCCGCCGGTTGGGGTAAAATTGTGGGCAGCGGAAGTTCGTCGGTATTTGCTGCAAGAAGGAAACACCATGATACAAGTCGATTTATTGATTCATTCAGCCGGACAGGTGTGCGTGGTTCCCGGCCCTGATGGCCCCCAGCGCGGCGCGGCGTTGGGCGAATTGGGCATCATAGCCAATGGCGCGGTGGCTGTGCGTGATGGGGTGATTGTGGCGGTGGGGGACACGGCCGTTCTCCGGGCACAGTATGACGCCGCAGCCACACTTGACGCCAACGGCCGTTGCGTGATCCCCGGCTTTGTCGACCCCCACACCCACATACCCTGGGCCGGTGACCGCGCCGGAGAATTTGAGCAGCGGCTGGCCGGAGCCACGTACATGGAGATCATGGCCGCTGGCGGCGGCATTATGTCAACCGTGCGCCAGGTGCGGCAGGCAACTTTGGCCGAATTGGTGGCCGCGAACTTGCCGCGTTTAGACGCCATGCTGCGTTACGGCACCACCAGCATGGAAGCCAAAACCGGCTACGGTTTATCGGTTGCGGCTGAAATGAAGCAGCTGGATGCCATTCTCGCGCTGGATCGTACACACGAAATTGACATAACGCCCACATTTTTACCGGCCCATGCCGTGCCGGTGGAGTATCACGGCCGTACAGACGAGTATGTCGATCTCATCATCAACGAGATGCTGCCTGCCGGAGCTGAATGGATGGCCCGGAACGGCCGTGCGCTTTTCTGCGACGTGTTCTGCGAGGAAGGCGTGTTCGATCTGGACCAGACCCGGCGCATTTTGGCGCGCGCCGCCGAATTAGGCTTTGGCCTGAAAGTCCACGCCGACGAATTTGTGGGCCTGGGCGGCACAAAATTGGCCGTGGAAATGGGCGCGGTATCGGCCGACCACCTGGTGGAAACCCCGATGGCCGACATAATCGCGTTGGGGCAGGGCGAAACGATTGCCGTCGGCTTGCCAGGGACGCCTTTTGGTTTGGGGCACAGCAGCTACACACCGGCGAAGGCCATTTTGGCCGCCGGCGGCGCGCTGGCGTTGGCCACCGACTGCAACCCGGGCACAAGCTGGTGCGAATCGATGCAAATGGTGATTGCTCTGGCCTGTCGCTACATGGGACTGACCCAGGCGCAGGCGTTGGCCGCGGCTACGTTAAACAGCGCTCACGCCATCGGCCGTGGCCACGAAGTGGGCAGCCTGGAACCGGGCAAGCAGGCGGATATGCTCATTTTGTCCACGGCCGATTATCGCCAGTTGGGCTATCGTTATGGGGTCAATCTGGTGGAAACGGCCGTCAAAAAAGGGCGGATCGTAGGCCGTCAGGCTGCGACCGCTCGTTGAGGCGCGGGCTGGGTTTGGCGGTTCAGGTGAGTTTATGGTGTGAAAGGCAGTTATTCGGGCCTGCCCGATGGCCACGAATTTGCCGGTCAATAGGGTCTGGGTATAATCGAATCGGCTGTACAGTTACACATTATGTCATTTATTGATTGGATTGATACATGAAACAACTGCGTGGGATATTCATTTTGGGGCTGTTGCTGCTCCTGTTGGCGGCTTGTGGCAAGGACACCGATTCCTCTGCCCCAACGAGTGCGCCGCAGGTTGCCGAATCGCCCAATGAGACGGCTCCGGAGCAGGCTGCGCCGCCAACGGCCGTGCCCACGGAAACGGCCGTTCCACCCACGCCCACGCCCACCGAACCCCTTGCTGCGACTGTCAACGGTCAGCCTTTGTATTTGTCGGTGTACGAACAAGAGTTAGCCCGCTATGAACAGGCGCAAAGCCAGATGGCAACGGCCGTGCCAAACCCCGATTACCACGATCAGGTTTTGCAAGCGTTGATTGAGCGGGTCTTGATTGCCCAGGCAGCCCAAGCCGCCGGAATTGTTGTGACGCCGGCCATGGTAGACGAAAAATTGGCCGAGCTGCGCACGGCCGCCGGCGGCGATGACAGTTTTAATGCCTGGTTGGCCACCAATCAGTGGACCGAAGCGGAATTCCGCGAAGCGTTAGCGGCGGAAATGATCGCCGGTCAGATGCGTGATCAGGTGACGGCCGATGTGCCGCGCGCTGTGGAGCAGGTTCGCGCCCGTTACATTCAGGTAGATGACGCCGCCCTGGCGCAGGAAGTGTGGCAGCGCGCCCAGAATGGCGACGATTTTGCGTTTTTAGCGCAGCAATATTCGTTGGACCGCGTGACGGGCGACAATGGCGGCGATTTGGGCTTTTTTGCGCGCGGCTCGCTGCTGGTTCCGGCGGTGGAAGAGGCCGCGTTTGCCTTGCAGCCGGGGCAGGTGAGCGATGTGGTTGCCGTGACGGGGGATGACGGCCGTCAGACCTTCTACATCGTGCAAGTGATTGAGCGTGATCCCCAACGCGGCTTAGAGCCGGACATGCAATATGCGCTGCTGCAGGCCGATTTTGAAGCCTGGTTGGCCGATTTATGGCAGCAAGCCGATATTGTCCTCATGGTAAATAACGGGGCATGATGGCTCATCGTGACAGAACACATAGTTTGGTCGCCGGTCCTGTTTGGAGGCGGAGAACCATGCCCCAATTAAGAGTTGGAAACAAGCATTGAGTCGCACCAGACCGCAGCAAACCGGATGTGTTGGCAGTTTATTGAACGTGTTGACGGCCGCGCTTTTGTCTTTGGCGTTGTTGTTGATCGTGGTGTTTTTGGTCATATTGGTGTGGCCGACGGGCCGGGAAACGGCCGTGAATCTGGCCGTTCGCGTGCAGCGACAGTGGCAGGGTGAACTGCCGACCAGCACGCCGCTGCCAACAGCGGCCAGTCTGGCTGTGCTGCCAACGCTGACGGCGACGCCATTACAGCCGACCTGGACGCCGCTGCCGCCTCAACCCACAGCCACGGCGCGGCCTACAACCACCTCTCGCCCGACGTATACGCCGTCGCCAGTGCCCACCTTCCCCACACGAACCCCAACCCCCACCCACACCCCGACGCCTTCCAATACCCCCACAGAAACGCCGCCCGGTCCATCACCCACTGCCAGTGCTACACGTTCGCAGTATCTGTTCACCAAATCAAATACCAGCCCGTTTTATTTGCAAAATTACGCCAATAATGCGGGCTGTGGTTGGATGGGCATTGCCGGCGAGGTGCTGGATTTGTCGGGCAATCCGGTGGCTGCGGGGAGTTATGTGGTGCATGTGTGGGGCAGCGGCGTCGATTCGCGGCTGCAAGTGGGCAGTGCGCCGGATTACAGCCCGTCTGGGTGGGAGCAGTTTTTGTTTGATTCGCCGGTGATTCGGGATTATGAAGTGCAGTTAGAATCGTCGAGTGGCACGGCCGTTTCCCAGGCTTACCGCGTGCAAACCAGAGCCAGTTGCAACCAGAACCTCGTCCGTTTCGATTTTGTGCAAAATCATTGACGCGATACTGTGAGGGTGAAGGCGCCGCCTTCGTCGAAAAATTCGTTGAGGACAATACCCCAACGGCCGTTTTCCGGCAGCGTCAGGGTATAGTTTTCTGGCTGTCCGGCCTGTCCATCGTCGATGCGCAGATAGGCACGGCCGTTTGGCGAAAGCAGCGTCAGGGCCAGGTCACTGCTGGCTGTTTCGGTAAGTAGTTCCAGTTGAATCGTGTCGTTTTGCAGGCCATCGAAATAATAAACCAGACTTTGCTCCGGCTCCAACACGCCGGAAACAGCGCTGCCAAATTCCAAGATGCCCATGGCGACCGGCGTCGCCACAGGCAGCGCCGCCAGGCGTATCTCATAATCGCCGGGCGCGCCGTTAAAATCGCGCACCAGAATAAGGTACTGTCCATTTTGCGGCAGCGTCAGGTCGATCAGTTCGTTTTCGCCCTGGAGGAAGGTATCCTGGGCGGCGATACGGTTGATCGCTTCATCCAGCAGCCAGATCTCCAGATCCAGGGTGGGGTTAAGCGGTTTCACTTCGATCATCACCATATCGCCGGTGCGCCCGCTGAAAAACCAGGCGTGGGCTTCGTGGGAGCGCAGGCTTTCCTGGCGGATGTCGCCATAGACCAGATCGCCGGCGTCATAAAAATTGGCTGTGCTCTCGCCGCCTTCGTCCAGCGACAGGGTGTAGGAGCCGCTGTTGCCGGCGAAGCTTTGTACGAGGATGGTGTATTCGCCGGTCGCGGGCAGTTCGAAGCCGGACACGACTTCGGCGTCGCCGCTGAACCCTTCGTCGAGGGCTACCAGTTGACGGCCGTCTGGCCCATACATATTGAGCAAGGCGTCGAACCGTTCATCGGGGGTGACAACAATGCTTATCAGGTCGCCCACCGTGCCGGTGAAGGTCCAAAACTGCTGCCCGTTTGGCGGCAGATCGCTCTGAATGCTTTGGCCGGGGTTAATTTGCCCGCCGCCGCTGAGCATGGGCGTGCCGGAGAGCGTGAGGTCAAGCACATAACTGCCGGATTCACGGAAAAAATCGCTAACTTCGATGAGATAACGGCCGTTTTCTGTCAGCAGCAAGTCGGCGGCTGTTTCAATGTCGCCTGCGTACCCATGATCGATTTTGGCCACTGTCTGTCCGGCCGGGTCGATGACGGTGAGGGTTAAATCGAGGTTGTTGGTTTCTGGTTTCAGGGAAATGGTGGCATAAGCCGGCCCGGAATTGGTGAAGGTCCAGATGTCGTTGAGGTTGTTGTCCAGACGGCCGTTAACTGTTCCCTGGTTACTAATTTCACCGGCGAGATGTAAACGGCCGTCGCCATTGGCAAGGCCGCTGTCCAGATTGTGTACGGCAATGGTCTCGATCATCTCGCTAAACAGCGGTTCGTAGCGTTCCCATTCGGGCAGAGTGGCGCTGAAAATGTAGATGGCCTGAGCGTTGTTGAGCGGGGAAACGGCCGTTTCCGGCCCGGTTAGAAACAAAACTCGGGTAACAAGATTTTGCCCGCGTTCGGCAGAAAACAGGATCGGGTTGCCCAAAATATCGGCATACGCGCCGGCGATGCCCGGCAAAGAAATGGTTGTTATTTCGCTGACCTGACGATCTGTGGCCTGGATATTTTGCAGCACCCATTGCAATCCGGCTTCTGGCTGCGGCGCAGGGACAGTGAGATTGGTGATGAGTCCGGCCATAAACGCGCCGGTCTGGAAGTCTTTACCGGCCAACACGCTGCTGCCCACGCGCTCCGAATTTGCGGCCAGCAAATTCAGCAGGCCCAACGGGCTGTTTAAGGCGGTGCTGTCCAGCTGCAGGCTGCCGGAAAAGTTTTCCCAATCAGGTGGAATGGCAATTTGCAGGCCGATGGCCTCGTCGCCGAGGAGCTGCCAATTTTTCAGGAAGTTGCTGGTGGGTTCTGGTGTGGGTTTGGGAGGTGGGGTGGGGGTTGGTTGGGGTTTGTTGCTGGTGGCGGTCGGTTGTTGGGCAACGGCCGTTGTCCCGGCTGAGTTGGTTACCGCTGGTTCCAGAAACGCCTGACTCCCGTTGTCTTCAGAAAGAGGTTGGCAGGATATCGTTGTGAACAGGATGCCAATAATCAGGCACGACCAGCCCTTTTTTCGCATTGATCTCCTCTGCTAAGATGTTCGATTCAGTTGATGACAAGCAATTATTATTGACCGGGAACATGCCAATCGCTGCCCAGAATAATCAGCAGATCGTAATCCCCATCCGGGCTGCTGCCGCTGCTGACGTTAAGCGGTGGAATGCCCATCAATTGGATAAGGAAACGTTGGGTATTTGGGTGATCGCCATAATCAATAATTTGAGTCGTGCGATAAGTAGCTGCATCAGCATTGCCGATTTCGGCGACATTGATGTTTTGGGATTTCAGGAACGCTTCGGTATCGCCGGCCAGACCAAAAACAGGTGTGCCGTTAAAGACGGCGACGCGCGCGTTTTCGGCGGCCATCAGCGCCGGCAGATTTTGAATTTCAGGCGTGGGGATGACCGGGGCGGTGAATAACTCATTGCGTAGTTGGCGGATGTTGTCGCGGTTGGGAACTAAAACCTGACGGCCGTCGGGGGTCGTTTCGGCGTAGACATAATCATAATCAATGACCGATGTATGGATGCTGCTGCGCGGAATTTCTTGCACCAATAGGGCCAACTGCATGGCCTCTTCCAGCGTCATGTCGGTTCGCACATTGTCTTGCAGCGTTTGCCACATGGCGGGGGCTTTGGTAATGAGCGATGGCAGCATATTTAAGCTCAGCACCCGGTCACGAACCGCCAAAACAACGGCTTGCTGGCGTCCGGCGCGATCGACGTCACCGCCGAAGGTGGCGCGTGTGCGGGCATATTTAAGCGCGGTCTGCCCGTCTAAATGCTGGTCTCCTGCTTCAATCTGGAAGGGGTCGTAGCCATAGCAGCGGTCCGGATAAGTTTCGTCCGTGATAGCTTCAGGGGCGACTATGTCGATGCCGCCAATCTGATCCACAATTTCAACAAAGGCGTCGAAATTGACGGCCGCATAATAATCAATTTTTACGCCAAGAAAAGCTTCTACTGTATCAACCGCCAGGGCCGGCCCGCCGCCAGGGTAGTCGTAAATTTCACCATAATAATTGGCCTGATTGATGCGGTCGACGCCGACGCTGGGGATTTCTACCCACATGTCTCGCGGCAGCGACAAAATGCCTGCTGAGAGGCCGACCGGATCGACCGTAACCAACATCATGCTGTCTGTGTGAGTGGGACCATCTTCTTCACAGCGCTGGTCGATGCCCAACATCAGGATGGTGACACGCTCTTGACCACTCCATGGCGGTACGGAATCGGCATTCAGGTTTATGGGTAAGGAGCTGGTATTTGAGTCTGGGGTGTTGGCGGAGGCGTTGTTTGCCTCATCGGGCGTGCGCGGTTCTTCGACACTGCCGAAATCAGGATTGGTGACTTCCCAGGCAGAGGTCATTTCACGGACTGTCTGGAACAGCCAGATAGAACTGCCTACCAAGATGACTAATAGAATAATCCCCAGGATTCCGATAGCCCAAATGGGTAATTTAATTCGGGATTGGGGACGGCGTTTAGGCGAACTAGATGTCATAAATTTTCAAACCTTATGGCAAATCTGCGCTAGGCATTATAACATAATTTGTGAATGAGGCAGGCAAGGAGGGGATTGGCGGGGGGTATTCAGGAAAAATTAACCTCGCAGGGGGAAGCCCTGCGAGGTTTTGCGGATTGATTGATTGTGATGGTTGTCAGATGGGATTTTCAGCCGGGGTGGTGGCGGGGGAGTCGGAAACGGCCGTGTCGCCATTTTCCTCCTGCCCATTCACCCGAGACAGTTTCCCTTCACGCAGCACAGCCACCGAAGCGACTGAGTTGCCAGGGCGCAGTTCCATTACCCGCACGCCTTGCGTGAGCCGGCTTTGTTGGGAAATGGTATCCGCTTCTGTGCGCAGAATGATGCCGTTGGTGGAAATGCAGGTGATTTCATCCCCGGCGGTTACAACTCGCGCGCTGACAATTTTGCCAGTTCTTTCCGGCGAAAGGACCATCGCGCCCACGCCCTGGCCATACCGCCCTTGTTGGCGATATTCGTCTAAGGGGGTCCGTTTGCCGTAACCCTTTTCGGTGATGATCAGTAGGTCGTCGCCGGGCGTTACCACATCGGCTCCGGCGATGCGGTCCCAGTCGTCCAGGCTCATGGCTTTGACGCCGGCCGCGCCGCGGCCCATTGGGCGTACATCTTCCTCGCTAAAGCGGATGCCGCGCCCTTGCTCGCTGACCAAAATGATGTCTTGCTCGCCGTGGGTGAGCTTGACCCAGTTGAGCTGGTCGCCGTCGTCCAGGGAGATGGCAATGAGACCGCTGGGGCGGACGTTGTTGAACTGGTTGATTTCGACGCGTTTGATACGGCCGTTACACGTCACCATAATCAAATATTCCGCATCATCAAAATCTACCACCGGCAAAGCGGCCGTGATCTTTTCCTCTGGCAGCAGCGGCAAAATGTTCATCAAATTCGTCCCTTTCGCCGTGCGGTCCAATTCGGGGATTTCATAGGCCTTAATGGCGTACACTTTGCCAAAATTCGAGAAGAACAAAATGGTATTCAGCGTACCGGCCGCAAACAAATGCTCCAACTGGTCCTGATCGCGGGTGGTCATGCCAATCAGCCCCTTGCCGCCGCGCCCTTGCAGTCGGTACGCCGTCACCGGCGTCCGCTTGACATAACCGCGCTGGGTAATGGAAATAAAGACATCCTCGTCCTTAATCAAATCTTCCATGTTGATGTCGGCGTCAAGGCCATAAGCAATTTGTGACCGTCGCGCATCGCCATATTGTTCCTTCAGGGCAAGCAAATCTTCTTTGATCAAGGCCAGGATTTTGCCTTTATCGGCCAGCAGCCCGCGCAAATACTCGATGTGGGCCGAAATCTCCCGGTATTCATCGTCGATTTTTTGCCGTTCCAGCGCCGCCAGCCGGCGCAGCTGCATGTCTAAAATAGCTGTGGCCTGCACCTCCGTCAGTCCGAAGCGGCTTACCAACTGGTTGCGCGCCTCGTCCGCGTCATTGGAGCGGCGAATGGTTTCAATCACTTCATCCAAGTGGTCCAGGGCGATCAAAAGGCCTTCTAAAATGTGGGCCCGCTTCATCGCTTTGTCCAGATCAAACTGGGTTCGGCGGGTAATTACGTCCAGGCGATGGTCGATGTGAATTTGCAAGGCGCGTTTCAGCGAAAGCAAGCGGGGCTGTTTGTCTACCAGCGCCAGCATTTGCACGCCGAACGTCGTTTGCAGGGCTGTGTGTTTGAACAGTTGATTCAACACTTTCATCGGCTGGGTGCCGCGTTTTAATTCGACAATGATGGAAATGCCCTGGCGGTCGGAGGAGTCGCGCAAATCGGAAATATCGGGGATGACGCCGCTGGTAGCCAGCTCGGCAATCCGTTCGATGAGCATCGCTTTGTTGACCTGGAAGGGCAGCTCTTTGATGTTGATGCGCTGGCGGTCTGATTTGCCGGGTAACTCCTCAATTTCAGCCACCCCACGAATGATGACCCGGCCACGGCCGGTGGCATAGGCGTTGCGAATTCCTTCGATGCCTAAAATTTGGCCGCCGGTGGGAAAATCTGGCGCTTTGACAAACTGCATCAAGTCGTCTAGCGTCACCTCTTCCCAATCGTCCTGATGGTCGATGAGGTGAATGATGGCATCGCAGACTTCGCTGAGATTGTGGGGCGGGATGTTGGTTGCCATGCCGACGGCGATACCCGAAGAACCATTGAGCAGCAGGTTGGGCAGGCGAGCGGGCAGTAAATCGGGTTCGGGTAGGCTGTCGTCGAAATTGGGAACAAATTCGACGGTGTTTTTATCGATGTCTTCGAGTAGTTCGTTGGCAATGCGGCCGAGCCGTGCTTCGGTATAGCGCATAGCGGCGGCGCTATCGCCGTCGATACTGCCGAAGTTGCCCTGGCCATCGACCAGCATGTAGCGCATGGAAAAATCTTGGGCCATGCGGACCATGGCATCGTACACGGATGAATCGCCGTGTGGATGGTATTTACCCAGCACTTCACCAACGATACGCGCGCTTTTGCGGTGTGGGGTGTTGTAGCGAATGCCCATGTCGTGCATGGCGTACAAAATTCGCCGGTGGACAGGCTTCAGGCCATCTCGCGCATCCGGCAAGGCGCGGGAGACGATGACGCTCATGGCGTAATCGAGGTAAGAATTTCGCATCTCCCGATTGATGTCGATGGTGCTAACTGTTCCGATTTCCAAATGAAACCTCCGCGATTTGGGCCTGGGTTGAAGGATTTATTTTCCGGCTTGTTGCATAAAAAAGGCCACCAAATATCAGGGTGGCAGACGACCCGAAATCATGATTTTTAACGTGCCGAATTATATCCTAATTTGCTGGTTTTAACGAGTTTCATGAGGGGTAGATGAGGGGGGTTGATAGGTGGTAAGGTAGGTGGGATTTACGGCCGTTTCCCCACCATCGCCAGCGTTACGGCCGTCGCCAAATCCAGCCGTTTTCCAGCCGCTGCAGCCTCTTGCTGCCGGTCGGCGGGCAGTACGGCCGTTACCTCCGCCAGCACGTCTTGGGCCGCGTCTCGCACTTCCTGGGCCGTCGCTTTGTGGTTCAGGATAAAGGCCAACAATTGCTGGCCGATTTCGGCCTGCCCGCGTTTGACGGCCAGCGCGGCCATGACATTGAGCGCTTCCAGCATCAATTTTGTGTCTCCGGATCGCTGCGAGAGCGCCAGCCCTTCGTTTAATTCGTCGGCGGCCCGGTCCAGATCGCCCAACGTTACCGAGACGCCGCCCAAACCAACCAGGGCAACGGCCGTGCCCCGATCATCCTTTTGCTCTCGTTTCAGGGCCAGGCTTTCCAGCAAAAGCTGGCGCGCCTGGGTTGTGTCGCCTTGTTTTAGCGCCAGACGTCCGGCATTGGCCAGCGTGGTGGCTGCGCCGTGTGTATGGCTGATGGTTTTAAACAGGGCGCTGCACGTGAGGTAATGCGCCTGGGCTGTGGCAAAATCGCCGGTGGCCTGGGCCAAATTGCCTAAATTGTTCAGCGTCATGGCTTCGCCTAACTTATCATTCAGCTTTTGGTAGACCTGGGAGGATTGGCGAAAATGGATGCCGGCCTGTGCATAATCGCCCAACGCTTTATAACAACTGCCCAAAAAATTATAGGCAAACGCGGTCCCATCGTCGTCGCCGGCGGCCTGGGCCAGGCGCAGGCTTTCCTGCGCGAGTTCGGCGGCCTGTTGGAAATCGCCGGCATAAAAGCGGGTGATAGCCACATAGCCCAAAATCGCCGAGTGACGTTCCGCATCATCGACCTGCGGCAAATAGGTCATGGCTTTGTCCAGCGCCTGCCGCGCCTGCTCTAATTGGCCGATATGAATGTGCAGCCGCGCTTTTCGGCTGAGCAGATCACAAAAACCATAGGCGCTGTCTTTAGTTGGCGGCAGTGTTGCCAGCAGATCAAGGGCAAATTGGAAGGCTTCGATGCCTTCCTGGAACCAGCTTTGAACGCTGTAGAAGCCGTGCAACGGCCGTGCCGCCTGTATCAGCTTTGCGCAGTCCCGCTGCCTGGCCGTCCAATCCCAGGCAGCGCGAATGTTGGGCAGGTCCATCAGGATGGTTTGGCGTTGGTCGGTTCCGTCGCCGCTGCCTTGTGCGGCCAATAAGTCCAGATAATACCTGGCGTGCCGTCCGGCGGTGGGTATTTCTTCAGCCGTGCGGCCGAGTTGCTGCGCGGCGTATTGGCGCAGAAGTTCGTGCATGTCGTAACGGCCGTCTGCCCGCCTGTGCAGCAGCGATTTGGCCGCCAGAGCCTCTATTTCTTTATACCCGGCCTGGGTCACCGCTTCTGCCGCTTCCCTGGAAAAACTACCCTGAAAAACGGCTAATCGCGTAAAAACGTCTTGTTCGGCTGGCGCTAAAAGCTGCCAGGAATGGTCAAACACGGCCGTCAGGCTGCGGTGCCGCGCCGGTACATTGCGCAGACTCGTCGATAAAAAGTCCAGATCTCCCTGAATCTGCTGGGCAATTTCTGAGCAGTTAAATTGCCGCGCCCAGGCGGCCGCCAGTTCAATCCCCAGCGGCTGGCCATCCAGCATGCGGCAAACCTGAGCCATTGCCTGGTAATCCCGCTCGTCTGGGGCAAAGTGATGGTTTACTCGCTCAGCCTGCTGTCGAAAAAGGCGAATGGCGCTGTAAGATTCCCAATTTTCGCCTGCCAGGCTTTCCGGAAAATGAAGCCCGTCCAGATCGAAAACCCACTCTTCTTGTAGTTGCAGCCGCGTCCGCGAGGTGACCAGAAGTTTGAGCTGCGGCGCTTCTTGCAGCAGCGTTAGCAGCATGTCTACGCCATCCAACGGGCCAAGGTGTGGGCCAAAAAGATGCTCGAAGTTGTCTAACACAAGCAGCATTTCTCGCGGCCGTAAAAACTCACACAATTGAGCCATCGGGTCGGAGGAGCCTTGAAAGGTAAAGTTGCAGGCGTTGGCCACGGCCGTCGGCAGCAGCGCCGGGCCGTGAATCTCCGCCAGGGGCACATACCGGACGCCATGCAAAAACAACCCGGGATTGGCCGCTATCTCGCCGGCGACGGCCAGCGCCAGACGCGTTTTGCCCATGCCGCCCGGCCCAAGCAGCGTCAGCAGGCGGCAGGTGGGCTGCCCCAGCCGCCGCCGCGCGTCGGCCAGCTCGCGGGTGCGGCCGACAAAGGGCGTGGCTGGCGGCGGCAAATTGTGCGGCGGTTGGGACCTGGCGGCCAGAATTTGTTCGTACAGGTTGATTGTTTCCTGGCCGGGCAGAACGTCTAATTCCTTGGCCAGCAGGGTTTTGTAGGCTTCGTAGTGGCGGAGGGCGGCATTGAGACGGCCGTTGCGCGCCAGCAGCAGCATCTTGTCCCGGTTTGCCCGCTCGTTTAGATCATCCAGACCAATTAGTTGGTTAACATAACCAAGCGCGGCGGCGTATTCGCCTTGCGCCTGGCTGCGGTCCACCAAGAGGCGCAGGGCGATAATGGCCTGACGCTGGAGTCGTTCCCGTTCCAGCGCCGCCCATTCTTCAAATCCCCGGCTTTCCCGCACGTAAAAGCCGTCTAAGAAATCGCCGCGATACAGGGCGACGGCCGTTTCCAGCGCCTGAAGACCCGCCGCCGAGATCGTGCCATACGGTCCTGGTTTGGCTTCCTCGTGTTGCAGCAGGCGCAAAAATTCGGCCGTATCCAGCCAATACGCGCTTTTGTGGTTAAAGGCCACCGTTTGGCGGGTGATGGTGAGATAAGGTTTTAACCGGTTTCGCATGCCCGAAAGCAGAGACCGCAGATTGGCCTGAGCTTGCTGCGGGTCGCGGTCGTCCCATAACAAGTCGGCCAGGGTTTCGCGGGAAAACGGCCGTGTCTGGCAGACCAAAAACGCCAGCAGCGCGGCAGCCTTGCGCGTGCCCAAATCAGTCAGCGGACGGCCGTCTAACTCAATTTTGATGGGTCCCAATAAATGAATAGCCAGTAACTGTGTCATAAAATGCTTGATCGCCGTTTTTCAGTCGCCGGTTGAACAATTGCTTTCCGTTTCGCGAGACAAATGCAAAAGATTAAAGACGGTAGATGGGAGATTGTCAAATCTCCTTGCCATTTCGTCTTCTCGCCTCTCTAAACTTGCTTCGATCGTTTTTGGATCGATTTGTTTTTAAACTGTGCCCATTATAGCCAAATCAGGTTGACCCGCGATGGAAAAACCCACATCCGAATCGAATCATTATCTGGCGTACTTGCTGCGTTTCTGGCGCGAGGACGAGACATCGCCCTGGCGGGTGACGGTCGAAAATCCCCACACCGGCGAAAGACGCAGTTTTGCCGCGCCTGATCATTTGTGGTCTTTTTTGCAAGACCAACTTGTCAACTCCCCCCCAACTCGAAGGAAGGAACCATGAGCCATAAAAACAAGTTTCACCAATTGATTTCCCTGGTTGTCAGCTTAGGGCTGTTGTTACAGTTGACGCTGCCTGTTGTGGGGCTGATGCCGGCTGCGCCAGTTGCCGCCGCGCCATCGGCTCAGAGCGAGCCGGTGGTTGCAGCGCCGGTAACGGCCGTTGCCGCCACCCCCACCACGCCCGACGTCCTCCACCCGCTGGAACTGTCGCGCGCCCAATCGACGTATCAGGCGGGGGGAACGGCCGTCATCACCTACACCCTGCGCAACACCCTCTCGCCCACCATCCGGCCCGAGGCCGCGCCCGGCGACACCATCACCGACACCCTGGCGGCCATCAGCGCCGCCAACTTTGCCGCCGACCCCAACACCGTGCGCGGGGCGCAGCTTGCCCTTCAGCTCACCAACGCCCAGACCGGCTTGCAAGCTGCCTCGCTGCCCGCCGACCAAAATGGCAGCCATCTTTCCTTCAATCTGGGCGATATTGCGCCCCTCAGCGCCGCCAGCCTGGTGCTCACCATGACCCTTCCCTCGGCTGCGGCCGATTTTGTCGATCTGGATGCGGGCGCGGCGGCGTATGGCAGTTGGCGGGGCAGAGGGGTGGAAACGGCCGTCTCTCCCATCCGCCTGGCCCCCGACGGTTTCGCCCAATGGCTGGTCTGCACCCCCGACGCCAACTGCGACGATACCTACGTCAGCCGCCAGGCCGCCGCACTGGGTCACGATCCCACCGCCATCTTTGAATTTGTGCGCGGCCTGGACTACGAAAGCTACCCCGGCAGCCTGCGCGGCGCGCGCGGCACGCTGTGGAGCGCCGCCGGCAACGGCGTCGATCAGGCCAGCCTGCTGATTGCCCTGCTGCGGGCCAGCGGCGTGCCTGCCGCCTACCGCCTGGGCGCGCTGGATCAGAGCAACGCCCAGACGCTGATCGCCGGCATGTTCCCGGACGTGGCTGCGCCCAGCGGCCTCATCCTGCCCGGCAGCGTCACTGCCGACCCGGCCAACGATCCCGACCTGCTGGCCGAAGCGCAGGCCCACGCCTGGGTGGAAGCCTATCTGCCCGGCAGCGGCTGGACGCCGCTCGACCCGTCCTTTGCCGCCGCCCAGCCCGGCGACGTGTTCGGCGCGCCTTCTGGCGGCCAGATTGCCGAACTGCCGGACACATTGCGCCACAAGGTCACCGTCAACCTGGTGGTGGAAAAATACAGCGCTTTCCCGGTTGGCGGCACGAATTTGTACACGATTGAGCCGCTGGTGGCGACCTTCAACACCGTTGCTTTGGCCGGCGAACCCCTCGTCTTTGCCCATCTGGTAGAAAGCGACTACCAGGGCGGCCTGGCTTTTTCCAGCGCCCAACACACCTATTCCCCT
>JAKQCM010000090.1 GCA_029559155.1 Chloroflexota bacterium
GAGAGCCTGCCTGAAACCAAACCATCCGCTATGGTCATTTTTCATACAGCCAAAGTTTATTCATCATCGGCAGTTTCATTCGATTGTTAAGGTACAGTAAATGTTTATCAATTTTGTCGAGAAGGTGTCTAACTCCTCACGAATCACGCCTCTGTCCGAGCCACACCACGCTTGCCCCTCACCCCCCCCACCAGGACCCCCATATATAGCCTGCCCCCTGTTTCCGCTCACTTCTCGCTCCTGCCCACATCCAGGCCAAACGCCCCGTTTCAGGCCATATCTCCCATATACAGGTTTGCCTTTACCAACTCATGCTCCAGGCATCCTTCGCTCATCCTTCGCTCGTCCTTCGATCATCCTTTCTGAACCCTTCTTAAGACCTATCCCGCCCCCCATATCTGCCGGTTACCTTTACCCCTTTGCCCCTTCGCGCCTTGGCATTAAAATCCGCTCCCCCCTCGCCCTCCGCCGCCCAATCCGCTACAATCCAACCAATCGATCACCGCACCCCCCATCACCCCTTTAAAAACACCAGGCGCTCAGCCATCAGAACAACACGCATCACGCACCGCGCATCACGCACCACGCCTACACCCCTGAACGCCCCCAACCCAAAAGCGAGGTAATCCCATGTCCCACCAATCCTTCGTCACCACCACCCGCGGCCTGCAGCGCGACATCCCCCCCATGCGCCTCTACGAAAAAGCCAAAAAATTCGGCATCTGGAACCCCAGCGACATCGACTTCCGCCAGGACATCCCCGACTGGCAAAGCCTGGCCGCCGACGAACAAGACCTGCTCCTGCGCCTCACCGCCCTCTTCCAGGCTGGCGAAGAAGCCGTCACCCTGGACCTGCTGCCCCTCATCCAGGTCATCGCCCAGGAAGGCCGCCTGGAAGAAGAAATCTACCTCACCACCTTCCTCTTCGAAGAAGCCAAACACACCGACTTCTTCCACCGCTTCCTCTCCACCGTCACCGGCACAACCTTCGACCTGAGCCACTACCACACCCCCAACTACCGCACCATCTTCTACGAAACCTTGCCCCACACCCTCCAGGCCCTTAGGCACGATACGTCGCCCGCCGCCCAGGTCAAAGCGGCCGTCACCTACAACCTGCTCGTCGAAGGCATGCTCGCCGAAACCGGCTACCACTCCTACTTCACCGTCCTGGAACGTAACAACCTCATGCCCGGCGTGCGCCGCGGCATCCAGCTCCTTAAACAAGACGAATCGCGCCACATCGCCTACGGCATCTTCCTCATCTCCCGCCTCGTCGCCCAAGACGACAGCCTCTGGACCGTCGTCGAAGACACCATGAATGAACTGCTCATCCCCGGCCTCGGCGTCATCGGCGACGCCTTCGACTGCTATGATCCCATCCCCTTCGGCTTGCAAGAGTCGGAATTTATCGACTATGCCACCGCCCAATTCCAAAAACGCATCGACCGTGTGGAGCGCGCCCGCGGCGCAACCCTGGAAGACATCTACCGCGTCACCCAGACCGTTATAGATGAGAATGATGGCTGAACGTGATGCGTGCTGCGTGATACGTGCTGCGTGAGGTTCCCCCTTCACGTATCACGCAGCACGTATTACGGTTCACCCCCACGGCCATTAGAAAAGTAAAGATTTAAGGCATGACCCATTGACGGCCGTTTCCCGCACACTCTATAATGCAGATAAGTACCGTTAACAACCCAAACACCCATACTACCCCGGCTGATACGTAGGCGGGGTCAAAAGTGCGTTCCCGAATCTCCTCTAGTGTGCCCGCTCGCTTTCGGCGGATTCATGAGGCCGGAGCCAACAACTGTCGTCGGCCGCCAAGAGATTCACCAACATATAAACGCCTCCTGTTTGACCGAAACACCACATACGTCACTCGCCGGGGTTCCTTTTTTAAACTGCCAGGATTGGTCCAATCTCCAAGATTGGACCAATCTCTCCACCAACATCCAGGCAATAAAAAAGCGCCTGCCCCGCATGGCAGACGCTCTTTTTTTCTATGCTTCACCCGAATAAAGTTAAAGCGAATAGATTTATTTTGTGGCCGAATTTGCATTACGGCCGTTACCGCCCTCAGGCGACTTCTTCAATCACATACTCCGTGGTCACATGCACCCCGGCCCGCTTAAAGGTAATGCTGGCCGAGCAGTATTTGGTCATCGAGAGTTCAATGGCTTTTTCGACGGCCGTTGGGTCAATATCCTTCCCCTTCACCGTGTACACAATCTTCACATCCGTATACACCATCGGGTAATCCTCGGCCCGGTCGCCATCAATAAACACCGTCAAATCCTGCACATCCTGGCGCATCTTCTTCAAGATCGACACCACGTCAACGCCGGTGCAGCCGGCTACCCCCGCCAGAAAAAACTCCATCGGGCTGCCGCCGGTTTCGTCGGCCTGCGGCGCCTTAAACAATACCTGATACCCCGCCCCCAAAGTCGTCTCAAAATTCCAATCGTCGCCTGTCCAACGCAGCGTAGCCGTTTTACGATGTGCCATCAGTTATCAATCCTCGTCATCAAATTCAACAAATCATCTACCAACGCCGCCCGATCTTCAAGGGAAAGCTCATCGTCGTTCAGCAAACACTCACGCGCATACGCCTGCAAAAACACATTCGTCGCATTCTTCACCGCCGACTGCACCGCCTTCAACTGCTGCACGATTTCGCGGCAGTCCCGCTCCTCGTCCACCATGCGCTGCACACCGCGCACCTGTCCTTCAATGCGCCGCAGCCGCACCTGGATGTCTTCTTTAACGGCCGTTGTCTGTACGTTCATCATCTTCTACCCAAACCCCAAGGGTTTTCTTCAACCCTTCGGGTTTCCCGTCAGGTTTAACTCTTTACCGGCAAACTGCCGGTTTAGCATCCGCTCGCTCAAGAAAAAGGGCTGCTCGGCGGCCGTACACTCACCGGCGCGCTGCTGCGCGCCACGCCGCCAACCGCCACCGCGCCAATCGACTTGCGCGTATTGCAACTGCCACAAGTCGGGCACTCCTGCACATCCCCGGATTCCGACATTCGTAATTTTCTATCAAAAGGCTGCCCACACTCATGGCAGACAAAACTATACATTGGCATAATGAATCACCACTCCTCTAACGATATACTCTAGGGGAGTATAGTATACGTCACGGCACATTTCAAGTTCCCCCGCGCATCCCTTACCAAAACTTTACAAAACTGTTAGCTGATAGCTGGTAGCTCATTGGTTACAAGTTAAGCAAATCGCCGGCATGTCAAAGGCCATTTTCAACGAGCGCCGGCCGTAAAAGCCGGGTTTACCCGGCGTTATTTTATAGACCGACGCTTTAGCGCTGGTCGTTGGCGGCTATCCGTTGCGCCTGGAGCTATTGGTCTTTAAGAAAACAATCAGGTAATGAACTGGTCATTC
>JAKQCM010000448.1 GCA_029559155.1 Chloroflexota bacterium
AGCCGATCTGGCCGGGGCGCATTTGTGGGATGGCGAGACGAACACCTATAACGCGCCATTTGTGCAGCGGGTGCTGCCGGGCCGCCCGATTTATCTGGTTGGGTTGGCCTATCGCGCTCTGGGCCTGGTTGTACCGCCCGGTAATCCGCAGGCCATCACTGGTTTGGCCGATCTTAGCCGGCCGGGCGTGCAGTTGGTAAACCGGCAAGCTGGCTCGGGCACGCGGGTGTGGCTGGATCGTCAATTGCAAGCGATGGAGGTAGAGGCAACGGCCGTGGCCGGTTATGACACCGTCGAAACCACCCATTTGCGTGTAGCCAGAAACGTGGCTGAAGGAAGCGCCACCGTTGGGCTGGCGATTGCCGCCGCCGGAGCCGCCTATGGCCTCGATTTTATTCCCCTGACCCGCGAACGATACGACCTGGTCATTCCCCAATCTGTGTGGGAAAACACGGCCGTGCAAACCCTTGTTCGCCTGGTGCGCGGCGATCATTTCCGCACGGCCGTCGCCGCTCTTGATGGTTATGATCCGGTGGAGGAACCATCGGTTAATGTCATTACCTAGTTCCGGCCCTGCCTGTCCGAAGCTGCCCAACTTCGGACAGGCCTGGGGCACTCACGCTCTGGAGGCAGGGCCATCGACGTTCTCATCAGCGGTCTAAATCAGGCCATCCGTTTAATTCTTAGCGGCGACCCTGACCTGTTGGAAATCGTCGCTTTATCGCTGCGCGTTTCCGGTTCGGCGCTGCTGATCAGCACGGTGATTGGCATTCCGATCGGCGCGTTTTTGGGGTTGCGCCGGTTTGTAGGACGGCCGTTTGTCATGGCCTTGCTGTATACGGCTATGGGGTTCCCGCCGGTGGTGGTAGGGCTGCTGGTTTACCTGCTTTTGTCGCGTAATGGTCCTTTGGGGCAAATTGAGTCGGCCTGGATTCCCCGATTGTTTACCCCGGAAGCGATGATTTTAGCGCAGAGCGTGATCGCCGTGCCGCTGGTGGCCGGTTTTACGATGGCCGCCGTGCTGGGGGTGGATCCGCAGTTGCAGCAGCAGATCAAATCGCTTGGCGCAACCCGTTGGCAAGAAATGGCCACCACGCTGTCCGAGGCGCGGGTGGGGGTGATTATTGCCATTGTGGCAGCGTTAGGGCGCATTGCCGCCGAGGTGGGCGCGGTGATGTTGGTGGGGGGGAATATCGACGGCCGTACGCGGGTGCTGACGACGGCCGTTGTTCTGGAAACGCGCAAGGGTAACTTTGAGTTGGCGATTGCTCTGGGCATTATCTTAATTGGCATCGCCTTTGTGGTGAACACAACCATGCTGGTTTTGCAGCGGCAGGTGAGCAAATGAGCGAGCCGTTGTATGAACTGCGGCAGGTGGAGAAGGCATATCACGGTCGTTCTGTGCTGCACATCGACGAATTGGCCGTTTACCCTGGCGAGATTTTGGCCCTGGTGGGGCCGAGCGGCGTAGGCAAAAGCACCCTGCTGCGTCTGCTCAACTTTTTGGAGCCGCCCACCAAAGGGACCATTACCTTTTGCGGCCAGGTTTTTAATGGGCAGCAGGAGGTTCCTCTGGCAGAACGGCGACGGGTGACAACTGTGTTTCAACGGCCGTTTCTCCTCAACCGCTCCGTAAAAGCTAACGTGGCCTATGGCCTGCGCTTGCGCGGCAACCGCGACAGCCGGGAGCAAGTGGCGGATGTCCTGGCGCGGGTGGGGCTGCAAGACCTGGCGCAGCAAAGGGCGCGCACCCTGTCTGGCGGCGAAGCGCAGCGTGTGGCGCTGGCCCGCGCCATGATTTTGCAGCCGGATGTGCTGCTGCTGGATGAACCGACGGCCAATCTGGACCCCTACAACGTGGGGATGATTGAAGAGATTGTGCGGCAGATGAATGCGACCCAGGCCATGACGATGGTTTTGGTGACGCACAACATCTTTCAGGCGAAACGATTGGCGCATCGGGTGGCGCTGCTCTTGAACGGCCGTGTGGTCGAGGCTGCTCCCACGGACACATTTTTCAACCACCCTGTCGATCCACGCACGGCGGCTTTTGTGCGCGGCGACATGGTTTATTAGTCCACACCAGAGAGCGTTTGGCGCTTATCTGGCAAATTACCTTGGAGGAAATATGAAAAAGAAGTGGTTGTGGTTTGTTGTGATTTTTGTTTTGGCCTTGATGCTGGCTGCATGTGGTGGGACGGCTGAGCCGACGGCCGTTGCCACCGACATCCCGGCCCCTGAGGTCGCGCTTACCGATGCTCCCGCGCCGGCGGACACGGCCGGCGAACGGCCGCGTCTCCTCCTGGCCACCACCACCAGCACGGAAAATTCCGGGCTGTTGGCCGAAATTTTGCCCGTCTTTTCGCAAGAGTACAATGTCGATGTGGATGTCGTGGCTGTCGGAACAGGGCAGGCGCTGCAATTGGGCGTGGACGGCAACGCCGACGTCTTGTTGGTTCATGCGCGCGCCCAGGAAGACGCCTTCATGGCCAATGGTGACGGGTCGCGCCGTGAAGATGTAATGTACAACGATTTTATCCTCGTTGGCCCGCCTTCGGACCCCGCCGGTTTGCAAGGCATGACCAATGCCACGGAAGCCTTCACCAAAATAGCCGAAACCCAGTCTCCGTTTGTGTCACGCGGGGACGATTCCGGTACGCACTCCAAAGAAAAAGCGATTTGGGCGGCGGCGGGCATTGAACCGGCCGGCGATTGGTACATTTCCGCCGGACAGGGCATGGGCGCAGTGTTGACCATGGCCGACGAGCAGCAGGCTTACACGCTCAGCGACCGGGCCACCTATTTGGCGCTGACGCTCGAAGGAACCGAATTGGTTATCCTGGTCGAAGGGGACCCGATTCTGTTCAATCCCTATGGCGTGATTGCGGTTAATCCAGACAAAGGCGCGCATATTCACGCCGATTTGGCCAATCAGTTTATTGACTGGCTGATCTCTGTGCCGACGCAAGAGTTGATCGGTAATTTTGGCGTAGCCGAGTTTGGGTCTTCGCTGTTTATTCCAGATTCCAACGCCTGGCGAGAATCGCAGGGCATGGAACCGCACAGCAATTAGTAGCACTAAAAACCCTAAGGGTTTTGCTGAAACCCTTAGGGTTTTTAATTAGTAAATCGAAGGTACGAAGGTTTGTTCGTTGATGGGGGGGCGGATGTAGCCCGTGTCTTCTTCGCGCGGCGGCAGGTCGATGGGCGGCGGGGTAATATCGTCGTAGGGGATGGCGCTGAGGATGTGGGTGATGGTGTTCAGACGCGCTTTTTTCTTGTCGTCGGCGTTGACGACGAACCAGGGCGCTTGTTTGATGTCGGTGTAATCAAACATGCGATCTTTGGCTTTGGAGTATTCTACCCAGCGGCGGCGATCTTCTAAATCCATTGGGCTGAGTTTCCATCGTTTGTAAGGTGTTTCTGCCCGCGCCTGGAACCGTTTTTCCTGTTCTTCATCGCTTACCGAGAACCAGTATTTGAGCAGGATGATGCCGGACCGCACGATCATGCGCTCGAATTGGGGGCAGGAGCGCAGAAATTCGCGGTATTGTTCTTCGGTGCAGAAGCCCATGACCGGCTCTACCAGGGCGCGATTGTACCAACTGCGATCCAGGAGGACGATTTCGCCGGCCGCCGGCAGGTGGGCTACGTAGCGTTGGAACCACCACTGCGTGCGTTCGCGGTCGCTGGGTTTGGGCAAGGCGACCACGCGGACAATGCGGGGATTGGTCATTTCGGTGATGCGTTTGATGACGCCGCCCTTGCCGGCGCCGCTGCGCCCTTCGAAAACGACGACGACGCGCAGCCCTTTTTCGGCGACCCAGTATTGCAGTTTGACCAGTTCGTTTTGCAGGCGGGCGAGTTCTTGTTCGTAGTATTCGTTTTTAAGACGGCCGTCACTCTTATATTCCGGCGGCTTTGCGGGGAGCAGGCGGGCCTGAATCTGGACGCCGCTGTACCCTATTTGCAAAGGAGGCGGCGTGCGGGAAGTAAACTCGGCATTTTCATCCAGAGCTTTCAAGGGCGCGCTGTGCGGCTTATCGGAGATGATACTGGTGTGTTCTTCTGGCTGTTCATTTTCCATGAGATTCCCCTTCTGTTTTGCTTGCACTGATAAATAAATTGTATAACCAGGTCTATGTAGGCCTGCGTTAAATAGACGGTTGGTGGCGGACGGCCATTAAGGTGATATCGTCGTATTGACCGGCCGGGTATTGGTAGGTTTGCACGCATTTGACAATGTAGTTTAAGAGATCGGCGGCGGTAGACGGCCGTTTCCCCTCAGACAAAATCGCCCTTAATCTCTCCTTGCCAAACAATATATTATCCGGGTTGCGCGCTTCTGTAATGCCATCCGTATAGGCCAACAGCGTCTCGCCGGGCTGTAAACACCCGAACCCTACCTGGAAACGCGCATCTGGCGTCAGTCCGACTGCCGGTCCGGTGGGCATGAGCCACTGCCGTATCCCATCCTCACGCAGTACCAACGGCGGCAAATGGCCGCTGTTAATATAAATAAACTCGCCGCTTATCGGATCCAACGAAGCCAGGAAGATCGTGACAAACATGTTGTAATTGCCATGATTGCTGCCCACCTGAACATTTGTCAGCATCACAGAATCGACCAAAGCGGAAAAATCAATGGCCCGGAACTGGCTCAGTTCTGGCGGCACAACATAAGGCGACTCCACGGCCATTAAATTATGGTTGCTCAAAAAATAATGCTGCTGAATAAAGGCTCGTAACAGGCTGCGCACCTGCGCCATAAAAATGGCTGCAGCGACACCCTTGTCACAGACATCGGCAATGACCAGTCCTATTTTATTGTTTGGCAGATAAAACACGTCATAAAAATCGCCGGCGACCACGCGAGACGGCTCAAAATGAAACGCAATCTCCCAGCCGGGCGGCTGAGGGATGTGGGTGGGCAGAAATTCGGCCTGAACGCGACGGCCGATTTCCAATTCCCGTTCGGCTTGCAGGAGTGATTCTTGTCGCTGGCGCAAGACATGGTTTGTCAGCACAACGGCCGCTTGCGAAGCCAACGATTCGGCGACCAGTTTGTGGTAAATGGTGAAGGGGATAATGTGGTCGTCTACGGCCGATTTGGCATTCAGCAGCTGCAAAACGCCGATCACATCATTGTTTTTTAGTGGAACGGTCAGACAGGAAATGGAGCGATAGTTGTGTTTTTTGTCGAACGCTTTTGTGCCGGAAAAATCAAATTCTGCGGCGTTGTAAACATCGGGAATATTGACAGATTGGCCGGTTAGGGCGACGTATGTGGCGATGTTGTTGTGGTTCGGTTGACCGTTGTCTGGCAAAAACAAGGGTAATGGGGCGAAAGGAATAGCCGGCGCATCTGGTCCGCCATAAGCCAGATTCAGAGAGTGGGTGCGCATGATGGTAAATGCCAGGCGTTCATCCTCGGTGCGCAGATACAGGGTGGCGGCGTCGGCGTTGCAAATGGCTTTGGCTTCGAGAACAATGGTTTCCAGAAGGCGATCGAAGTTTTTTTCGGCGGATAAGGCAATGCCCAGCGGTAAAATGACTTCGCGCAGGTCATCGGCCAGCTGCTTCATGGAGTTGAAGGCGTTCAGACAAGACAATGCCTGAGCGCGTACTTCGCGCTGCTGCAGGTGGGTGGTCAGGCGGGCTTTGAGTAAAATGTTGGGGACGGGGGTGAAAAGGTAATCCACTGCGCCCATTTCCAGGGCTTCCGCGATGGAATCCATTTGCGAGGGCGTGGCCAGCAAGATAACCGGGAGTTGGTTGAGTCGGGGGTGGGTCTGAATGCGGCGTAAAAATTCGTGATTGGCGGCAGACGCCAGCGTGACATCAATCATCACAAGGTCGTAGGCGGAGGATGTGAGGTTGTACAGGGCGGTTTGAATGTCTTGGCAGGTGGTGACTGCGTACCACCCGTTGGTTTGCAATGGTTCAGTCAGGGCGTTTAGGCGGCTTTCATCGGTGTCGACAACGAGGAGGTGGGCGTAGCTGATGCTCATGGTGGGGGATGGGTTTAACAGGTTTTGGACGGACACGGCCGTTCCAAGACAAGAACACTCCTGTTGCCATTGCGGTCGTGTTCGTAATGAAATTGGTCAATGGCCCACAAGGCCAGATATATGCCCAGGCCGCCTAACGGCCGTTCCTCCAATGGCGCGTCCAGGTTCGGCGGCGGTGTATTGCGCGGATCGTGCGAAACGCCATAATCTTCCAGGTAGATTTTTAACCCCTCCTCGTCTATCTCTGAAGAAATAATAATATCGCCAGAACGACCGGCCTCCATATACCCGTGCATGATGATATTTGTAATCAATTCGTCCACAGCCAGCCGAATGCGAAACGTTGCCTGATCATCCAAACCAGCTTCTTTGGCGGCCTGAATGGCAAATTTCACAATAGGTTCTATCGCCTGTAACGTCCCTTCAACTCTCAGCGCTTTCATCATGGTAAATCCCGCCTTCGATTTGCGAGATGCTGTGGTCATTGCGAATTACCGGCCAACCAAGACAACCACAGAACGCGCTCCTACCAAAAAAGAGTCCTGTACTGCTAAACTAACCTCGTCTCCTGGTTCACAAATATCTGCCGGGTATGCCATGCTTGTGTTGGCAAATACGCGCCATTTTCGCGCGCCCGGTAAATTAGGCAGGTCAAATTGATGGCTTTCCCAATGCATGTTCATGGCCACGTAGATGTAATCGTCTTGCACGGAGCCTTGTCGCGCGTGCTGACCGCACAGCATAAAGGCTAATGTTCGGCTGTGATAAGACCAGTCGGCGTTCCACGCTTCCACGCCATGCCAGGAAATGTCGGCGAAGCCGCTGCCCACGTAATCCATATTGCGGAAATGTGTGCGGCTGCGCAGAACCGGGTGAGCTTTGCGGAAGGCGATGAAGTTTTTAAAGAAACGAAAGATGTCGCTGTTGCTGTCGTATAACTGCCAATTGAACCAGTTCAGTTCGTTATCCTGGCAGTAGCTGTTGTTGTTGCCTTTGCGAGATTGGGCCACTTCGTCGCCCATGAGGATCATCGGAATGCCCTGGCTGACCATCAAGATTGCTATGGCATTTTTCATCAACTGGCGGCGTAAGGCGTTGATTGCCAGGTCGTTGGTGGGGCCTTCCCAGCCGCAGTTCCAGCTGTGATTTGGGGTATGGCCATCACGATTGCTCTCGCCGTTGGCCCAATTATGTTTTTCATTGTACGAAAAAAGGTCGGCTAGTGTAAAGCCATCATGCGCGGTGATGAAGTTGATGGAAGCTGTCGGGCCGCGTTCCTGGTAGAGGTGGGGTGAACCCTGGATGCATTCGGCCAGCGCGCCCACCTGGCCCATATCGCCGATGAGGAACCGGCGCAGGGTGTCGCGGTATTGGCCGTTCCATTCGCTCCAACGGCCGTATGCCGGAAATGACCCCACCTGATACAACCCGCCTGCATCCCACGCTTCGGCGACGAACTTGGTTTTGCCCAAAATGGGATCGTAGGCCAGCGCTTCCAGCAGCGGCGGATTGGACAGTGGATTGCCTCGCGTATCGCGCCCCAAAATAGAGGCCAGGTCAAACCGGAAGCCGTCGATGTGGTACTCGGCTACCCAGTAGCGCAGGCAGTCCAACACCATGCCGCGCACGACCGGGTTGTTGCAGTTCATGGTGTTGCCGGTGCCGCTGAAATTGTAATAACGGCCGTCTGGCCGCAGCATGTAATACGTTTTGTTGTCAATCCCCCGGAACGAAAAGGTGTGATCGTCGTCGTTGCCCCCTTCGGCCGTGTGGTTAAACACCACATCCAGCATCACCTCGATGCCGTTCTGATGCAGCAATTTTACCAGAGCCTTAAATTCATCCACCTGCATCCCCAGGCGACCGGTGGCGGCGTAGCCGGCCTTTGGCGCAAAAAAGCCCACCGTGTTATAGCCCCAATAATTTTTTAGCGGCTCCTCCGTTTCAGGATTTACGAAGGTGTTTTGCAGCTCGTCAAATTCGTGGATAGGCATAAATTCCACGCAGTTGACGCCCAATTCCTTGAGGTAGGGGATTTTTTCGCGGATGGCGGCAAAGGTGCCGGGGTATTTGACGTTGGAAGAGGGGTGGCGCGTAAAACCGCGCACGTGCATCTCATAAATGACCAGATCTTCCGCCGGGATGCCCAGCATCCGATCATGCACCCAGTCGAAATCATCGTAAACCAGCAGGCCGCGATGTTGCAGGCCGTCGTTGTATTTTGGTGGACTGCCCCACAAATCACGCCCGCTGACTGCCTTCGCGTAGGGATCGAGCAAGACGCAAGATTTATCGAAGCGGTGACCTTCATGTGGCGCGTTTGGGCCGTCAAACACGTAGCCATATTCAATGTTTTCGTAATCCAGGTCAAACACGACCATGGAAAAGACGTGGCCGATGCGAAATTCGGCCGGGAAGGGGATTTCGCCAAATGGCTCCTGAGCGCCTTTATCAAAGAGAACGAGGGCGCAATCGGTGGCGTAGCGGGAGAAAACGGAAAAGTTGACTCCGCCGGGGACGAAGTTTGCGCCGAGGGGATACGGCCGTCCCACCCGCAGCAAAAAATTTTGATAACGGTGTGTTGGGTAAACGTCTATTCGTTGCATAGGTTGTGGATAGGGTGATTTTAGAGCGCTGGTTGTGTGAGGGCGTTGAGGCCTTCAGCGACGGTCGGATATGTTTGGAAGAAGTCGAGAAAACCAGTGATCGACATGGTGTCGTGGATCATTTCTTGCAGACCGGTGAGGACGATACGGCCGTGTTCATGATCCACCTGGCGATAAATTAATAAAAACACACGTAGTCCGGCGCTGGATATATAACTCACGTCTCGCATATCCATCAAGATTTTGCAGCCGGGGGAAACAAGCGGCAGCAGTTTATCTTGGAGGTCCGGCACTGTTTGGCGGTTTAGTTCGCCGCTGATTTTTACGGTGATTACGTCTTTTTCTGGCTGAATGTCAACGTTCATCTCGATTCTCTCAGCTGCTAAAAATATTTGTGAAAATAAGACCCCAAGGGTTTAATCCTGGAAATTTGGATTATTTAGGTGTCAAACCCTTGGGGTCTTGATAGCT